>NZ_DASWSJ010000129.1:0-35992 GCF_036402745.1 Actinophytocola sp. | reverse complement strand
CTGCTCACCATGTACGACGGGCGCACGAAGCTCGCCGATCAGGTGACCGCGGAGGTTCGGAAGCACTTCGGGGACACGGTCCTGCGTACTGTGATCCCCAGGAGCGTCAAGGTGTCCGAGGCGCCCGGCTTCGGGCAGACGGTGCTCGCGTACGACCCGGGTTCCCGGGGGGCGATGAGCTACCTCGACGCCGCGAGGGAGATGGCCGAACGCGGGTTCGGCGGGGAGTAGAGAGAAGCAGCATGACCGAACGCAAGGGTGGGCTGGGCCGAGGCCTCGCCGCACTGATTCCGCAGGGCCCGGCCGACGGCGCGGTGAAGCTGCCGACGCCCGCGGCCAGGCCTGCGGACGCCGGAGGCGCTCCGCCGCCACCGAGCGGTGCGGTGGCCGGAGCCGTGTACCGGGAGATCTCGACCGACGCGATCCAGGCCAACCCCAAGCAGCCTCGTCAGGTCTTCGACGAGGACGCGCTGAGCGAGCTCGAGCATTCGATCCGCGAGTTCGGTCTCATGCAGCCCATCGTCGTGCGCGAGCTCGGCGGTGACTCCTACGAGCTCGTCATGGGTGAGCGCCGCCTGCGGGCGGCCCAGCGTGCGGACATGGCCAAGATTCCGGCCATCGTCCGGCAGACCGCCGACGACGCGATGCTGCGCGACGCCCTGCTGGAGAACATCCACCGCGTCCAGCTGAACCCACTCGAGGAGGCTGCGGCCTACCAGCAGCTGCTCGACGAGTTCGAGGTGACGCACGAAGAGCTGGCCTCCCGCATCGGCCGCAGCCGGCCGGCCATCACCAACACGATCCGGCTGCTGAAGCTCCCCCTGCCGGTGCAGCGCCGGGTCGCCGCCGGTGTCCTGTCGTCCGGCCACGCCCGCGCGCTGCTCGGCCTGGAGGACGCCGGCATGCAGGAGGACCTGGCGGCCAAGATCATCGCGGAGGGCCTGTCCGTCCGCGCCACCGAGGAAGCCGTCACGCTCTTGAAGAACGCGGCGCCGCCCAAGCCCAAGCAGGCGCCCCGCAAGCCGATGCAGGCGCCGGGTTTGCAGGACGTCGCCGAGCGGCTCTCCAACACGTTCGACACCCGGGTGAAGGTCGAGCTCGGCAAGCGCAAGGGCAAAATCGTGGTCGAGTTCGGCTCAGTTGACGATCTTGAGCGAATCGTCGAGTTGATGGCGAAAAATGGGTCAAATCGGACATTGGAATCGGATTAGGGATCACCCCAGGCACTTACGTCACGGTGACGAAGGCGGACAGTGCCCAATCGATCACCCAGCGTGCGCACGAGAGCGGTCGACCGCTCGCTCGATCAGCCCGGCGTAAATGTCGCCGAGCGAGCGCCCGGCCACCTCGATCGCCATCGGCAGGAGCGAGGTCTCGGTCAGCCCCGGCGAGGAGTTGACCTCCAGGAAGTAGACGGTTCCGTCGCCGGCGACGATCGCGTCGGTGCGCGAGACATCGCGGAGCCCGAGCAGCCGGTGCGCCGCCACGGCGAGGTCGGCCACCGCCGCGGCGGCCCGGTCATCGAGCCGGGCCGGCGTGTGGAAGTTGGTGAAGCCGGCGGTGTAGCGAGCGGTGTAGTCGTAGACCCCGGCCTCCGGGACGATCTCGACCGCGGGCAGCGCCTCCGGACCGTCCGGCCCGTCGATCACCGTGACGGCCACCTCGACGCCCTCGACGAACCGCTCGGCGAGCACGGTCTCGGAGTAGGCCAGGCAGCCGACCATCGCGGCCGGGAGGTCGGCCGCGTCCCGCACCACCTGCGCGCCCAGCGCCGAGCCACCCTGCTCGGGCTTGAGCATCATCGGCAGGCCCAGCCGGTCGACCATCGCGTCCAGCACAGGCTTGGCGCCCAGCTCGCGGAACGTGCTGTGCGGCAGCACCACCCACTCCGGTGTCGCGAGCCCCGCGCGGGCCAGCTCGGTCTTCGCGGTCGGCTTGTCCCACGCCCGCCGGCAGGCGTGCGAGTCGGCGCCCACGTACGGCACGTCCAGCATCTCCAGCACGGTCTGGATCGAGCCGCCCTCACCCTCGCCGCCGTGTAGCGCGACCACCACCGCGTCCGGCTTGTGCTCCCGCAGCCGGGCCGGCAGCGCCGAGTCGGCGTCCCACTCCTCGACGGTGACCCCGACGGCCCGCAGCGCGGCGGACAGCCGGCGCCCGGAGCGCAGCGAGACGTCCCGCTCGTGGGAGAGCCCGCCGGACAGCACCGCGACACAACGATCGGACACGAGACGCTCCTCAGTGCTCCACAACGGACTGTCCATTGTGACCGTACCTAGTGCTCGCCAACCGCGGATTTGCTTGCCGAACAGTGTTATGCGGTGTCCGGCGTGGGCACCTGGGGCCCGGAGCCGGCCCGCTGGTTGATCGGGCCGAACGTCGCGGCGAGCTCCAGCTCGTCGGACAGCACGGCGGCGAGCCGCCGCACCCCCTCGGTGATGCGCTCCGGGGTCGGGTAGCAGAAGGACAACCGCATCTGGCGGCTGCCCAGGCCGTCAGCGTAGAACCCGGTGCCGGAGACGTACGCGACGCGGGCGGTGACCGCCCGCGGCAGCATCGCCTTGGTGTCCACGCCCTCCGGCACGGTGAGCCAGACGAAGAACCCGCCGGCGGGCACGGTCCACGTGCAGCCGGGCGGCAGGTACTGCTCCAGCGCGGAGATCATCGCGTCCCGCCGCTCCCGGTAGGCCTGCTGGAAGGACTTGATCTGGCCGCGCCAGTCGTGCGTGGCGAGGTAGCGGGAGACGATCATCTGGTTCAGCGTGGGCGGGCACAGCGTGGCGGACTCGGCGGCCAGCATCAGCTTCTCCCGCACCGCATGCGGGGCGAGCGCCCAGCCAACCCGCAGGCCTGCGGCGAAGGTCTTGGAGAACGAGCCGAGGTAGACCACGTTGTCCCGGTCCATCGAACGCAGTGCCGGGTAGGTCTGCCCGTCGAAGCCCAGCAGTCCGTACGGGTTGTCCTCGACCACCAGCACCCGGTGCCGGGCGCAGATCTCGAGAATCTCGGCGCGCCGGGCGACGCTGAGCGTCACGCCGGCCGGGTTGTGGAAGTTGGGGATGGTGTAGAGGAACTTGACCCGCTTGCCGGCCTGCTCAGCCGCCGCCAGCGCCGCGCGCAGGGCCTCGGGCACCAGCCCGTCGGCGTCCATCGCCACGTGGACCACGCCCGCCTGGTACGCGCCGAACGTGCCGAGCGCGCCGACGTAGGACGGCCCCTCGGCCAGCACGACGTCACCGGGATCACAGAAGATCCTCGTCACCATGTCGAGCGCCATCTGCGAACCGACGGTGACGACGACATCGTCCGGGTGACCGCGGACCTCCTCGAGCGCCATCACCTCGCAGATCTGGTCGCGCAGCTCGGGGAGCCCGTGCGCGGACCCGTACTGCAGCGCGACGAGCCCGTCGGTGCTGATCAGCGACGCGACCTGGGTCGAGAGCGAGTCCAGCGGCAGCGCGGTGAGGTTGGGCATCCCACCGGCCAGCGAGACCACCTCGGGCCTGCTCGCGACCGCGAAGAGCGCGCGTACCTCGGAGGCCGTCATGCCGGCCGCCCGCGCCGCGTACCGGCGCAGATGCGGGTCGAGGCTGCGGCTGCCCGGTCTGTCGGGCGGTGGTCCCACCGAGGTCATGCGGGCTCCATCACGGTTGGTGCGGTCGGATGGTGCTGTAGATCAATCGAGTGTAACCGGGGCTCATATCCGGCTCACGTTGTTTCTCCTCACGCTGCACTGGGCTTATCCTGGCGTGCGGTACGCGTAGCACTGGGCGGGAAACGCGTGGTTCTACTCCGCGAGACATGCACACGGGTGGGGAGGTCAGGGTGTCGCGACGCGTCGTTGGCGTCACGCTGGACAACCTGGAGGATCTGCCCAAGCACAGCCGAGCGTGCGTGTTCTGGGAGCTGGCGCCGCACCTGCGGGAGCAGGCGGAGGAGTTCGGCACGGCGGATCTGGAGAAGGAGGCCTGGGTCTCCAGCGTCCTGCTCGAGTGGGGCTCCTGCGGCCGGATCGTCTACAGCGACAAGCTCCCGGTGGGGTTCGTCCTCTACGCCCCGCCCACGGCCGTGCCCCGCGCGTCGGCCTTTCCCACCTCGCCCCCGAGCCCGGACGCCGTGCTGCTCACCGGCTTCCACGTGTTGCCCGAGTTCCGCGGCGGCGGGCTGGGCCGGATGCTCGTGCAGGCGGTCGCGAAGGACCTCACCCGGCGCGGGGTCAAGGCCATCGAGGCGTTCGGCGACGCGAAGCCCGACGACGAGCCCACGTGCGTGATCCCCGCCGACTTCTTCCTCCAGGTCGGCTTCAAGACCGTCCGCCAGCACCCTCGCTGGCCCCGTCTGCGCCTGGAGCTGCGCAGCGCCATCTCGTGGAAGGAAGACGTCGAAGCGGCCCTGGAGAAGCTCCTGGGCACCGTTACGGTCTCCACCGCGAGCCCGGTCCTGCAGCGCTGAGCGTGCACGCGAAAGTTGTCCACAGACAGGCTGTGGACAACTCCGTACGTTGTGGATAACCCTGTGGGCTACTCCGGCCGGGCTACTGGCTCACCGCCCGCTCGCTACTCGCGGGCTACTCCGCCTTGGCGAGCTCGTGGCGCAGGACGTCGGCGAAGGTGAACGTGCCGGTCGGCTGGTCGTTCTCACCCAGCAGGTAGAGCCGCTTGACGGCGACGAGGATGCCCTCGGCCACGACGTCCCGGAAGGCCGGGTCCGCGAGCCTGCGGCGGTCCTCGTGGTTGGTGAGGTAGCCGATCTCGATGCGGACCGCGGGGCAGCGGGTGAGCCGCAGCGTGTCCCAGGTCTTGGGGTGCGCGTGGCAGTCCCGCAGGCCCGTCCGCACGGCCAGCTCACGCTGCACGAAGCCGGCGAGCGTCTCACCGATCGTGGACGTGTTGCCGCCCGCCGTGCCGAAGTGGAAGCTGGCCACGCCCTGGGCCAGCGGCGAGGAGTTGGCGTCCGAGTGCAGCGACATGAACAGGTCGCCGCCCACCTCGTTGGCGAAGCTGGCCCGGTCGGCCTCGGTGGGGCACTGGTCGCGTCCACGGGACAGCAGCGCCTGCATGCCGGTGGCCACCATGCGGCCCTCGAGGCGTCTGGCCAGGTCCCAGACCAGGTCGGCCTCGCGCACGCCGCCGACGGTGACACCGGAGTCCGGGCCGCCGTGGCCCGGGTCGATGACGATCCGCTTGCCGCGCAGCCGCGGGCCGGCCTTGCGGACCCGCTCCTGCTCCCGCAGCAGCACCGGCGAGCCACCGCGGGCCCGCGGGGACAGCTGACGCAGCGCACGCAGCGTCTCGGGGCCGCAGATGCCGTCGACCTTGAGGCCGTAGTCCCGCTGGAAGGTGCGCAGCGCGTGCTCGGTCTGCGCGCCGAAGACCCCGTTGGGCCTGCCGGCGTCGAAACCGAGCTCGAGCAGGCGTTCCTGCAGCGTGAGCACGTCGTCGCCGGAGACCGGGGCGGACACCAGGTAGGCCAGCGGGCGCGCGCCCAGCTGGTAGGTGGCGTCCCGCAGCGCCCGGTAGGTGGCGGGACCGACCACACCGTCGGTGATCAGGCCCCGTTGTTGCTGGAAACTACGCACCGCGTGCTCGACGGTCTCGTCGAACAGTGCGCTCTGGTCCCCCGAACCATTGACCGACGGCAGCAGACCAAGCGCTGCGAGCGTGGACCGGACCTCGGCTACGGCCGGCCCACCATCACCGCGGCGGAGTACCCGCATGCACCCCTCGCTCGGGTCGGGCACCGACATCGAGTCGGCGCGAAGATGACGTCTACGGCAGCAAGACGACTGCGAAACTATTGTGCCTTGCCGCCGTCCGTCCGGCGCGGAGGGTCACGTGGTGCGTCTGTCCGGTGACCCCCGACACCCGGTTCACGTCTCTTGGACGCTACGAACGGTGTCGGGGGTTGTCGGTCCGCCCAGGTAACTGCGGGTGATCAGCCCAGGTAGTCGGACAGGTCGGCGAGCAGCGCGGCCTTCGGCTTGGCGCCGACGATCTGCTTCACCGGCTCGCCGCCCTTGAACAGGATGAGCGTGGGGATGGACAGCACCTGGTAGTCGCGCGCGACGGTGGGGTTCTCGTCGACGTCGAGCTTGGCGATGGTGATCTTGTCGGCGTGCTCGCCGGCGATCTCCTCGAGCACCGGAGCGACCATCCGGCACGGTCCGCACCAGGTTGCCCAGAAGTCCACCAGCACGAGCTTGTCGCTGCCCAGCACGTCGGCGGCGAACGAGCTGTCGGTCACTTTCACGGTGTTGCCGGCCATCTTCTCTCCTTGTGGGGGTTGGTGCGTCAGTTCTGCGTGGGGGCGTAGCCGCCGCCGACGAGCTCGGGAGCCACGTGTGCCTCGGGGGCCTCCGCGTGCTCGGCGAGCCAGCGCTCGGCGTCGATCGCGGCCGAGCACCCGGACCCGGCGGCGGTGATGGCCTGGCGGTAGGTGCGGTCGACCAGGTCGCCGGAGGCGAACACGCCGTCGACGCCCGTGTAGGTGGTGTGCGGCTCGACCTTGACGTAGCCGTCCTCGTCGAGCTCGAGCTGGCCGGCGACCAGCTGGCTGCGCGGGTCGTGGCCGATCGCCATGAACAAGCCGGTGACGTCGAGCACGGACTCCTCGCCGGTGACCGTGTCGCGAATCTTCACGCCGGTGACCGAGTTCTCGCCGAGCACCTCGAGGACCTCGGAGTCGAGCTGCCAGCGGATCTTCTCGTTGGCGCGGGCACGCTCGAGCATGATCCGGGACGCCCGGAACTCCTGGCGCCGGTGGACGATGGTGACCGAGCGGGCGAACTTGGTGAGGAACAACGCCTCCTCCATGGCGGAGTCGCCCCCGCCGACCACGGCGATGTCCTGGTCGCGGAAGAAGAAGCCGTCACAGGTGGCGCAAGCGGACACGCCGTGCCCGAGCAGCCGTTGCTCGCCGGGCACGTGCAGGTAGCGCGCGGCGGCGCCCATCGCGAGCACGATCGACTTGGCGCCGTAGCGGACGCCGTTGGCCGTGACGTACTTGATCCGGCCCTGGAGCTGGATCTCCTCGACGTCCTCGGCACGCAGCTCGGCGCCGAACCGCTCGGCCTGCGCGCGCATCTGCTCCATGAGGTCGGGCCCCATGATGCCGTCGCGGAAGCCGGGGTAGTTCTCGACCTCGGTGGTGGTCATGAGCGCGCCGCCGAACTGGGTGCCTTCGAACACCAGCGGCTCGAGCTGCGCCCGGGCTGCGTAGACCGCCGCCGTGTAGCCGGCGGGGCCGGAGCCGACGACGATCACGTTGCGGACGGGTTGGGTGGTGTCGGTGGGCATCTGACCTCCGGGGACGGGGCGCGATGGCGTGCATGGATTCCAACACGATCGTAGGTGTCGGTTGTTCCGCCCCGCTCGGGTGACGGGCGGCACGCACGCATCACGCACACATGAAGAAGGCCGCGGGCGAACCCGCGGCCTTCTCGACGACTCTGCGTGTCAGGGAAGCTCGCGGTTGGCGAGGACCTCACCCGGGTTGGTCTGGGTGCAGGTGGGCTCCACGACGACGAGCCGGAACCGGCCGGGCTGGGAGCCGCCCGCGCCCACCAGCGCCGCGATGCCGTCCTTGCCGTCGAGGACGACCGGGTGGACGCCCAGCGGGTCGGCCATGCTGAGGTTGTGGGCCGCCAGGCAGTCCTTGAGGCCCTGCTCGTCCTTCAGCGCGCCGTAGTCGAACCGGCCGGTGAGCTGGCCGATGGCCGGCGCGAGATCGTTGCTCTTCAACGCGACCGGCGGCCGTGCGCTGCCGCCCGGGGCGTCGGTGGGCTGCGTGGTGTCGTTGCCGCCGGCCTGCGGCGTGCCGGAGGTCTCGTTGCCCGGCAGGGCGACGAACGCGATGGCGGCCGCGGCGGCCGCCGCCGTGAGGACACCCGCACCCCACGCGGCCATCCGGTTGCGGCGCTTGCGTGCGGCGGCGAGGTCGACGACCGGAGCGATCGGCGGCGGGCCGGGCAGGCCGGCCGGGGGGGCCGGAGGGGCGACGGTGGCAACCCGCCCGCTGGCCCGCATCTCCGCCTGCAGCGCGGCGTCGAGCCGGGCCGCGAACCGGGCCGGCATCGGCTCGGCCGCGGCGTTGCCCAGCCGGCCGAGGTCGACCTTGACCGTGTCGAGGGCCTCGAGGACGGAACGAGCCTCCGGGTCGGCGTTGACCAGCGGCCACAGGTGTGCGGACTGCTCGGGGTCGAGGACGCCGGCGTGCAGGTCGGCAAGCACGTCGACGGACCACGGTGGCCCGGATAGCGAGCCGCCCGCCCCCTTCGCGCTGTCCGTCATCGTCCCTCCCAGTTGCGCCGTACCGGCACACCTCGCCCATCAACAGCGCCATCTGGGACGTTCGCATCTGCATCGGGGTTCCGGAGATGACCGAGAACTTTGGCCAGTTTGGCCCGGCCCCGGGCACACCGGCTCTTCACCGTGCCCTCGGCGATGCCCAGCATCTTGGCGGTCTCGGCCACCGAGTAGCCCTCCACGTCCACCAGCACGATCGGCATCCGCTGGTCCTCCGAGAGCTGGCTGAGCGCGTTCTGGACGACGAGCCGGGTCTCCCGCTCGGACATCGAGTCACGCGGGGAGGCGGGCTCGCCGGGTCCGGTCTCCGGCAGCGGCACGGTGGGCCGGGACTGGCGGCGGCGCACCCGGTCGAGGCAGGCGTTGACGACGATCCGGTGCAACCACGTGGTGACCTGCGACTCCGCCCGGAACGACGCGGCCGCGCGGAACGCCGAGATGAACGCGTCCTGCAGCGCGTCGGAGGCCTCCTCCGGATCACGCAGCGTGCGCAGGGCGACGGCCCACATCCGGTCCCGGTGACGGCGGACCAACTCGGCGAAGGCTCGCGGGTCACCGGCGGCGTGCGCCGCGATGAGGTCGGCGTCCGAGCTGGCGGCGGTGGTCACGCGAGGAGGATATCGGTCCGCGAGTTACCCACGAGAGGTGTGGCCCTCGACACCGTCACCGGGCGCGCGGGCAACTCACTTGGCCCGGATGAACTGCACCTCGGCCAGCGCCGACTTGTTGCCCTCGCCCAGCTTGGTGATCCAGACGATCACGTACTGGGCCGGCTCGGCGTTGGGCAGCTGGATCTCCGTGCGGCCGCCCTGCAGCTCGCCCGTGGCGATGACCTTGGTGTCCTCGAGCGCGGGGTTGGCCGACGGCGCGGTGCGGATCTCCACGACCGTGCCGGGGCTCGGCGACTCGATGGCGACCGAGGCGAAGCGGGTGGAGTTGGCGAACGAGGCCATGATCCCCACGCCGGGCTTGAGCGCGGGGAACTGCTGCTTGTAGGTGTCGGTCTCCCACAGCGTGCCGGGGTCGCCGTCGGTGACGTGGTTGGCGTTGCGCTGGTCGTCCTCGGTGCCCTTGGGGTTGTACTCGGACACCTCGGCCGGCTGCAGCGGCCCGGCCGGCTGCGGCTTGGGCGCCGAGGACTGCCCGTTCGCCGCCGGCGGCGCGCTGATCACCACCGTGTTGCCGGTGCTGCCGGTGCCGTCGCCGAAGAAGCTGATGAGCATCATGCCCACCCAGGCCAGCACGCCGACGGTGGCCACGGCCAGCGCGGTGACGCCGACCGCGAGCTTGCGCCGGCGCGCCTTGTCCCGGACCGGCGGGCGGGTGGTCCACACGGGCCCGCCGTCCTCCTCGGCCGTGCCCGGGAGGACCGGCCGGAGGAACTCGGTGCGCTCGGCGGACTCGGCCGCCTGGTCGAGCACCGTCAGGAGGGTGGCGCTGGTGCGGATGCCGCCGATGGAGGTGTCCTCGAGGCTGCGCAGCGCGACCGCGGACAGCTCGTGCGGCACCGGGTTGAGCGACTCCGGCGCCGCGATGGCACCGTCCGGCATGAGGGGCGCCGGCGGGAGGGCGGCCGGGCCTCCCGGCAGCGGCCACCGGCCGGTGAGCAGCAGGTAGAGGATGGCGCCGAGGCCCTTGACATCGTCGCGGGGCACGGCCTCGGGCAGCGGGCCGGGGAAAGCCAGGCGCAGCGCGCCCTCGGGGGTGACCCGGATCCGCTGCGGGTGGTCGACGCCCAGCACCAGGCCGGCGACGTGGGCCCGCTCGACCGCGGCGGCCAGCGGCTCGAGGAGGCGGGCGGCGTTGGCGGCGGGCAGCGGGTGCTCGGCGATGAGGTCGATGAGGTCGGTGCCGGCCGACCAGTCGGCGACGACGATGCCGAGCAGGCCCTCGCCGGCGGTGACGCCGTTGCCGAGGCTCAGCACGTCGAGCACCCGGGCCATGCCGGGGTGGTTGAACCGGGCGGCGTGCGCGGCCCGCTCGAGCGTGCGGCGGGCGTCCTGCGCGCGGGTGGCGTCGCCGGGCTCGCCGACCAGCACGGTGAGCGCGACGTCGCGGCGCAGCTGGCCGTCGCGGGCCCGCCACAGGTGGGCGTTGACCCGCTGGTCCACGCCGAACTGGGCGAGCAGGCGGTAACGACCGTCGCCGATCACGGCACCCGGCAACAGGAAGTTATCCCCGGCGCCGCCGCCGGGGTTCAGCTCACCCGTGAGGGAGTCGGTTCGCCTCGTGGTCACTGCAACTCTCCCCGCCCGGGCGCTCCGGCCGGTAAGGCAGGACCGCGCGACGGACACCGATGTGTTCTGCCGATCAGATCGAGCCTACGTGAGTCCGGAGCGTTCTTCCTGCTGTTCGTCCCTACCCTCGACGCACCAGTCGGGTGATTCGTTGCGTGGCCGGGGCGAGCTCGGGAACCTTGAACACGGCGAGCAGCCCGAAGGCCACCACGGTGGTCACCACTCCCTGGACGATCAGCTTCACCCAGGCGGCCGGGGTGTCCCCGAAGCCGTCCGGCAGGACCAGGTCGACGAGCAGCGTGAGGCCGAACGCGACCAGCACACCGGCGAGGCCGGCGACCACGCTCTGCACGATCACCCGGACCACCCGCATGCTCTGCAGCCGGCCCAGCCGCACCCACAGCCACATCTGGCCGAGCACCGCGCCGACGACGAAGGTGAGCGCGTTGACGAGCATCACGCCGATCACCACGTCCTCGGGGCGCAGCTGGTCGCGGCACATGAACAGCAGTGGGATCTTCACCACGGTCATCACGATCATGATCAGCGTGGGCGTCCGGGCGTCCTTCATCGCGTAGAACACCCGCAGCTGGAGCATGACCAGGGCGAACGGCAGGATGCCGAACGCCGAGAAGGCCAGCGCGTTGCCGAGCCGCCTGGCGTCGGCGATGTCGGCGTTGCCGTAGTTGAACAGCGCGACGCCGATGGCCGAGCCGGCGATCGTGAGCACCGCACTGATCGGCACGAGCATCACCGTCGACAGCCGGCTCGCCAGCGACAGGTCGCCGATGAGCTTGCGGGTGTCGCCGTCGGCCGCGGCCCGGGACAGCCGGGGCATGATCGCGGTCAGCAGTGACACCCCGATGACGCCGTAGGGCAGCTGGAACAGCAGCCAGGCGTTCGCGTAGATCGCCGCGCCGCCGGCCGCGGTCTCGGTCAGCACCCGGGTCGTGAAGATCATCCCGATCTGGCTGATGCCCGCGTAGCCGATGATCCACAGGGCGAGCCCGCCGAACTCCTTGAGCCGCGAGTCCAGCCCCCAGTTCCAGCGGAACCGGAAGCCGACCCGGCGCAGCGCCGGCAGCAGCACGAGCGCCTGGACGGCGATGCCGAGGGTGACGCCGATGCCGAGGACCAGGAGCTTCGCGTCGCCCATCCGGACCGGGTTCAGCGAGATCTCGCCGGGCACGATCGCGTACACCCCGATGGTGGCCATGATGATCAGGTTGTTGACCACCGGCGCCCACGCGGTGGGGCCGAACACGTGCTTGGCCTGCAGGATCGCCGACAGCAGCGCGAAGAGCCCGTAGAACACGATCTCCGGCAGCAGCAGGTAGGCGAACGCGGTAGCGAGCTCGGCGTTGGCGTGGCCGCTCGAGTCGTCCATGTACAGGCCGGTGAACACCGGCGCCAGCGCGACCGCGACCACCGTGCCGACCGCGAGCATGGTCATGCCGACCGTGAGCAGCCGCTGGGTGTAGGCCTGGCCGCCGTCGGGGTCGTCCTGCGCCCGGACCAGCAGCGGCACGACGACGCTCGCGAGCACCCCGCCGAGCAGCAGCTCGTAGATGATGTTGGGCAGCGTGTTCGCGACGGTGAACGAGTCGTTGACCACCAGCAGGCCCGCGACCCACGCCAGCTGCACCTTCCACGCGAACCCCGTGATGCGGCTGACCAGCGTCGCGATCGCCATCGAGCCGCTGGCTCGGGCCAGCGAGGGCTCGGCGCCGCCGGTTCGTCGGGTCACGGTCACTGATTCTGTACCGCGACTAGGGCTCACGGGGAGCCTCGCTGTTCGCGCCGGTCCCCGCGCGGGCCGCGCGCACCCGGCGGAACAGCCGGAACGCCACCAGCAGCACGAGCACGCCGCCCGCGATCCCGGTGAGGGCGACGGTGATGATCCCGTAGGTGGTGGAGGTGAGCTCCAGCCGCGCGGTGCTGCCGAGCTTGGTGCCGCCGCTCGGGGTGGTGAGCGACGCGTCGACGGTGAACCGGCCGGCCCGGATCACCTTGGCCGGGACGTACTTGCTCACCGAGGCGAGCGGCGGGATGCGGATGTCCGGGTACTGGTCGGGCCGCAGGCCGGCCGGCGCGACGAGGTGGACGCGCACCACGATGGCCACCGGCAGCCCGTTGTAGACCCTGATCGGGATGGGGCTGTCACCGGAGGCGAGGGTCATCGGGCGGCCCGGGTTCTTCACGATCACCTGGCCGGTGAGCGCGTCGAGCGCTTCGCCGACGACCTGGACCGTGGTCGTCGCCTGCTCCGGCCGGCCGCGCCAGGCGGTCGACATGCCGCGCAGCAGGCCGTACTGCATCGGCGAGAGCAGCTCGTTCGGGTTGACCTCGGAGGTGTTGTCGATGTCCATCGCGTCGAGCAGGTCGCGCTTGACCGCGTTGATCCGCACCACGTCCGCGGTGACCGCGGCAGGGATCTCCTGGGCGCTGTCCTGCGGGGTGTAGGCGAGACCGGTCGCGCTGCCCCGGTCCCGCCCGGAGAGCAGCTGGCCCAGCAGCCGCGGGGTGGCGTAGCCGCCGTCGAACAGCTGCTGCGCCAGGTCGAGGTAGCCGCCGAGCTCGCTCTCCGACGCGGTCCACCGGCGCGGCGGCGCGATCAGGAGCTGGTTGCCGGCCTGCCTGTCGAACAGCGCCCGGAAGGCCAGCGCGGCGAGCCCGTCCTGCAGCGAGCCCTCGGCCGGCGCGCCCGCGGGGACGGCCAGCGTCTGGGACAGCAGCGGGTCGACCGGCAGCGCCCGCACCGGGTGGGCGGTCTGGGTGCCGGTGAGCGTGAACGGCGCCTGGCCCCGCACGTTCTGCAGATGCGCCGGGTCGGCGAGCACGGTGGTCGGTCCGGTCGCGGCGAGGTCGACGAGCGTGCGCTGGTCGAACGTGCCGCCGGCCGGCCAGAACAGCTCCTTCGCCGGCTGCACCTCGAGCAGGTCCGTCACCACCGACGAGCTGGCGATCGAGAGCTGGGCGAGGTCCACCGCGCCGGAGCGGGCCAGTGCGACGAGGTCGGTGTCGGCGTAGGGCACCGAGATCACGCACTGGCCGCGGGTGAGCGCGGTGAGCCGGGTGAGCCAGTCGGTGGCGGCGTTCGCACCCTTGCCCGCGACCGTGCGGCCGTCGGACAGGCGGACCTTGTAGCCCCTGGTCATCCCGGAGACGGTCTGCAGCAGGTCCGGGTCGACCGCGAAGCACAGCGAGCGGGACAGCGTGCCGTTGCCGGCGGTGGCCGTGCCGACGGCGTTGACCAGTCCGAACAGCCGGCCGCCGACGGAGAGCGAGTCGGCGAGCTCGTCGTCGGTGAGCAGGGTCTGCCCGTCGCTGGTCGGCAGCCGGCGCGGCTGGGTGTCGAGGATCGGCCAGAGCATCGTCACGCCCGGCGGGGTCTGCTTCGGCGCGGCGCGCGGGCCGCCCGGCACCGACAGCACCGGCAGCGGCAGCGACACCGCCGCGAGCCGGGCCTGGCCGCCGTAGTCGGGCCGGCCGTTCACGTTGACCAGCACCGGGTAGACGCCCGGCTGGGTGAGCGCGAGCGACTGCTCGGCGCCGCGGACCGGGACGGTCACCGAGATCGGCGCGGTCCCGCCCGGCTCGAGCGAGGCGGTGACGTCGGTGAACGGGGAGCTGGCCGAGTCGGTCGCGAGGCTCGCCAGGCCACGCAGCTCGCGGTCGCTCTCCACCGGCTCACCGCGCTGGACCTTGACCCGGATGTCGTCCACCCGCCGGTCGCCGGTGTTGGTGATCCGGCCGGTGATCCTGAGCTGTGGGGTCTGCGCGGTGACGACCCGTGGCGACAGGGTGTCGACGTCGAGCTTGAGCAGGGTCGGCGTGCCGGCCGCGGGCTGCGCGGGGTCGCCGATCGGGCTCGCGCCCGCGGGGACGACGGGACCGAGGACCAGGAGCGCGGTCGCGAGGAACCCGGCGAACGCCTTCCATCGCGTCACGCGGGCTCAGCCCCCGTCCGCGTTCGCGGACTCGCCGGACACGGGGTCGGGAATCGTGTCGGCGTGTTCGGCGGTCGCGCCGTCGCCGGTCGCGCCGACCTCCAGCAGTTCGAGCGCGCGCAGCACCAGCCGGCGCTCGTCGGCGTAGGCAAGCCGCTCCTCCAGCTCGTCGAGGGGGACCCAGGCCACCTCGGTCACCTCGACGTCGTCGTCGGACAGCTCGCCGCCGCGCTCCGCCATCAGGAAGTGGTGCACGGTCTTGTGGATCCGACGGCGGTCGGCGACGAACCAGTAGTCGATGGTCCCGAGTGGTCGCATTATCTCGCCCAGGATGCCGGTCTCCTCCGACACCTCCCGCACCGCGGTCTGCTCGGGCGTCTCGCCCTCCTCGATGTGGCCCTTCGGCAGCGACCAGAGCAGCCGGCCGCGCCGGTCGAGCCGGCCGATGAGCGCCACCTTCGTCCGGTCCGTGCTGATGACCACTCCGCCGGCCGAGGTCTCGTCGACCGCGGTCATCCGGCGACCACGACGCCGCCCGCGGCGCCCCGACCGGGCGCCCCGGGGCCTGCCGGACGACGAGGGCATGAACGTGATCGTAGTGCGGCACGGTCCGGCGAGTCGTCGGTTCACGTGCGGCCGGGGCCCGGGTTGGGCCGATCTGCGGCGGCTCGCCAGATACGCTCGTTCATCGTGTCCAACCTGACCCAACCCAACGCCGTGGTCGAGCGCCTGCGCTTTCCGGTGGCGGACGAGCTCGCGGAGCGGTTCGCCGCGGCCGGGCATCGCCTCTACCTCGTCGGCGGGAGCGTCCGGGACGCGTTGCTCGGCAGGCTCGGCAACGACCTGGACTTCGCCACCGACGCCCGTCCGGACGAGGTGCTGCGCCTGGTCACCGGCTGGGCCGAGGCGGTCTGGGACACCGGGATAGCGTTCGGCACCGTCGGCGCGCGCCGGCGCGGGACGGCGTGCGAGATCACCACGTTCCGGTCGGACACCTACGACCGGATGAGCCGCAACCCCGAGGTCCGCTTCGGCGACTCGATCGAGGAAGACCTGGTCAGGCGGGACTTCACGGTCAACGCGATGGCGGTCGACTTGTCGGCTAAGACCTTCATCGACCCGCACGACGGGCTCTCCGCGCTGGCCAACCGGCGGCTGGACACCCCGGCCACCCCGCAGGAGTCCTTCGCCGACGACCCGCTGCGGATGATGCGCGCGGTCCGGTTCGTCAGCCAGCTCGGCTTCACCGTCGAGCCGCGGGTGCTCGCCGCGATCGAGGAGATGCACGACGAGATCGCCCGGATCACCGTCGAGCGGGTCCAGGTCGAGCTGGCCAAGCTGCTGACCGGCCGCCACCCCCGCCGCGGGATCGAGCTGATGGTCGACACCGGCCTCGCCGACCACGTGCTGCCCGAGGTGCCGGCGATGCGCCTGGAGATCGACGAGCACCACCAGCACAAGGACGTCTACCAGCACTCCCTCGTCGTGCTCGACCAGGCGATCGACCTGGAGGAGCCGGACGCCGAGCCGGACCTCGTGCTGCGGCTCGCCGCGCTGCTGCACGACATCGGCAAGCCGGCCACCCGGCGGCACATCGAGGGCGGCGGGGTGAGCTTCCACCACCACGAGGTCGTCGGCGCGAAGATGGTCCGCAAGCGGTTGCGCGCGCTGCGGTACTCCAAGGAGATCACCGAGGACGTCGCCCAGCTGGTGTACCTGCACCTGCGGTTCCACGGCTACGGCCGCGGCGAGTGGACCGACTCGGCGGTGCGCCGCTACGTCACCGACGCGGGTCCGCTGCTGTCCCGGCTGCACAAGCTCGTGCGGGCCGACTGCACCACCCGCAACCGGCGCAAGGCCGCCGCCCTGCAGCGGACCTACGACGAGCTCGAGGAGCGGATCGCCCGGATCGCCGCCGAGGAGGACCTGGCGCGGGTGCGCCCGGACCTGGACGGCAACGAGATCATGCGGCTGCTGGGCCTGCCGCCGGGGCCGCTGGTCGGTCAGGCCTGGCGCTTCCTCAAGGAGCTGCGCCTGGACCGCGGGCCGCTGGAGCACGACGAGGCGGTCGCCGAGCTGCGCCGGTGGGCCGCCGAGCAGGGCGTCACGCCGCCCGGCCCCGGCGCGTGACGAGCTCGAAGCCCACCATGCCCAGCAGGTAGAGGACGGTCGCGGCGACGATCAGCGCCGGCGACTCGCCGTTGGGCGGGATGACCGTCGAGGCGATCCCGACGGCCACGACCTGGGTGATGTTGAACAGCATGTCGTAGAGGGCGAACACCCGGCCGCGGGTCTCGTCGCCGATGTCGCGCTGCACGGCGGCGTCCACGCAGAGTTTGACGACCTGGCCCGAGTAGGCGATGAGGAACGCCGCGACGAGCGCGGTCGGCAGGACCATCGGCAGGCCGAGCCCCAGCTGGGCGACCGCGGCGATGCCGAGCGCGCCGATGACCGTCCGCTTGCGGCCCAGGCTCGTGACCAGCCGCGCGGTGGTGAGCCCGGCGACGAAGATGCCGAGCGCGCCGAAGCCGAGCACCACGCCGAGCCCGGGCAGGCCCGCCTTGATGGGGCCGAAGTCCTCGAAGCTGAAGCGCATCAGCAGGACGGTGAGCAGCAGCGAGATGCCGAACGAGGCCCGGTGCGCGAGCAGCGCGCAGAACCCGGCGGCGACGCTGGGCGTGCGAAGGGCGACCCGGGCGCCGTCGAACAGCCCGTTGGCGACCGCGGCCAGCGCGGTGGCCGGCTCGTCGACCTCGTCCGGGCCGAGCGCGCCGCGGGCGAACCGGGCGGCGAGCGTGGCGGCCAGCACCGACCCGATGACGGCGACCGCCGCGGTGAGCCCGGAGCCGGCGTCGTCCTCGCCGAACAGCGCCCGCAGGCCGACCGCGCAGCCGGCGCCGAGGACCGAGACGACCGCGCCCAGCGTGACCGACAGCGCGTTGGCCTCGACGAGGTTGCGCACCGGCACGACGTGCGGCAGCGAGGCGGACAGGCCGGCGCCGACGAACCGGCTGATCCCGATGACGACCAGGGCGAGCATCGCCAGCGCCATCCCGGCGACCCCGGTGGCCACGCAGACCGCGGCCACGAGGATGAGCACGCCACGCAGCAGGTTGGCCGCGACCAGCACCCGGCGCCGGTCCCAGCGGTCGAGCAGCGCCCCGGCGAACGGCCCGATGATCGAGTACGGCAGGAGCAGCACGACGAACCCGAGGGCGATCTCCTGCGGCGACACGGCCCGCTCGGGGTTGAACACGACCGCGCCGGCGAGACCGGTCTGGAACAGCCCGTCACCCCACTGCGAGGCGAACCGGGACAGGAGCAGGCGCCGGAACCCGGCGATCGCCAGCAACCGGCGCGGGCCGATGCGGGTGTGGTGGGCGGACTCGGAGTCGCCCAGGTGGGTGACCTCGTTCGCGTCCTGCGCCGATGTGCTCACGATCTCTCAGCCTACGGCTCGCCCGGAACAGCCCGAAGGGCATGCGTCCGCTGGACGCACGCCCTTCGTCAGCTGAAGCACCCGGTCGCCTCACGGCGGCGTGGCACGTCGTGGCTCCAGCCGGACGGTATTCCACGACGGCGGTTCTTGGTTGGGCCCGGGGGACTCAATGGTGCTCCAGCCACCTGCTCCAACGAGCCGGCACCAGCCATTGTTCCCCAACAGCCATACGGCTGCTGGATAACCACTCAACGGGTGGGATCATGTTCCTGTGCGATCCGACGCCCCCGATGCAGCCGTGGAGCCGGGGACGCTGCTCGTTGCGGCGCCCAGCCTGACGGACTCCAACTTCCGCCGCACCGTGGTGTTCGTGATCGACCACCGCGGTGAGGGCACCCTCGGCGTTGTCCTCAACCGGCCCAGCGAGGTCCCGGTCGACGACGTGCTGCCCAACTGGGGCCCCCACGTCACCACCCCCGGGTCGGTGTTCGTGGGCGGCCCCGTGGACCAGAAGACCGCGCTGTGCCTGGCCGCCCTGCGCACCGGCGAGGAACCCAACGGCGTCAAGGGCCTCATCGGCGTGCGCGGCCCGGTGGCGCTGGTCGACCTCGACGCCGACCCCGATGTGCTGGTGCCCAAGTTCAAGGGCATGCGGGTGTTCGCCGGCTACGCGGGCTGGGACATCGGCCAGGTGGCGGGCGAGATCGAGCGCGGCGACTGGATCGTGGTCCCCGCCCTGCCCAGCGACGTGCTGGCACCCACCGACCAGGACCTCTGGGGCCGGGTGCTGCGCCGGCAGGGGATGCCGCTGTCGCTACTCGCCACCCACCCCGGTGACGTCCGCACCAACTGAGCCCTTCAAGGCCGTCGCGATCTCGCAGCCGCCGCACACGCAGCCCTTGCACCCCTCGGGGAGCTCCGGCGCGGGCGCCGGCATGGCCTCAGCGGCCCGGTGTCCGAGCATCCCGCCCGCCAGGGCGATGGCGCACATCCCGACGAGCCCGACGAGCGTGACGGCCAGCCCGGCCACGAGCCCGGCCGCCCCGCTGACGATCCCGACGGCCCCGGCCACGGCGATCGGCAGCCCGGCGACCTTGTTGGCCACCCGGAACGTCTCGTCGTCGCGCAGCGTGGCGGGGGTGCGCACGCCGCCGAAGCGGTTGCGCGGCAGCCGCTCACGCAGTCCGAGAACCCCGACAGCGGCCACCACGAGGCCGACGACCAGCGGAACGAGCGCGAGAAGGTGCACGTGCCGATGGTAAGCAACGGCCCACGCGGGCGTGTCACCCGCCGGGCGGTCACCGGCGGCGGGAAAGAGTGTTGGCGTGCGCGGTATCCTGGTGCTATGAGCACCGGACGCCTGCTCCTTAGTGCGCCGCGCTGACCGGACGGTTGGCGCGGCGAACCCCTCATGCCTGCTGGCAGAGGGGTTTTGTTGTGTTCGGAGCAAGCACCAGGGAAGGACCCCACGATGAGTGACGCCGCCGAGTCCGTGCCGGCCCACCGCTACACGGCCACGCTGGCCAACTCGATCGAGAGGCGCTGGCAGGGCTTCTGGGAGGAGCACGGCACGTTCCACGCGCCCAACCCGGTCGGTCCGCTGGCCGAGGGCGAGGTGCCCGAGGACAAGCTGTTCGTGCAGGACATGTTCCCCTACCCGTCCGGTGCGGGGCTGCACGTCGGCCACCCGCTGGGGTTCATCGGCACCGACGTGTTCGCCCGCTACCACCGCATGGCCGGCCGCAACGTCCTGCACACCATGGGGTTCGACGCGTTCGGGCTGCCGGCCGAGCAGTACGCCGTGCAGACCGGCCAGCACCCGCGCAAGACCACCGAGGACAACGTCCAGCGCTACCTGAGCCAGATCCGCCGGCTGGGCCTGGGTCACGACGAGCGGCGCCGCGTCGCCACCACGGACCTGTCCTACTACCGCTGGACCCAGTGGATCTTCCTGCAGATCTACAACGCCTGGTACGACGAGAAGCTGGACAAGGCCCGGCCCATCGCCGAGCTGGAGACGGAGTTCGCGCAGGACAAGCGGTCCACTCCGGACGGTCGTGGCTGGTGCGAGCTGACCCGGGTGGAGCAGCGCAAGATCATCGACTCCTACCGGCTGGTCTACCAGTCCGAGGCGCCGGTCAACTGGAGCCCGGGGCTGGGCACGGTGGTGGCCAACGAGGAGGTCACCGCCGACGGCCGCACCGACCGCGGCAACTTCCCGGTGTTCCGCAAGAACCTGCGCCAGTGGATGATGCGGATCACCGCCTACGCCGACCGCCTGGTCGACGACCTGGACCTGCTGGACTGGCCGGAGAAGGTCAAGGCCATGCAGCGCAACTGGATCGGCCGCTCGGCGGGCGCGCACATCCGGTTCCCCGCCGGCGACACCTCGATCGAGGTCTTCACCACCCGCCCGGACACCGTCTTCGGTGCCACGTACATGGTCCTGGCGCCGGAACACCCGCTGGTCGACCGGATCATGCCGGCCGAGTGGCCCGACGATGTCGACGAGCGCTGGACCGGCGGTGCCGCCACGCCCGCCGAGGCCGTCGCGGCCTACCGCCGCGCCGCGTCGCAGAAGTCCGAGCTGGACCGGCAGGAGAACAAGGAGAAGACCGGTGTGTTCGTCGGCGCGTTCGCCACGAACCCGGTCAACGGCAAGCAGATCCCCGTGTTCGTCGCGGACTACGTGCTGATGGGCTACGGCACCGGCGCCATCATGGCCGTGCCCGGCCAGGACCAGCGCGACTGGGACTTCGCGACGGTGTTCGGCCTGCCGATCGTGCGGACCGTGCGGCCGAGCGAGGGCTTCGAGGGCGAGGCGTACACGGGCACCGGGCCGGCCATCAACTCGCGCCAGGAAAATGGGGTCAGCCTGGACGGGCTGGACGTCGACGAGGCCAAGAAGACGATCATCGGGTGGCTGGAGGAGCACGGCCACGGCGAGGGCAAGCTGCAGTACAAGCTGCGCGACTGGCTGTTCGCGCGCCAGCGGTACTGGGGCGAGCCGTTCCCCATCGTCTACGACGAGGACGGCCTGCCCGTCCCGCTGCCGGACAGCATGCTGCCGGTCGAACTGCCCGAGGTCGACGACTACTCCCCCCGCACGTTCGACCCCGACGACGCCGACACCGAGCCGTCGCCGCCGCTGTCCCGCGCGAGCGACTGGATCGAGGTCGAGCTGGACCTGGGCGAGGGCAAGAAGCGCTACCGCCGCGACGCCAACGTGATGCCGCAGTGGGCGGGGTCGTGCTGGTACCAGCTGCGCTATGTCGACCCCACCGACACCGAGCGGTTCTGCGAGCCGGAGAACGAGGCGTACTGGCTGGGCCCGCGGCCGGCCGTCCACGGCCCGACCGACCCCGGCGGCGTCGACCTGTACATCGGCGGGATCGAGCACGCGGTGCTGCACCTGCTGTACTCGCGGTTCTGGCAGAAGGTGCTGTTCGACCTGGGCCACGTGTCCGCGGCCGAGCCCTACCGCCGGCTGTTCAACCAGGGCTACATCCAGGCCTACGCCTACACCGACGCCCGCGGCGTCTACGTGCCGGCCGAGGAAGTGTCCGAAGTGGACGGCAAGTTCTTCTGGAACGGCCAGGAGGTCCGCCAGGAGTACGGCAAGATGGGCAAGAGCCTGAAGAACGTCGTGACGCCGGACGAGATGTGCGAGCGCTACGGCGCGGACACCTTCCGGTTCTACGAGATGTCGATGGGCCCCATGGACGTGTCCCGCCCGTGGGCCACCAAGGACGTCGTGGGCGCCCAGCGGTTCCTGCAGCGCCTGTGGCGCAACGTCATCGACGAGGCCAGCGGCGAGGTCCGGGTCAGCGAGGACGAGCCGGACGAGGCCACGCTGCGGGCCCTGCACAAGACCATCGACGGCGTGCACACCGACTACGCGACCATGCGCTTCAACACGGCCGGCGCGAAGCTGATCGAGCTGAACAACCACGTGACGAAGACGTACGGCTCGAAGCCGAGCCCGCGCGCGGTGGTCGAGCCGATGGTGCTGATGCTGGCGCCGCTGTGCCCGCATGTGGCCGAGGAGCTGTGGGCGGCCCTGGGCCACGACACGTCCCTGGCGCACGGCCCGTTCCCGGTGGCCGACGAGCGCTACCTGGTCGAGGACACCGTCGAGTACCCGATCCAGGTCAACGGCAAGGTCCGCGCCAGGGTCACCGTCCCCGCGTCGGCCGACCGGGCCGAGGTGACGGCCGCCGCCCTGGCAGAGGAGCGGATAGCCGCCCTGGTCGACGGCACCGAGCCGCGAAAGGTGATCGTCGTCCCGGGCCGCCTGGTCAACGTGGTCCTGTAGCCCGCGGTCCGCGGGCCGGGCTGGGGGGACGCGCCGCCGGCACCGGTCGCGGAGGGGGAGGTACGCGACCGGTACCGACGGCGCGAAGACAAACCGGCGTGGGTACGGACCAGCAGGGGTGGGGACCGCGCCGCCGGCACCGATCGCTCGGGGGGCTACGCGACCGGTACCGGCGGCGCGAAGCCCGGCCATTGCCTGCTGGGCCGGCCGGGCCCCGACGCTGGCATGCTCCGCCGGCGTGGGGCTCTGATTTATGACGCCTCCGGTCTCCCGTCGACTTCACGTGTCAGAGTTGTCGAACATTGTGGCATCACGACCCGAGCGTGCTCACTAATCGTTAGCACTTGCGCACGAATCCGCTGATGCCGTGTCCGAGTGACTGCTCAGCGTGCTCATCCCGGAGCCAAAATGCGGGCCGTGGGCGGTCGTTCGGACTCAGGAAGTCTTCGCCCAACGCCAGGGCGAGACATCCGTCAACTGACGGATATGTGGTGCCGGGCCGTGATGAAGGCGTCGACGGCCTTGTGGACGTCCTCAGTGGAGTGCGCGGCCGACAGCTGGGTGCGGATCCGCGCCTTCCCGTGCGGCACGACCGGGTAGGAGAACCCGATGACGTACACGCCCTGCCCGAGCAGCAGGTCGGCCATCCGCCCGGCCAGCGCGGCGTCGCCGAGCATCACCGGGATGATCGGGTGCTCGCCGGGCAGCAGGTCGAAGCCGGCCTCGGTCATCCGGGCGCGGAACAGCGCCGTGTTCGCCCGCAGCCGCTCCAGCAGGTCGCCGGAGGACTCCAGCAGCTCCAGCGCGGCGAGCGCGGTGGCGGTGATCGACGGCGCCAGCGAGTTCGAGAACAGGTACGGCCGGGACCGCTGGCGCAGCATCTCCACGATCTCCGCCCGCCCGGACGTGTAGCCGCCGCTGGCCCCGCCGAGCGCCTTGCCCAGCGTGCCGGTGACGACGTCGACCTTGTCGGCGACGCCGAACAGCTCCGGGGTCCCCCGCCCGGTCGGCCCGACGAAGCCGACCGCGTGCGAGTCGTCGACCATCACCAGCGCGTCGTGTGCCTCGGCGAGCGCGACGATCTCGTCGAGCGGGGCCAGGTAGCCGTCCATCGAGAACACGCCGTCGGTGGCGATCAGCCGGTAGCGGGCGTCGGCCGCCTCCTTGAGCTGCCGCTCGAGATCGGCCATGTCCCGGTTCTTGTAGCGCAGCCGGCGGGCCTTGCACAGCCGGATGCCGTCGATGACCGACGCGTGGTTGAGCTCGTCGGAGATCACCGCGTCCTGGTCGCCCAGCAGCGTCTCGAACAGGCCCGCGTTGGCGTCGAAGCACGAGCTGTAGAGGATCGTGTCCTCGGTCGAGAGGAACTCCGACAGCTTGCCCTCGAGCTCCTTGTGCGGCTCCTGGGTGCCGCAGATGAACCGCACCGACGCCATGCCGAAGCCCCAGCGGTCCAGCGCCTCCTTCGCGGCCGCGACGAGCGTGGCGTGGTCGGCGAGCCCGAGGTAGTTGTTGGCGCAGAAGTTGAGCACCTCGGCCTCGGCACCGACCCGCACGGACGCGTTCTGCGGCGTGCTGAGCACCCGCTCCGCCTTGTACAACCCGGCCGCGCGGATCTCGTCCAGCTCCGCGCGCAGGCCGTCCCGAATCGCGCCGTACATCAGGCCACCTCTCCCTGTGCGGTCCAGTCGAGAATGACCTTGCCGCACCGGCCGTCGCGCGCGGTGGCGAACGCGGCCTCGTGCTCGGTGTAGCCGAACCGGTGGGTGATCACCGGCGAGAGGTCGAGCCCGGCCTGGAGCAGGACCGACATGGCGTACCAGGTCTCGAACATCTCCCGGCCGTAGATGCCCTTGATGGTGAGCATCTTGAGCACCACCCGGCTCCAGTCGACCGCGATCTCCGAGGCCGGCAGGCCCAGCATCGCGATCCGGCCGCCGTGGGTCATGTTCGCGATCATCTCGCGCAGCGCCGCCGGCCGGCCGGACATCTCCATGCCGACGTCGAAGCCCTCGGACATGTCGAGCTCCGGGTACACCTCGCCGATCGCGTGCCGGCTGACGTCCAGCGCCACGTCCACGCCGATCTTGCGGGCCAGCTCCAGCCGCGGCTCGCTCACGTCGGTGATCACGACGTGCCGGGCGCCCGCGTGCCTGGCGACCGCGGCGGCCATCAGCCCGATCGGGCCGGCGCCGGTGATCAGCACGTCCTCGCCCAGCACGGGGAACGACAGCGCGGTGTGCACGGCGTTGCCGAACGGGTCGAAGATCGCCGCGACGTCCAGGTCCACCGGGTGCGTGTGCACCCAGGCGTTCTGCTCGGGCAGCACCGCGAACTCGGCGAAACAGCCCGCGGTCTGCACGCCGAGGCCGACCGTGTTGGCGCACAGGTGGCGCCGGCCGGCCTTGCAGTTGCGGCACGTCCCGCAGACCAGGTGGCCCTCACCGCTGACCAGGTCGCCGACCTCGACCTTGGTGACCGCGGCACCGACCTCGACGACCTCGCCGACGAACTCGTGGCCGACGACCAGCGGCGGGGTGATCGTGGCCGCGGCCCACTCGTCCCACGAGTCGATGTGCAGGTCCGTGCCGCAGATGCCGGTGCGCAGCACGCGCAGCTTCACCTCGGTCGGTCCCGGCTCGGGCTCTGCCACCTCGGTGAGCTCCAGACCAGGACCCTGGACGGCCTTGACCAGAGCCTTCACGCGTTCCTCCGCAACGAGTCCCTCTCAGTCCGCGGCGCGGCTGATCTTCCACGGCGACCGGAACAGCAGGCTGCCGATCCGCACGTAGCTGGCCCGGCGCAGCTGCACCGAGCCCATGGTGACGGTGCCGGCGAGCACGAACCTCGGCCGGCCCTTCCCGGCGCCGACCTTGTCCTTGATGCTGCCGGCGATGACGTTCACGTCGTCGGTGACGACGGACGCGTGCTCGGGCAGCAGCAGCTTCACCGACCCGCCGCTGACCTCGAGCCTGATCCGCACCTCGGCATGCTGGATCTTGGCCTCGGTGAAGTCCAGCTCGGTGGACCCCAGCTTGTTGCGGATGATCAGCTCACGCGGCACGGTCCACTGCCCGACCCGCTTGAGGGTCGACATGTTGGCCCGCAGCTCCACCGGCTGCTCGCGCACCGGCGCGTTCGGGTCCTCGTGGGTGACCCCCGGTAGGTCGACCAGCACGGCGTTGAGCTCGGCGCGGGTCTTGGCCGCCAGCGCGACGTCGGTGCGCGCGGTGAACTCGTCCAGCGACAGCATCCCGTGGCCGATGGCCTTCTGCAGCACGCCGACCACGTGGGTGCGCTCCGCGTCGGACACCCGCAGCTCCCGCGGGTCGACGGGCTCGTTCTCGCTCACGGCACCACGGTAGGCCATCCCGGTGACGTTCAGCCGGTGGAGCCGTCCGCGTCGATGCGCTCGAAGCGCACGTACGGCACGAGCACCTCGGGTATCCGGACCGAGCCGTCGGTCTGCTGGTTCTGCTCCAGGATCGCGACCAGCGTGCGGCCGATCGGCAGCCCCGACCCGTTGAGCGTGTTGGCGAAGCCGCGGGTGCCGTCCTTGGCCTTGGTGCGGATGCCGGCCCGGCGTGCCTGGAACGTGCCGAAGTCCGACACGCTCGAGACCTCCCGGTAGGTCTGCTGACCCGGCAGCCACACCTCGAGGTCGTAGGTGAACCGGGCCGAGAAGCCCAGGTCGCCCGCGGCGAGCTTCACCACGCGGTAGGCCAGGCCCAGCTCGCGCAGCGCGGTCTCCGCGTGCGAGCGCAGCAGCTCCAGCTCCTCGCCTGCCCGCTCGGGGGTGCAGAACCGGACCAGCTCGACCTTCGCGAACTGGTGCAGCCGGATGAGCCCGCGGGTGTCCTTGCCGTACGTGCCCGCCTCCGACCGGAAGCACGGCGTGTTGGCCGTGTAGGCCAGCGGCAGGTCCTGCGCCGGGAGCGTCTCGCTCGCGTGCAGGTTCGTCAGCGGCACCTCGGCGGTGGGGATCAGGAACAGCTCCCGGTCCGCGACGCCCGTGCGGAACAGGTCGGCCTCGAACTTGGGCAGCTGACCCGTGCCGGTCATCGTCGGCCGGTTGACGATCGCCGGCACCGAGAACTCGGTGTACCCGTGCCGCTCCGTGTGCAGCTCCAGCAGGAACTGGGTGAGCCCGCGCTCGAGCCGGGCCCCTGCCCCCCGCAGGATCGCGAACCGCGGGCCGGACAGCTTCGTGGCGCGGGCGAGGTCGAGGATGCCCAGCCGCTCGCCGAGGTCGACGTGGTCGGCGGGCTCGAAGTCGAACACCGGCGGCTCGCCCCAGCGGGCGACCTCCTCGGCGTCGGCGTCGGTGTTGCCGTCGGGCAGCTCGTCGGCCGGCAGGTTCGGCACGCCCAGCAGGAACTCGTCGAGCTCGGCGGCGAGCTGGCGGTGCTGCTCCTCGAGCTCCTGGACGCGGGTCTTCACCGAGCGCGCGTGCTCGCGTAGCCGGCTGACGTCCTCGCCGCGCTTGGCCGCCGCGCCGACCTCCTTGGCCAGCCGGTTGGACTCCGCGCGGGACTCGTCGGCCGCCTGCACGGTGGCCGTGCGCTGACCGAACAGCTTCTCCAGCTGGGTCAGGTCGAGGTGGTAGCCGCGGCGCGCGAGCTTGCGCACCGCGTCGGTGGCCGGGTCGAGCAGAACACGCGGGTCATGCATGCGACCAGCCTATTGCGGCCCGCCACGCGATGATGACTCCGGTTGCTCGTCCAGGCCGTGCTCGATGGCGTAGCGGGCCAGCTCGACCCGGTTGTGCAGCTGCAGCTTGCGCAGCGTCGACTGCACGTGGTTCTCGACCGTGCGGTGCGACAGCGTGAGCCGGGTGGCGATCTGCCGCGCGGTCAACCCCTTCGCGACCAGCCGCAGCACCTCGGTCTCCCGCTGGGTGAGGCTCGGCTCGTCGTCGGCCCGCGACTCGGCGGCCATCCGGCGGTACTCGCCGAGCACCAGGCCGGCGAGCCCCGGCGTGAACACCGCGTCGCCCGACGCCGTCCGCCGCACCGCCTGGACGAGCTCCTCCACCGACGCCGACTTGACCAGGTAGCCCGACGCACCCGCCTTCACCGCCTCCAGCACGTCCGCGTGCTCGCCCGACGCGGACAGCACCAGCACCCGCGTGCCGGGGAGCGCGCCGGTGATCTCGCGGATCGCCGCCACCCCGGACACGGTGCCCAGGTTGAGATCCATCAGCACGACGTCCGGCCGCACCGTGCCGGCGATCCGCACCGCCGCCTCGGCGTCGCCCGCGGTGGCCCGCACCGCGAAGCCGCGCTCGCCGAGGTCCCTGGCCACCCCGTCGCGCCACATCGGGTGGTCGTCGACGACCATCACGGTGATTGGCGGGGAGCTCACCGGCGGGCCTCGACCGGCCGCGGCACCCGCAGCTCCCACTCCACGCCGGCACCCGGCGCGGTCTCCACCGCGATGCTCCCGCCGAGCTCGACCGCCCGGCCACGCATCGAGCGCGCGATCCCCATCCGCCCCTCCCGCTCCGCCTCGTCGATCCGGTCCGGGGTGAACCCGACGCCGTCGTCCCGCACGCTGACCACGATCTCCCCGCCCAGATCCTCGAGCAGCACCCACGCGCGCGCATCCGGACCGGCGTGCTTGGCCACGTTCGCCAACGCCTCGCGGACCACCGACTCCACCTCGGTCGCGACCGCGACCGGCAGCCGCACCGCCGTGGCCGGCACCGACACCTGCGTGCGCCCGGTGGCCAGCAACCGCAGCCGCGCGCCCAGGTCCGCCGAACCGTCCACCGTGGACTCGGGCTCGGGCGCGGTGGACACCAGCGCCCGCAACGCGATCTCCTGCTCCCCGGCGAGCCGGGCCAGCTCCGCGGCCTCCCCGCCCAGCTCCGCGCCCCGCTGGCGCACCCGGGCGAGCACCTGCAGCACGCTGTCGTGGATCGACCGGGCGAGCCGCTCCCGCTCGGCCGTGGCCGCCTCCGCCCGCAGCGCCCGCTCCAGCCGCGCCGCCGACCGGCGCGACGCCGACGCGGCCAGCCCCAGCACGAACCCGACGCCCACCAGCAGCATCAGGTCCCGGGTGAGGTCCGTGTCGACGTAGCCCCGCACGCCGTAGTTGAACGCCGCGATGACCGCGCCGAACACCGCGCCCACGGTCGGCCCGGCACACACCGCGCCGGCCGCGACCACGCCGGTGACCCACACCGTGGGGACGAGCGGTACCTGGTCGACGGCGAGCTGCGCGGGCGTGAGCACCAGCCGCGACACGCACATCGCCGCGCAGCACACCACCAGGTCCAGCACGGCGAAGCCGAGCACCCGGCCGGCCGGGTCGAGATACCGCACGGCGATCACGGCCGTCCACGCCGCCATGACGCCGACGGTCACGAGTGCGAGCCAGGGCCGGGCGTACTCGTGCAGGTAGACCAGCACGACGCCGGCGGCGAAGAGAAGCGTGAGCACACGCAGCACCACCGCCGCGCGCCACAGCGGTGTCGTCGGGTCCTTGGGGACCTGCGCACCGGTTGCGATCACGGCCGCTCCCAGGTGGCCTGGGTGTCGTCCTCGGACCGCTGCGCCACCTCCGGCGCCTCGGTCTCCTGCTCGTGCAACACATCGATCTCGGCGGGCTCGGTCTCGTCCTCGTGCAGCAACGACTTCACGCCCGCGTTGAGCACGGCCAGCAACGGCACCGCCAGCAGCGCCCCGGCGATCCCACCGGAGATGAGGCCCGCGGCGATGGCGAGCACCACCGCGAGCGGGTGCAGCCGCACCGCGCGACCGAGCAGCCACGGCTGGAGCACATGGCTTTCCAGCTGCATCACGCCGATCACGATCGCGAGCACGACGATGGCCGGGATGAGGCCGTTGGCGACCAGGGCGACCAAGACGGCGACCGTGCCCGCCAGGACCGCACCGATGATCGGCACGAACGCGGACAGGAACACCAACGCGGACAACGGGATCACCAGGGGCACGCCGACGACGGCGAGGCCGACGCCGATGCCGACCGCGTCGACCAGCGCCACGGCCGCGGTGGCACGCACGTAGCTGACCAGCGCGGCGAACCCGCGGCGGCCGGCGACATCGACCCGGCGGCGAACCCGGGCCGGCACGCCGCGGGCGATGAACGTCCAGATTCCCGGGCCGTCGTAGAGGAAGAAGATCAGGACGAACATCGTGAGCAGCAGGCCGGTGAGGATCTCACCGATCGTCGCCGCGGTGGTGAGGGCGCCCTGGGTGATGGCCGACTGGTTGCTCTGGATCGCGCCGATCGCGTTGTCGAGGAACGTCTGGATCTGCTGGGTGCGCAGGTGCAGCGGACCCGTGATGAGCCAGTCGCGGATCTGGTTGAGGCTGTCCGAGACCTGTTGCTGCAGCTGGGGAAGACCGTTGGAGAACGTGATGATCACGAAGGTGATGAGCCCGCCGACGATCGCGATCCCCAGCACCATCACGATGGCCGCGGCCGCGCCACGCGGAACCTTCCACTGCACCAGGCGATCCACGCCCGGCGCCATCAACGCGGCCAGCAGTAAGGCGATCGCGACCGGCACGATGAGATGCGAGAAGTAGCCCGCCAGCCACACGATCACGTACAGCGCGGCGATGATGACGATGAACCGCCAGGACAGCGCCGCGCTCACCCGCAGCCCGGTGGGTACGAGGCTGGTGACGTCGGCCGGTGGCTTGCGCGAGGACTTCTGCTCGCCGCGAGATCTGGTCACACGAAGACGGTATCCACCGACCCGGACATCTGTGCGGTGAGCTGGCGGCCGGCCGGCACATTTCCTTCCTGTGGACGGATTCCTGCCCACAGGCCCGCCCGCCTGGGCCGACTACGGTCAGTGAGTTGTGGAAACACCCTGTGTTCGTCACACGATCAGGGGGTTAAGCCTCGTTGGGCGTGCATTCCGGCCCCCCGCGATGAAAACCTCCTGCTGCACGGTCCGTCGGTACCCAACGTGTCCGACCGAGTGCGAAGAGTTCGTAGGCGGAGCTTTCCGACCAGGCGAGGAATCTCAGTGGATCAGGCGACCAGCAGTGTGCGGGAGACGGCCGCGTTCACGCGGCGCGTCGTCGTACGCACGTTGACGGTCGTCGGCGGCGCTGCCGCCGGAACCGCCATCGCCTGGTGCCTGTCCACCGCGGGAGCCTCCGCCGACACCGGGCCGCAACTGCCCGAGGTCCCGGTCGTCAAGACCGTCGTCGCGCCGGTCTCCGCCGCCGTGCACACGGCCGTCGACCACCTGCGCGACACGCCCCCGCCGCCGAAGAACCCGCTCGAGAAGAACCCGCTCGAGGAGTTCGGCGAGAAGGTCAGGGACGCCGCCGACCGGTTCGGCGAGCACGCCAAGGACCACTTCGCGGAGCTCCCGCACTGCGCGGACCAGCTCTGCGGGGTGCACGACAGCATCGGTGGCAGCATCGGCGGCATCGAGGGCGGCCTCGACGGTGGCATCGGCCACGGTGACGCGTCGGGCGACGCCGGCCTCGGCCGGTCGGACAGCCCCACGGGCCCGCCTGCCGCCGCGCCGCCCGCGGCCGCCGGCTCCGTCACCACCCCGGGCGTCGACCCGGACCGGACGGCCGAGCGCACCGCGACCGGCCGCGCGTACTCGGACGGCATGCCACGGCGAGGCTCACCAGAGCCGGGCATGCCGTCCTTCCCCGACCTCCCCAGCTGGCCGACGCCGTTCGCGCCGGCCGTGCCGAGCGCACCGGTCTCGGGCCACAACGGCTCCACCGGCAACCCGGCCGACCCGGCGCTGTCCGCGGCGCTGCCGTGGCAGGACCGCGCACCCGCGCTGGTTCGTGGGCTCACCGTGCCCGCCACCGTGGTCACCTCCTTCGGGCGCGTCGGTGCGCAGCCCGGCGTCAGCCCTGACTGAGTAAGCGGCGCGACCGGCCCGAGCCCCGAGTGCTCGGCATGCCGGGTGCACCGCCGCGCGGTGCCGCGCCCATCCCCCGCGGGCTCCCATGCCCGCACCCCGACCCGGGTGGCCGCTTGCCCCAACGCGTCTCCACGTCAACGCGTACGGCCACCCGCCAAACCCCCCAAAGGGAAAACGAAAGGAGCATCACACGATGCAAACCTGGGCGAGGCGAGGTCTCCAGACCGCGCTAGTCACTGGTGGTTTGCTGATGCTGGGTACCGGCATCGCTTCTGCCGACGAGGACGTCAACCCGGACAAGCCGGCATCGCCGCTTGACGGGTCCGTGACCGTCCCTGTCCACATCGACAACAACGCGCTTGGCACGCCGCTCGGCCAGAAGAACCTGCCGCCGATCCACAAGGACCTCCGGGTCAGTGTGGCCGACCTGGTCGGCGCCGTGCCGATGGCGGACAAGGTGGCCCCGGCTGTCACGCCGGTGGTCGACAAGGCCCGGGCGGCCGCGGCGCCGGTCGCCGGCAAGGTCACCGACCAGGCCAAGCCGGTCGTGGACGGTGTCACCGGCAAGGTGACCGACCAGGCCAAGCCGGTCCTGGACAAGGTCACGCCGCTGACCGACAAGGTCAAGGCGACCGCCGCCAAGTCGGGCCTGAAGGTGCCGAACACCCCCGCGCTCCCGCGGACGCCCGGTCTGCCCGACGTCGAGGGCGTGCTGGCCGGCAACCGGGTCGACGGTGACGTGGTCGTGCCACTGGTCGTCACCGGCAACGCGATCGCGGTCGCCGGCAAGGCCGAGGTCGAGGACGACTCGCAGACGCGGTACGACTACGGCCACGAGAACGTCGTGACCGACGGCAAGGGCACCTTCCTCGGCGGCAACGTGGTCGACCTCGACTACACCGCACCGGTCCAGATCACGGGCAACGCGATCGCCGGGCTGGGCAAGGCGAAGGCCACCAGCACCGCGTCGCAGGAGACGACCGCGACGAGCGACGTCACCACCGACGGCAGCAACGGCTTCCTCGCGGGCAACGTGGTCGCCGGCCACGGCGCCACCCCGGTGCAGGTCACCGGCAACGCCATCGCGGGCGCCGGCAAGTCGGAGGCCGACTCCGCGGCCGACACCTCCGCCACCTCCGGCGGCTACGTCCTCACCTCGGGTGCGGACAGCGCGGGCTCGGGCAACGCCGCGGGCGTCCCGGTCGCGACCCCGGTCGAGTTCAACGGGAACTCGGTCGCCGGCCTCGGCAAGTCCGACGCGACGTCGGACTCCACCGCGGACGCCAAGGCGGGCAAGGAGCGGCGCGGCCTCTACGGCGTGCCGACCTACCTCGAGACCAACGGTGACCCGGCGCTGCTCGCGGGCAACGTCGCGCAGCCCGCGGCCAGCGGCCCGGTTCTGGCCTGCGGCAACGCGGGTGCGGTGGCCGGCGGTTCCTCGGCGGACTGCACGAGTAGCAGCCAGACCGCCGCCGGTGGCGGCAACCGCAGCACCGGCCAGGGCTCCGTGGGCTCCGGCTCGATCGCGCACGCGCCCGTCGCGCTGCCCGTCGACGGCTTCGGCAACGCCGCGGCCGGCGTGGGCAAGTCCACCGCACAGGCCGACAACACGGTCAACTCGACCGCGGGCGGCGACTCCTACACCCGCGGCCAGGACAGCGTGCTGTCCGGCACCACCGCCACCACCCCGGTCGGCGGCCCCGCGGAGGTGTTCACCAACGCCGCGGCCGGTGCGGGTGCCGCCAACGCGTCGTCCACCAACAAGGCCACCACCACCGCCGGCGGCAACACCGGCACCACCGGTGACAACTCGGCCGGTGGCGGCAACCAGGCCACCGTTCCCGTCGCGACCCCGGTCGAGGCCCTCGGCAACACGGCCGCCGCGGCCGGTGGCGCCAACGCAGCGGCCACGGAGACCAAGGTCACCTCGGCCGGCGGCGGCAGCAACACCGACGACGACAACGGTCTGCTCGCCTCCAACCTCGTGTCCGCCCCGGTCGCGGGTGCCGCGCAGGCGTTCGGCAACAGCGGCGGCGCGGTGGCCTTCACCGACGCCCAGGCGGTGACGGACAACGAGATCACCGCTGGTGGCCCGAACAAGGCCACCGGCACCGCGGGCCTCGGCTCCGGCAACATCGGGACCGTTCCGGTGTCCTTGCCGGCGCAGGTGTTCGGGACCGGCGCCAGCGGTCTCGCCGCCGGCCAGCAGGCGGCCGTCGCCGACACCGACACCACCGCGGGTGGCGACAACACGAGCGACGGCTCCGGTGCCGCCGCTTCGGGCAACGTCGTGTCGGCCCCGGTCGGCTCGGCCGCCCAGGCGTTCGGCGAGTCCGCCGCGGCACTGGGTCTCAACGACTCGGTCGCCTCCTCGGAGACCGACTCCACCGCCGGTGGCGACACGGCCACCGACGGCACCGCCGGCCTGATCTCCGGCAACGTCGTGAGCCCGCAGGCCCTGCCGGTCGTGCAGAGCTTCGCGGCGGTCGCGTCGGGCGCAGGCGGGGTCAACTCGTCGGTCGCCGACAACGACAACCAGACGACCTCCGGCGGCGACATCGACACCGCGGGTGACGGCGGTTTCCTCGCCGGCAACCTGGTCGACGTTCCGGCCGGCGCGGTGGCTCAGCCCTTCGGCGACGCCGTCTCCGCGGTCGAGAGCCAGTCGGTGTCCTCCGGCTACAACGAGAGCGAGGGCTCGGTCGGTGGCACGTCCACCACGAGTGGTCAGTTCGGTTCGCTGTCGGGCATCGACGGCACGCTTCCGGTCGGCGCCAACGCGCCGGTCTACGACGTGCCGGTGGAGGTGCTCGCCTCGGCGATCACCGACTCCGCCAACGACAGCGCCCTCAATGTCGGCGAGGGCCAGCCGCAGCTGGACCTGCCGGTGAGCGGCGGCCTGTCGCCGACCGAACTGCCGGCGCTGCTGCCGATGCCGGGTCGTTCGCTGTCGCGCGACTTCGCGCTGCCCACCGCCGAGGTGACCCCGTTCGCGGGTTCGTTCAGCGGCGTGCTGACCGGGTTCGCGGACGGCATGTCCGGGCTGCCCGGCCAGGACCAGGTGACCCAGGTGGCCGGCACGGTGACCGGGGCGGACGAGTACCACATCCTCCCGTACCCGCTGCCGCGGTCCCGCTCGGACGTCCCGTTCCAGACGGTCACCGGCACGCTGTTCGACGCCGCCACCCCGGCCGCCGATGTCCTGGCGGTCCCGGCCGGCGTGCTGAACGTCGACAACGCCCGCTCGGCACACGACCTGCCGGTGGGCCTGCCCGCCGTCGGCGAGGTGCCGCTGAACGAGATCCCGCTCGGGGAGCTGCCGGTCAGCGACGAGCTGTCCGGTGCGCCCGCCATGCTGACCGGTGCCACGGGCTCTCTCCCGGCCGTGCCCGCGATCGGCGACGCCACGGACGTCACCACCCTGGTGCCGGCCGTTCCCGCGGTTCCGGCGGTTCCGGCCGTTCCGGCGGTTCCCGCTGTGGGTGACCTGTCGGGCGTGACGACGCAGCTGCCGGCGGTTCCGGCCGTGGGTGACCTCTCGGCCGTGTCCACCCAGCTGCCCGCCCTCCCGGCGGCGCCGCAGGTGGGCGGCCTCACCGACGTCACTCAGGTGGTGCCCACCGTTCCCGCGGTCGGCGATGTCACCGCGGTGCCGGTCGTGCAGGCCCCGTCGCTGAAGAACCTGCCGGTCGACGCCCCCGCGCTGTCCGGTGTCGACGCCCCGTCCGCCCTGGACGGTGCGTCGCTGTCCGACACGCAGGCCGCGCTGGCGAACCTGTTCACCACCAACCCGATCGGCTGATCGGGGTCATACGAAGGGCCCGGGAGACGTTGTGCTCCCGGGCCCTTCGCTATGCCAGGTTCCGGTGCGCCTGCCGGATCAGGTCGTGCACGCTGTCGCCGCCACAACTGGTGACCCAGCCGACCCGCACCGGATGCCCGGCCAGCCGGACGATTCGAGCGGTCAGCACACCCCCGGCCCGCTGCGGCTGCTCGCCGACCACCGCGAACGTCCCACCCGCGTACCGGGCGACGGTGTGGTCCTCCCGCAGCCCATTGCCCAGTCGTTCCGCCACTTTTCGCAGCAGCTCGTCCCCGTCCCCGGCCGCAAGCGCGCCGAGCCCGCGAAGATCGGCGAGCACCAACGTGACCACGGAGCCATGGACGCGGGCGCGCCGCAACGCCTGGTCGAGCCGGTCGAAGAGAAGGACGCGGTTGGCGAGCCCGGTCAGCGGATCGAGCAAACCCTTGCCCCGCCAGACATCTGTCTGTACGGGTCGCAGCACGGCGAGCACACACCGTTCCCCACGCAGGATTGTCGGGTAGAGCTCCACCCACAACCGCCGCGCGGGCATGCCGCCGATCGTGGCGAGGACGGCGATCGTGGCAGCCGTGTCGGCGTCCCTTGCTTGCGCGGCAAGGACATCGAGGTTCGGCAGTGGCGCCCCGCGGTCGTCGCGGAGCCGCCAGTCCTCCGCCCGCTCCCCAACCCCGGCGGACGCCCAGACGGCACCGTTCTCGTGGAACAGCAGCAACCCGACCCCGAGCTCAGCGACGAGCCGCGCCCACTCCGCCCCATCCGGCAGCGGCACCACCGACACGGCGGTACTCATCGACGACCTCGGATCCGCATGTGCCCCCGCACCTCATGACGAATGTCCGTGCAGCCTCTCGTGTCCACCATGGACAGATCAAGCGCCGCCCACCACCCGTAACGGTGAACCCGTTGCCATTTGGTGCGCTTACCTCCGCCGCCTCGGTTGTCCACAGGCTCCCGCTGTTGGCACCGTTTTTGTCGGTGGGGCTGGGTAGGCTGGATTTTGGGGGGGCCGGAGGCCACGGCCGTCACTCGTCTGGGTGGCTTTCAAGCTCA
>NZ_DASWSJ010000128.1:0-36200 GCF_036402745.1 Actinophytocola sp. | reverse complement strand
CGAGGCAGGCCAGGGACAGCGGGATGTTGACGGCGAACGTGGTGCGCCAGCCGCCCAAACCGATCAGCAGCCCGCCGGCGGTGGGACCGATGACGGCCACGGTCTGGCTGGCGACCGCGAGCGTGGTCAGGACCCCGGCGGGGCTGTCGTGGCCGGTGCGCTGCGACTCGCTGCGGATGAGGTACATCGCGGCCGGATAGCCGGCGCACGTGCCGAAGCCGAGCAGCACGCGCGCGACGACCAGCACGCCGAGCGACGGGGCAACTGTCCCGAGGACGCCGGCGATCCCCGCGAGGCCGGTGCCGATGAGGTAGAGCGGCCGGGGTCCGTGGATGTCGACCAGCCGCCCGACGACGGGCTGGCCGATCGCGGTGGCCAGGTACAGCGCGGACACCAGCCACGCGGTCTGCGACGGCGGCGCGCCGAACGCCACCCCGATCGGCACCAGCGCCACCGCGATGATCGACGAGTTCACCGGGTTCAGCACCGCCCCGAGGATCATCGGGGCGAGCAGCCTGCGGTCGAACCCCTCCCGCGGCCGGCGCAGCGACCGTGCGAACCGCGTGAGCGACGCGATCATTCGCTGGTGAGCCGTTCCAGCAGGCCGAGCGCCTCGATGACGAGCCGGCGCTCCTTGTCCGTGTAGCGGTCCTGCAATGCGCGGGCCAGCCATTCCTGCCGGGCCTGCCGGTCACCCTCGAGGCGCCTGCGGCCGGCGGCGGTCAACGTGACCAGCTGCCGGCGGCCGTCGTAGGGATCGGGATGGCGGTGGATCAGCCCGTGCTCGTCGAGCGCCGCGAGCGTGGTGGCCATCGACTGCGGCCGGACCTGCTCGGCGGCGGCGAGAGCGCTGGCCGACGAGGCGCCGTCGTTGCCCAGCCGGCTGAGCACCGAGGTCTGCGACGGCGTGAGGCCCTGGGTGGCGGCCACCTCCCTGAGCCGGCGGCGCAGCCGGCTGAACACCACCCGCACGTCCCGCGCGGCGCGGACGGCGGACGCCGAGACCTCGTCCATACCACCACGGTAATAACGTCAGGTAAGACTGTCCAGTTTCAACTGCGCAGTTACGCCTGAAAGAATCGCTCCGCCCGGCGCCGCGGGCGCCCGACCAGGTGGTCGGGCGCCCGCGGGTTCGGGTCGGCTGCTCCGGAATGGTTTCCGGGTCAGTACGCGACGGCCACCTCGGGCTCGGTCACCGGGGTGGGCTCGGCCTGCGCCGGGCGGGACTTGCGGAGTGCGACCATGCCGATCACCGCGAAGGTGACCACCATGGCGACGCCGATGGCGGCGACCGTGTGCAGCCCGCTGGTGAAGGCCTCCCGCGCCGGGGTCAGCAGGCTCTCGGCGAGCCGGCCGTCGAGGCCGGTGGCGGCGTTGAGCGCGCCGGCCAGGCTGTCGGTGGCCTCCGCCGCCGCGTGGGTGGGGAGCTGCGCGGGCACGGTCAGGTCGTTGCGGTAGACGGCGGTGCCGACGCTGCCGAACACCGCGATCCCCAGCGCGATCCCGAACTCGCCGCTGGTCTCCGACATCGCCGAGGCCGCGCCGGCCCTGCTGGCCGGCACCGAGCCGACCACCATCTCGGTGCACAGCACGCCCTGCGGCCCCATCCCGAACCCGGCGACCGACATGCCGAGCACCACCAGCACGACCCCGTTGCCCGCACCGAGCTGGGTGAACAGCAGGATCCCCACCGCGGCGACGAGCATGCCGAAGCCGAGCACGAACTCCGGCCGGATCCGCCGGGCCAGCCGCGGCGCGATCAGCGACCCGACCACTACGGCACCGGCCTGCGGCACCAGCGCCAGCCCCGCCTGGAACGCCGTGAGGCCCTCGACCAGCTGGAGGTACTGGCTGACCAGCAGGAAGACGCCACCCATGGTGATCGCGCCGACGAGCATGATGCTCAGTGCCGCGGTGAACGTGCGGTTGCGGAACAGGCTCAGGTCCAGCATCGGGTCGGCCAGTCGCTGCTGGCGCCGCACGAACACCGTGCCGAGGCCCAGGCCGGCCGCCAGCGCGACGACGTTGCGCAGGTCCGGGCCGCCCTTGGCGATCTCCTTCAGCGCGAAGATCACCGGCAGGATCGTGCCGAGCGACAGCGCGACGCTGGCCAGGTCGAGCCGTCCGGCCTGCTCGTCGCGGTACTCCGGCAGCAGCTTCGGCGCGGCGACCAGCAGCAGCACCATGACCGGGACGGCCATCAGGAACACCGCGCCCCACCAGGCGACGTCCAGGAGCAGGCCGCCGACGACCGGCCCGATCACCATCCCGCCCATGAAGCAGCTCATCCACACCGCGATCGCGGTGCCGCGCTGCTTCGGGTCGGCGAACATGTTGCTGATCAGCGCCAGCGTCGAGGGCATCAGCGTCGCCCCGGCGACCCCCAGCAGGGCCCGCGCCCCGATGAGCATGGCCGGGCTCGTCGCGAACGCCGCCCCGATCGAGGCCAGGCCGAACGCGGCGCCGCCGATCATCAGCAGCTTCCGGCGCCCGATCCGGTCGCCCAGCGTCCCCATGGTCACCAGGAACCCGGCGATCATGAAACCGTAGATGTCGATGATCCAGAGCAGCTCGGTGCCGCTCGGCCGCAGATCAGCGGCGAGGTGTGGCACCGCGAGGTGCAGCACGCTCATGTCCAACGACAGCAGCAGGGTCGGCAGCGCGAGCACGGCCAGCCCGATCCACTCGCGCCGGCCGGCGACCGTCTTCGTCTCCACGTTCATGACCCGTCCTCGTGTCTCGATCGTCGCTTGTCACCAACACGTCGGACCGGCACGTCGCCTTTCGACATCGACGGCGAGATTTCTTTTCGGCGCTGCCCGGCTGGTGGGGCCAGGTTCCTCAATAACGTGGTCGTTCGGGGGTTGGTCAAAGCTTGACGGCGGTGCCATCCTTGACGGGACCGGGTGGCGTCGGGGCTCGGAGGGTCGCATGCGCAAGGCCGGAATCCGTCTCGTCGGCGTGGCCGGGGCGGTCGTGCTGCTCCTGGGTGTCCTCACCGTTGCGGCCGGCGCCGCGCCGGGTGGGATGTCGCGGTTCACGGTCGCGATCGGCGGCCTGTCGGTGAGCTCGCGGACGAACTGGGTCCGGCTCGGCACGTACTCGTTCACCGCTGGCGGGCAGGTCACCGAGTCGCATTTCCATTGGTCCCAACGCGAACGCGTGGTCCGGACCTCCACCGGCGTGCGGGCGGCCAACTGCGTGGCCCGCGACTGCGTGGTGCGGACGGCGAACGGCTACGAGGCGAGCAGCCAGCCCGACCACCTCTCCGGCACGTACACGGTGACCGGCACGACGCTGCGCATCACCTGGACCGGCAACGGCTGGGAGCAGTGGCAGGTGAGCCAGCCGATCAGCGGCAAGCTCGCCAAGCTGACCTACCAGGGCAGCTCGTTCGGGGCCACGCACGGGTTCGGCTACGGCAGCAACGCGGCGTGGACCGCGCGGGCGTCGATGGCCCAGGTCGCCGCGTTCGACCACACCAAGCTCAAGCACGACTACCACCTGTGGAAGACCAACGCCGGCACCCCGTACCTGGACGAGGGATCCGGCAACCCGTTCTGGGTCCTGGGCTGGGACCCGTGCGCGAGCAGCCGCTGCCTCGGCGCGCGGACCACCGGCACCGAGTACTACCTGTCCACCGCCAACACCACGAGCACCGACCGGCGCGACACGATGTGGCACTGGCGAACGTCGCTGGCCGACGGCCGCGGCGAGACCTGCTACACCGGCAACTCCCACGTCAAGCCGATGCTGCAGATCATCGACAGCGACGGTGGCTTCCACGGCTGGGTGGCGGTCGAGGCATCGCTCAACCAGACCGTGCCCGACCAGGGCACGAGCGCCGACGACATCGGCGTGTTCGAGATCTCCGAGTTCGGCTGAGCGACGGTCACCGAGGCCATGGCCGACGCGAAGCTCGCCACCCTCGTCCCTCCCATGTGGACGGTCACGCGCGCCGCCCCGTGACGGTCAGGACAGGATGGCGTCGGCCACCTTCTTCACCGCGCCCGGCTGGTAGGGCTTGCGAGGTGCCTTCGCGCGCAGCTCGATCATGCGCGCGCCGATCTCCTGGAGCTGCTTGCGGCTCAGGCCCGCGCGGACCTTGGGGAACCAGTCCTGCTCCTCCTCATCGATGTGGTGGGTCACGTTCTCGATGAGGACGGTCGTCTTGGCGTCGAACCGCTCGTTGTCGGGGCTCATCGCGGCGAGCTCCATGCAGAGCACGTCGGCGACGTGGTGTTCCTCGTAGGACTCCAACACCTCCTCCTCGAGGTCGGGCAGGAGCTCGCGAACCGAGGGGTACATGCACTCGTTCTCCAGATACGTGTGCACCGTAAGCGCTTCCAGGATGCGGTCGACGATCTTTCCCTTGGTTTTCACGGCGGTCTTGCCGGTCTGGTCGAACTCGCGGAACAGCTTGCGGATCTCCTTGTGGTCCTGCTTCAGCAGCACGATCGCGTCGGTCGACATCGGGGCGTCCCTTCAGGGCGGGGCGGGCTCGGCGGTGGCGGGTACCCGTTCCGCGGGGGCGGAAACCCGCCCGCCCGCGCCGATCGAGTGTCGAGTTCGGACCGACACGTTTCCCCGCGGCGTGGTTTGGGCACACCGGCGGGCATGGACGATCATGGCGATGACCCCGAGAGAATGCCGACCCTCGAGCGCCTCGAGGAGCTGGTCTTTCTGATAACCCATGCCCAGTCCATCTACCTGCGCTGCTCCCCGAGCCCGGCCGCCGACGCGGCCCGGCCGAGCATCGACTACGAGAGCGGACTGCCGATGTCCGGCCTGTCGGCGAACCCACTGAAGCAGCCCGGGTGGTGGACGTTGCCGCCGGAGGACTGGGTGGCGCGGCGGCTGTGTCAGTGCCTCCGCGACGTGGCGGCCGACGCCCGGCCGTGGGTGCTGATCGGCAAGGTGGTGGACCACGGGCCGGCGAACGAGCCCCTGCTCGCCGACGTCCGGCCGATCGCGTGGTTGTCGGAGTCGATGGTGCGGCAGGCGCGGGAGCACTACCGCGGCCGGCTCCACGAGCGATGGACGACGTCCTGACACCGCGGGTCAGGACGCCGGGGAGGTAAGCGGCCGGCCGAGGAGAAGGGAAACTGATGGAGGGGTGTCCCAGCGGCCGGCCTGCCACCGAATATACGCCCCCGCCCGGCACGGCCGCCGATATGAATTCCCGTCAACACACCATTGAGTGACGAAATGGCGCGAACACCGAATTTAGGCCTCGCCGGGTGGCGGAATACGCGAACGCCGAAATACGCCGCGCACGTCATTCCGCCGACTCGGGGCGCAGCCGATCGTCCTCGACGATGCAGGCCCGCGGCATCGGCGCTTCCCTTCGCGCGGTGAACCGCCGCCGGCCTCCGTACGTTCGGTCAGGCGTCCGGGCTCCACAGTGGACTGTCGAACACCAGCGCCTCCACGGCGTCGACGAGAACCGTGGCCCGGACCTTGCCCTCCGGCCGGTACCACTCGACCACCGAGACGGCCATGCCGAGCACCAGCCGGGTGAACAGGCCGGGGTCGAGGTTCGCGCGCAGGTCGCCGTCCCGGACGGCCTGGCGGGCGAGCCTCGTCATCGTGCGGTCGAACTCCCGCCGCCGCTCCAGCGCGCGCTTCTCCGCCTCGGTCTTGCCGTGCGTGCGCACCAGCAGCGCCACCTCGGGCAGCCGCTCGGTGACGATCTCGACCGTGCGGCGCACGATGTGCCGGATCCGCTCGATGGCGGTGCCGCGCAGCGAACCGGGCTCATCGAGTACGCCGAACAGCGCGTCGAGCGCGCGCCCGACACCGCGCTCGAACAGCTCCTCCTTGCTGGTGACGTGGTAGTAGAAGCTGGACTTGGTGATGTCGGCGGCCTTCGCGAGGTCGCCCATGGACGTGCCGTCGTAGCCCCGTTCCAGGAACACGCCGACCGCGATGTCGACGATGTCGTCGAGGCCGTAGGGGGCTCGGGCGTCGTTCCTCTGGCGCGGCACTGTCACCTCGTCCTCGCAGCTACCTACCGGACGTTCGTAGTGTAGCCGTGGCCTTGACGTCTGTCGGACTGCCGTGTCACGCTACCCGCCGAACGATCGGTCGGCACGAGCTGAGCGAGGTTCGGCGTCTACTTCGGACACATCAGGGTGTCCGGCCTGTTCGAGTAGGACGGTCCGGCAGGCAGGGGACGGGATGGACTTCTCACTCGCGGGGCGCACCGCGCTGGTCACCGGGTCGGTGCGCGGGCTTGGCCTCGCGATGGCCCGCGGCCTGGCCAGGGCGGGTGCGCGGGTGGTGCTCAACGGGCGCGATCCCTCGACGCTCGACGGCGTGGTGGCGGGGCTGCGGGCCGAGGGGTTCGACGTCGCCGGCGCCGCGTTCGACGTCACCCACCTCGACGCGGCCCAGCAGGCGGTCGCCGCGCTCGGCGAGGTCGACGTGCTGGTCAACAACGTCGGCCACCGCGACCGGCGGGGGGTCGACACGCTGACGCCGGCGGACCTCGCCCGGATGCTGGACGTCCACCTGACCAGCGCGTACGCGCTGAGCCAGACCGTCGCCCGCGGCCTGACCGGCCGCGGGGTGGCCGGCCGGATCATCAACGTCTCGTCGGTGCTGGGCCAGCTCGGCCGGGCGGGCGACGTCGCGTACGGCACGGTCAAGGCCGGGCTCGACGGGCTCACGAGGGCGCTCGCCGCCGACCTCGGGCCCAGCGGCATCACGGTCAACGCGGGGGCGCCGGGCACGTTCGCCACCGAGGGCAACGCCCAGTTCGCCGAGGATCCGTGGTGGACCGAGTGGCTGCGGACCCGCACCGCGCTCGGCCGCTGGGGCCGGCCGGAGGAGATCGCGGGCGTCGTGGTCTTCCTGGCCGGCGACACCGCGTCGTTCGTCACCGGCCAGACCATCGCCGTCGACGGAGGCATGACGACGACGTTCTGACCGCGACGTTCTGAGCGTGACGTTCTGAGCGTGACGTTCTGGGCGGATCGTGGCGGAATCCGCACGAGGTCAGCCGGAATCCACACCACCGGCGGGCCGCCCGGGCCATACCGTCGGAGCCGTGGCCACAACGCATGTGCCGGCCGCCCGATGAGCCGGCCCCGCGACCAGGTGCACACCTCCGACGACCTGGTCGCGCAGATCCTCGCGCGCACCCCCGTCGCCGGGGCGAACCAGGACGGGTGGCCGGGGCTCACGTTCTACCGGTTCGCCGCCCCGGTCGCGCCGCGGTGGGAGGAGGTGCGGTCGCTGTCGCTGTGCATCGTCGCCCAGGGGCGCAAGGGCGTCGTGGTCGACGGCCGGCGGTTCTCCTACGACCCGTTCAACTACCTCGTGCTCAGCAGCAGCCTGCACTTCCAGGCCGAGATCCTCGAGGCGACGCCGGCGAAGCCGTTCCTCTCGCTCGTGCTGCAGATCGACCCCACGCTGGTGCGCCGGGTCACCGCGGACATCCTGGAACGCCGCACGACGACCTTCGCCCGCCCGCCCGGCGCCGGTGGTGAGCAGGCGTTCGTCACCGCGCTGGACTGCGACCTGATGGGCGCGACGATGCGCTTCCTGCGCGCCACCCACACCGGGGCCGACCGGCGGGTGCTCGCGCCGATCTACCTGCGGGAGATGGTCTACCGGGTGCTGCAGGCCGAGCAGTACGCGCGGCTGCTGGAGCTGGCCGCGTCCGCGGACGTCGGCAACCCGGTCAGCGAGGTCATCGCGCACGTCCGGGCCAACATCTCCGAGCCGCTCACCGTGAGCGACCTGGCGGAGCGGGTGGCGCTGAGCCCGTCGGCGTTCTCGCATCTCTTCCGCGACGTCACCGGCAAGTCGCCCTACCAGTTCGTGAAGGAGATCCGGCTCAACCGGGCCAGGGAGCTGCTCGCCGAGGGCGAGCTGAGCGTCACCCAGGTCTCCCGCGCGGTGGGCTACTCGAGCGCGTCACACTTCATCAACGAGTTCCGCGACCGCTTCGGCATGACCCCGCGCACCTACTGCGCCCTGGCGCGCACCGGGGAGAGCTCGCGCACGAGAAGCTCGGCCAGCGGCGCGGAGGACGCCGGGTTCTGACCGGTGTAGAGGTTCCCGTCGGCCACCACGTGCGGCTGCCACGGGCCCTCGCCGGCCTCGAACCTCCCGCCGCCGGCCGCCAGCCGGTCCTCGAGCAGCCAGGGCGCGCGGTCGGCGAACCCGACCTGGGCCTCCTCCACGTTGCTGAACCCGGTGACCCGCCGGCCGGCGAACAGCCAGCCGCCGTCGCCGGTGGCGGGCAGCAACGCGGCCGGGCCGTGGCAGACGGCGGCGACCGGCTTGTCCTGCGCGGTGAACTCCGCCACCAGCGCGCCGAACCGCGCGGAGACGGCCAGATCCTCCATCGGGCCGTGTCCACCCGGGACGAACACCAGGTCGAAGTCGTTGGCCGACAACGAGTCCAGGTCCGCGGCGTCGGCGAGCTCCGTGGCGATGGCGTCGAGGTACGCGCGGAACCGCCGCCCCGGGGCGGCCGAGCCGCCGTTCATCTCGGGCGAGTAGCCGGCCTCGTCGGCGGTGGGCGCCACCGCACCCGGGGTGGCCACCGTGAGGTCGAAGCCCGCGGCGCGGAAGAGCTCGTGCGGCACCGCCAGCTCCTCCGGCCAGTACCCGCACGGGTGGCGGGTGCCGTCGGCGAGCGTCCAGTGGTCCGAGCCGGATACGGCGAACAGAACTCGTGTCATCGCGCCAGTTCAGCAGCGCGTGCCGGCCGGGACCAAGGGACGTGCAGGAATCCGCACATCCCCCGTTGGAATCTTCGATGTGTCGGGCATCACGCCGCCGTAGCGTCCGGACCATGCCTCGCATCGCTTACCTCGTGTCCAGTGCGCAGGAGATCCGACTCGCCGACGGAAGCGCCCACCCGACCGGCTACTTCGCCGAGGAGGCGCTCAAGCCCTACGAGAGGTTCACCGCGGCCGGCGCGGACGTCGTCGTGCTGACGCCCGACGGGCGGGCGCCCTTCGCCGACCCGTACGGCCTCGAGGGGTTCTTCCACTACCCCGACGAGGACATGGACTTCTTCGGCTCCGTGACCCGCACCTTCCACCACGACCCCGACGACATCCGGATCACCCTCCACCAGACGACCGAGCTGGGCCTGGTCGCCGCGCGCCGGATCGCCGAGCGGCTCAAGGCACGCGGGATGTCCGCGGCCGACGCCCACGCGTTGGTCAGCCGCGCGGCGAAGATCGCCTGGCGCGCGGACCGCCCGCTCGTCGACGTGCTGGTCGACGAGGACCTGACCGGGGGGCTGTCCAGGGACGAGCTGCGGTCCGCTGTGGACGAGCTCGAGGAAGCGGGCCGCGCGCTCGCCGCCGAGCGCAAGCAGCGGCTGGACGCGATTCCCGGTTTCCGCGAGCCGGTCGCGCTGTCCGCGCTCAGCGACGAGCAGCTGGCCGGGTTCGACGCGGTGTTCGCCCCGGGTGGGCACGGGCCGATGGTCGACCTCGCCGACAACCCGGACGTCACCCGGCTGCTCGCGAGCCTGCACGCCAAGGGCGCGCCGGTCGCCGCGCTCTGCCACGGGCCGGCGCTGCTGCTGTCCGCGCCCGAGCGCGACGACGGCCAGTGGCTGTTCGACGGCTACCGGATGACCTGCTTCACCGACGAGGAGGAGGACCAGACGGTGCCCGGCCGGCTCGGCCTGCCCTGGTACGTCGACACGGCGCTGAAGAACGCGGGCGCGGTGTTCGACGACGGGCCGGCCGCGTGGGTGTCGCACGTCGTCGTGGACCGCAACCTCATCACCGGCCAGAACCCGGGCTCGACCGAGGCCACCGCCGACGCGGTGCTGAAGGCACTGGAGGTCCGATGAGTACCCCGGCAGACACCGTCCGCGCCTTCCTCAACGCGCTGGCCCTGCGTGACGTCGACGCCGCGATGTCCGTTGTGGACGGTTCGGTGACGGTCACCGTCCACCCGCTCGGCGTGCGGGACGGCGGTTCCGCGGACCTGCGCGCGATGCTGGCCGAGCTGGTCGCCGCGTTCCCCGACCTGCGGCTCACCGTGCGGCAGGTCGTCGAGACCGGCCGGGTGGTGACCGCCGAGCTGAAGGTCGAGGGCACCCAGGCCACCGACTACGCCGGCGTGGTCAACCAGGAGAAGCACCTCGACGTCGACCAGGCGTGGCGGTTCACCGTCCGGGACGACCACATCGCCGGCCTCGACGCCTACTGGTGCCAGAACCAGCTCTACCGCCGGCTCGCCGTCAAGCGCCTCGACCAGATCGCGATCGTGTGAGGGAGACATGACCACCACAGCAGAGACCACGACAACCGCCGCCGAGGTCGTCACCGCGTTCTTCGACGCCTACAACCGCCACGACGTCGACGCGATGACCGAGCTGTGCTCGGACAACGCGGACTTCTCCTACATCCCGTTCGAGGTCTGGGGCAAGCAGCGGGTGATCCGCGGCGACGGCACGGTCGGCACGGTCGGCAAGGTCCTCTGGTCCGGCCTGATCAACTCCTTCCCGGACCTGTTCAACGAGGTGCACACCCTCGACGCCAACGACCACGACGTCGTGGTCACCTGCGACATCGGCGGCACCCAGCAGATCGCGTGGGGCCCGATCGCCGCGCAGGGCAAGAAGTTCAGCGAGCCGCACCTGTTCCTGTTCCACGTGGACGGTGACGGGCGCATCGACGGCATCCGCGCGTACTGGAACGGCGCCGGCATCAACCGGCAGCTGGGCCACCTCGAAGTCGACTAGGGAAGGGACGCGGGCATGGCACTGCGCAAGCGCGAGGAGTGGCAGCACTTCGTTCGTGAGGTCGACTGGACGTTCCGGTACGTCGACGACGAGGCGGTCTTCCCCGAGTGGCACTGCGGCACCGGCAAGGTGCCGCGCGAGGCGTGGCGGACGTGGGAGGAGGACTACAAGGTCTCCTACCCCGAGTACGTGGCGACCCAGCGGGAGAAGGAGTCGTCGGTGTACGCGGTGAAGGCGGCGCTGCAGCGCTCCGCCGCGTTCGACACGCTCGACGAGGGCTGGAAGTCCTCCACCAAGATGCACTTCGGCGGCGTCGCCCTGGTCGAGTACGCGGCGGTGCTCGGTGAGCTGAAGATGGCGCGGTTCGGCCTCAACGGGGCGTGGCGCAACATGGCGACGTTCGGCCAGCTCGACGAGCTGCGCCACGCCCAGATCACCACGTTCTTCGGCCACGAGCTCATCGGCCGCGACCCGCAGTACGACTGGACGCAGAAGACGTTCCACACCAACGACTGGGTGCCGATCTCGCTGCGGAACCTGTTCGACGGCATGATGATCGCGCCCAACGTGGTCGACCTCGCCGTCGAGCTGCCGTTCACGTTCGAGACCGGCTTCACCAACCTCCAGTTCGTCGCGCTGTCCGCGGACGCGCTCGAGTCCGGCGACGTGAACTTCGCCAACATGATCTCCTCGATCCAGACCGACGAGGCGCGCCACTCCCAGCAGGGCGGCCCGACGCTGGAGATCCTCGTCGAGCACGACCCGGTGCGCGCGCAGTGGATCATCGACAAGAGCTTCTGGGGCTCGGCCCGCGCGTTCGCCGCGCTCACCGGGCCCGCCATGGACTACTACACCCCGCTGGCGCACCGCAAGCAGTCCTACCGGGAGTTCATGGAGGAGTGGATCATCGACCAGTTCATCCGCACGGTCGAGGACTACGGGCTGAAGAAGCCCTGGTTCTGGGACGAGTTCATGCGGGGCCTGGACACCTGGCACCACGCGCTGCACATGGGCCTGTGGTACTGGCGGCCGACGCTGTGGTGGCGGCCGAAGGCGGCGGTGAGCAAGGACGAGCGCGAGTGGCTCGCCGAGAAGTACCCCAACTGGGAGAAGCTCTACGGCGACAAGTGGGACGTGCTGATCGACAACATCAACGCCAACAACGTCGAGGCCACGCTGCCCGAGACGCTGCCGTGGCTGTGCAGCATGTGCCACCTGCCGTGCTGCAACGCCACCCAGTCGCGGGACGGCTCCTGGCGGGTCCGCGACTGGCCGTTGTCCTACGACGGGCGGACCTACCACTTCTGCACCAACGCGTGCCGGCAGATCTGGTGGAAGGACCGGGACAACGTCAACCACGAGACGGTCATCGACCGGTTCCTCGCCGGGCAGATCCAGCCGATGGACGTCGGCGGCATCCTCAACTACATGGGCCTCTCGCCGGACGTGATGGGCGACGACCCGGACTACGCGGCGTGGACCAAGGACTACACCGAGCGCGCCGCGACCGGCCTCGCGCTCGCCGGCGGTGAGCAGTCATGACCGAGACAGCCGAGCTGGGCATCGAGGACCAGGCGCCGCAGCTGGTGCCGCTCAACGCGATCTTCGCGACCGACTTCGTGCAGATCCTGGTGCCGGTGACCACCGCGAACACCATGCGTGAGGTCGCCGCGGCGGTCGCGCACCACGTGGAGGGCAAGCGCGTTCGCGCGCTGCCGTTCGAGAAAGTCGTGTTCCACAACGGAAGGCGGCTGCCACCGGAGATGACGGTCGCCGAGGCCGGCATCGGCCCGCTCGAACACGTGCGGGTGGAGTACGACCGGCCGGAGGCGATCTCATGAAGAACCCCGTCGGGCCCGTCCTGCGGATGGGCGACGAGATCGACCAGGTCATCGCGGCGATCGAGGACGACAACCCGGGCCAGGAGATCGAGGTGATCGACCGCGGCTCCTACGTGCGGGTGCAGGGCGAGGACCGGGTGGTGGTGACCCAGGAGTCGCTGCGCCGCTACCTCGGTGCGGAGTTCCGCATCCGTTCGCTGGAGGCGATGATGCCGTCCTTCAGCGGCCGCATCATCACCGGCAGCGACTCGATCACCTGGGAGAAAGTGTCCGCACGGCGAGAAGGAGCCCTGTCGTGACCGGTCAGTCGAAGCGGCGGCGCACGTTCAGCGCGTTCGGTGACGTGCGCCGGATGCCCAGCGAGTACGAGATCATGACCCACGCCCAGAACTGGACGACCCGCACCAACCGGTCGGCCGCGTTCGAGCAGAACCCGTCCTCGCCGGCCAACCTGTGGTTCCTCACCTACCGGGACAACTCCCCCCTGCGTGCCGAGGACTGGGAGTCCTTCCGCGACCCGGACAAGCTGACCTACCGCGCGTACGTCACCCTCCAGTCCGACGCGGAGGCCACCGCCGCCCGGGTCCTCGAGGAGTACGCGGACGCCGCGCTCTCGCCCGGCCAGGTGGCGTTGCTCGGCGCGATGTTCACCCCGTCCCGGTTCCTGGTGCACGGCTGCCAGCAGGTGCAGGCCTACATCGGGTACATGGCGCCGACGTCCTACGTCACCAACGCGGCCGGCTTCGCCACCGCGGACCTGCTGCGGCGGGTCACGCTCATCGCCTACCGCACCCGTGAGCTGCAGGTCGGCCACCCGGATGCCGGCATCGGCACGGCCGAGCGCGGCCGGTGGGAGGACGACGAGGCGTGGCAGCCCGCGCGCCGGGCGATCGAGAAGGCACTCGTCACCTACGACTGGGGCGAGGCGTTTACGGCCATGAATCTAGTGCTTGCCCCCACCCTGGACGACGTGTTGTTGCGCCAGTTCCGTGAGGTGTCCCGCGACCAGGGCGACGAGCTGTCGTGGTTGCTCGCCTCGTTCCTGCGGACCGACAGCGACCGGCGGGCCCGCTGGAGCGCCGCGCTGGCGACGTTCTGCCTGCGGCAGCGGCCGGAGAACGCCGAGGTGCTCCAGCGCTGGATCGACCGGTGGACCCCGGTCGCCGACGCCGCGGCGCGGGGGCTCGGCAGCCTGCTGGAGACCCACCCGGAGCGCGGCCGCCCGGCCGAGGAGGTGGTGGCGGGGGCCCGGGCCGCCCGGGACGCGCTGCACGCACGGTTGTTCGGCCAGCTCGAGGACGGACTGGCCGCGACTCGATGAGCGGTGCGATGACCGGTCGGTGGCAGGCGGCGATGGACCTCGACGAGCTGTGGGAGGGCGACATGGCGGGGGTGACGGTCGGCCCGGAGAAGGTGCTGCTCGTCAACGTGGACGGGGAGCTCCGCGCCTACCGCAACCGCTGCCCGCACCAGCAGTGGGAGCTCTCCGAGGGAGACTTCGACGGCACCGAGATCACCTGCGCCCGGCACCTGTGGGTGTTTGATGCCAGGAGTGGCTCGGGCGTGAACCCGGACAACTGCCGGCTCACGGACTTCCCGTGCCGGGTGACCGACGGAGTGATCGAGGTGGATGTCTCGTGAGAGTTGTGCTCGTGGGCGGTGGGGTCGCCTCGGCGTCGACCGCCGCGGGTCTGCGCAAGCGCGGGCTCGACGGGGAGATCGTGCTCGTGGCCGACGAGCCCGAGCCGCCCTACGAGCGGCCGCCGCTGTCGAAGGAGTTCCTCGGCGGCGCCGACGTGGCACCGGCCCGCGGCACGCAGTGGTACGCCGACAACGGCGTCGAGCTGCGTCTCGGCAACCGTGCGACCGCCCTGGACCTCGGCGGCCGCACGGTTCGCCTCGCCGACGGTGACGAGGTGGACTACGACGCGCTGGTGCTGGCCACGGGCCTGCGGGCGCGGCGGCTGCCCGGGTTCGACGGCGAGCGGGTCCACCACCTGCGCACGGTCGCCGACGCCCGCCGGCTGCGGGCCGAGCTGGCCGGCGCGTCGCGGCTGGTGATCCTCGGCGCCGGGTTCATCGGCTGCGAGGTCGCCTCCTCGGCCGTGGCGCTCGGCAAGCAGGTGACGATCTTCGAGCCGGAACCGGCGCCGCTGGCCCGCGCCCTCGGCGCGCGGATCGGCGCCGCGCTGCTCGACATCCACCGCGCCCGCGGTGTCGAGGTGCGGACCGGCGAGTACGTCGAGTCGATGGACCGCACCGCGGACGGGCTGGTGCTGACGTCCAACCTCGGCCACCGCATGGAGTGCGACCTGCTGCTCGTCGGGGTCGGCGCGCGGCCCAACCTCGAGCTGGCCGCCGCCGCGGGGATCGCCACCGGTGACGGCATCCTCGTCGACGAGTACGGCCGGACCTCGGCCCCCGACGTGTACGCCCTCGGCGACGTGGCCGCCCAGCTGCACCACGGTGTGCGGGTCCGCGTCGAGCACCACGACAACGCGCTGCGGCAGGGCCGGGCGGTGGCCGCCAACCTCACCGGCGAGGCCGTCCCGCACACCGACGCGCACTGGTTCTGGTCCGACCAGTACGACCACACGCTCCAGTCCGTCGGCCGCGCCCGCGACCTCGACGACCTCGTCGTCCGCGGCTCGGTCGAGGAGCAGCGGTTCGCCGCGTTCTCGCTGACCGACGGCCGGATCGACGCGGTGATCGCGCTCAACCGCCCGGGCGACGTGCTGGCCGTGCGCCGGATCCTGCACACCCCGCACGAGGTGACGGCCGACCAGCTGCGGGACGAGTCGGTGCCGCTCAAGCAGATGCTCAGGGCGGTCGTGTCATGACGAACCTGGCGGTGTGCGAGCGGCAGACGCGGGTCGTGGCCGCGGACGCCCGCGCGGCGCTCGACGCCGTCCGTGGCCTGCCCGTGGTCCGGGCGGTGGCCAAGCTCCGGCTCGGCCCGGGCCGCACCTGCGAGCCGGTGGCGCGGGTGCTGGACAAGGCGCTGGTCCGCGCCGAGCGGGCGGGCATCGCCGCCGAGCTGCTGGTCGTCGCCGGCGGGTCGGCGCAGGAGGCCGAGGACATCGTGCGCGTGCGGCGCAAGGCGCACGGCAAGGCGGACTGGATCGCCTCGCCGACCGCCGACGTGCGCGTCGAGCTGCGCCCGGCGGCCCTCGTGGACCTGCCGGCCGCCGAGCCGCTGCCGGCGCCGTCGCCGCCGGCGGTGCCCACGCCGCGGGTGCCGGACGCGCGTGCCGACGCCGTCCGCGAGGCGTTGTACGAGGTCATCGACCCGGACCTCGGCGTGAACATCGTCGACCTGGGCTTCGTGCGGGACGTGGCGATCGCCGGCGACATCGCCGTCGTCACGATGACGCTCACCTCGGCCGCGTGCCCGCTCACCAAGATCATGGAGGACCAGATCCGCACGGCGCTCGCGGGCACCGGCTTCCGGGTCGAGTGGCAGTGGCTGCCGGCGTGGCGGCCGGCCGACATCACCGCCGACGGGCGCGAGCAGCTGCGGGCCATCGGGTTCAGCTTCTGATACGGAGGACGTGTGTCGTACGTGGTGATCGCGACCTGGCGGGCCAAGCCCGGGCAGGCCGGGCGGATCAAGGAGATCCTGGCGACGGTGGCGCCGATCAACCGGGCCGAGGAGAAGATGCTCGCCTTCCACGCGCACGTGAGCGTGGACGACCCGGACACCTTCGTCCTGTACGAGAGGTACACCGACGCCAGCGGCTACGCCGAGCACCGCGAGACGGAGGCGTTCCGGACCCACGTGCTCGGGGAGGCCCTGCCGAACCTGGCCGAGCGCAGCGTCAAGGCCTACGAGCTGCTGGACTGACGCCGGCCGGCCCGCTGGCGCGTAGAGTCATGGGTTCGCGACCGTGCGATGGTGTCGGATCGGGAGTGTGCAATGACGCATGCGACGACCCCGCTGGAAGAGCGGATCACGTCAGGCGACCTGGTCGCCGCGCTGCTGGAGCGGGCCCCCGAGCGGGGCGCGAACACCGGGCTGTGGCCGGGGCTCACCCTGTACCGGTTCACCGGACCGGTGGCGCCCACGTGGGAAGAGGTCCAGTCCCTGTCGCTGTGCGTGGTCGCCCAGGGCCGCAAGTGCGTGACGGTCGACGGCGAGCACTACCACTACGACCCGTTCCACTACCTCGTGCTCAACAGCAACCTGCACTTCACCGCCGAGATCGTCGAGGCGAGCGTGACGAAGCCGTTCGTGTCGTTCGTGCTGCAGATCGACCCGGCCATCGTGCGCAAGGTCTCCGTCGAGATGCTCGACCGGCGCAGCGTGCCCGTTCCCGTGCCTCGCGAGGCCGACGCCGGCCAGGCGTTCGTCTCGGCGCTCGACTCCGACCTGATGGGCTCGGTGCTGCGCTTCCTCCGCGCGATCGCCACCGGCCCGGACCGGCGGGTGCTCGCGCCCGTGTACCTCCAGGAGATCGTGTACCGCGTGCTGCGGGCCGACCAGTACGCCCGGTTGCTCCGTATCGCCGCCGACCAGGAGCACAACGACCCGATCGCGCGGGTCATCCGGTACGCGCGTGAGCACCTGTCCGACCCGCTGACGGTCGCCGACCTCGCCGAGCACGCGTCGCTGAGCCCGTCCGCGTTCACCGCGCTTTTTCGGGAGTCCACGGGCACCTCGCCGTACCAGTTCGTCAAGGAGCTGCGCCTCACCCGCGCCCGGGACCTCCTCGTCCGCGGCGACGGCACGGTGGCCGGCATCTCCCGGGCGGTCGGCTATCCCAACCCGTCCCACTTCATCAACGAGTTCCGCAAGCGGTTCGGCCTCTCGCCGCGTGCGTACTGCGACTTCAACTCGCTGACGACGGACCTCAGCACGCACCACGCGGGCCAGGCGAGGTAGCGGGTCCCTCAGCCGTCGCGGCGGAACAGGGCGGTCCAGAGGAAGGGCTCACCGAAGTTCGGGGACTCGGGTGGCTCGTCGTGCATGCGGCGCAGCTCGACCTCGGTCAGGTCGGCGAAGATCCAGCGCAGGGACTCCGGCGTGTAGGCGAGGCCGCCGTCGAGGCGGGCGTTGCGGTAGAGCTCGGCGTCCGGCAGCTCGGAGCCCATCTCGCCGGCCGCGAAGCAGCTGAGCGCGAGGTGCCCGCCGGGGGCGAGCGCGCGGTCGAGGAGCGCGAGGTAGCTGATGCGGCGGTGCGGTGGCAGGTGGTGGAGGCAGCCGGAGTCGTAGACCAGGTCGTACGGGCCGTCCAGGTCGGTGCTGAACGCGTCGGCGCAGAGGAACCGCACATCGGCGCCGGCGTCACGGGCCCGGTCCCGCGCCCAGGCGATGGCCGTGGGGGACAGGTCGACGGCGTCCACCGTGAACCCCGCCGAGGCGAGGTGCAGGGCGTTGCGGCCGGGCCCGCAGCCCAGGTCGAGCGCGCGGCCGGGGGTGATGAGGCCGCGGTCGAGGTAGGAGACGAGGTTCTCGTCCGGCTTGGCCACGAAGAAGGGGACGGCCTTGTCGCGGTCGGCGTAGAACTCGTCCCACCAGTCCGAGCCGCCGTCGGCGCTCCAGCGGTCAGCCTCCCGCGCGAACAGCCCGTCGAGCAGCTCGAGCACGTCGTTCACCGTGCGGATGTGTCGGTCCATGGGGCCCCCTTCGGCGGTTCGATCCTAGTGTTTTCGGGGGCCGGGGCGGCCGGGTCCGGGTTGTCAGGGGGCGGTCAGGGGTAATTCAGGGTTGTCAACGATGTCGCGGGATCCGAGCGCGGGGATGGTGGAGTCATGACCACATTGACGAGGCCCCAGAGCAAGAAGATGATCGCGGGCGTGTGCGCCGGACTGGCCGAGCGTTTCGGCTGGAAGGTCAGCACGGTGCGGCTGCTGTTCGTGCTGTCCTGCCTGCTGCCCGGCCCCCAGTTCGTCGGATACCTCGTGCTGTGGGCGCTGATGCCCAAACGTTCCTACTGACCAGCCTCGCCGTGTCCCGGCGCATGGCCGGTTAGCGTGATCGGGCGAGACCCAGTTGTCCGCCGTGCGGGTCCGACCTCACCCGCTCCGCGTTTCGCTGTTCGGATTCCTTGGCGCGACAACGGTTATCGGGGTGGGGTAGGTTCGGTTGGTCAGCACGGCGGGTTGCCTGCGCGATCGTGTTCTTGCCTCGGCACCACCGCCGAGTGTGGGTTTCTGATCAAGGAGGCTGCCGTGTTCGCCGTTGTCGCCGCGGTCATTTTCGGGCTGGCGCTCATCCTCGACCTCGCCGATGCCTCACTCGGCACCACGATAAACGGTGGCACGCTGCTGGTCGCCGGGCTGTTATGCGTCGCGTTGCACCTTGCGGGGATCGGGGTCAACGTGCGCGGTCGCAGCTGGCGGCGGCGCCGCTGACCTACGTGGACCGCATCGCGTGTGCGGCGAGTCGATGCAAGTGGCCGGCGACGCGTTCGGGGTGCTCGGCCGAGCGGCGGCCGTCCACGATGAACGGGGTGCCGAAGCGGCGTCGCAGCGAGCGGGCGCGCCAGTGGGGACGGCGGGGGTACAGCGCGTCGCCCTGGCGGCTCATGATCCGGACCGTCGGGCCCTTGCGGGTGGCGTCGATCATGTCGATGGCGGGCCACGGTAGGTACACCACCTCCGGCCGGCTGCCCATGCCCGTGCGCACCCAGACGCCGGTGTGGTCGGCGGCCAGCTGTGGGCCGAGCAAGCCCTGGTACTCGCGCACGATGATGACCATGAACCACAGTTGCAGGGCCAGCAACGGGATCAGCGCGAGGAACAGGGCGAACCCGGACCAGACCGCGAGCAACGGGACCGCGAGGACGAGCGCGGACTCGAGCGCCACGCACACCAGCAGCACCACGTAGAGCACCTTGGTACTGCCCTTGCTGCGGACCACGAGCGGCGCGCCCGCGGGAACCTCCGGCGCGAACGTGACCACCGAACTGTTGCCGTACATTTGGTTCCCCCTCGGTCGCCCTGTCCGGTTCCGGGGGATGACGATAGGCGAACGGGCGTCGGCCCGCTGTGCGCCGGCAACGCACCGTCAGGCGCCGGAGACGGCGACCGCCTCGGCGCGGTCGACGAGACCGGCGATGTGCGTGGCGAGCCCGGGCCACAGCTCCCGCGGGAGGCTGTGGGCCATGCCGTCCACGACCACCAGCTCAGCGCCGGGGACGGCGGCCGCCGTGGCCCGCCCGCCGCTGACGTCGCACATGGTGTCGGCGGCGCCGTGCACCACCAGGGTGGGCACCCGCAGCGACCGCAGTCCTCGCGTGCGGTCGCCCGTCGCCACGACCGCGATGCCCTGGCGCTGCATGCCGAGGACGGCGTAACCCCGGTCGTAGATCCGTCCGGCGCGCTCGGCCGCCGCGGCCGCGTCGAACGCGAACCCCGGTGACGCGGCGATCCGCATGGCGCGCACCTGCCACTCGATGAAAGCCTCCCGGTCCTCCGGAGGCGATCCCAGCTCGGCGAACGCCGAGAAGTCGGCCGCACCGACCCCGGGCTCGCCGGTGGTGGACATCATCGACGTCAGCGAACGAACCCGGTCCGGATGCTCGATCGCGACCATCTGGGCGATCATCCCGCCCATCGAGGCGCCGACGAGGTGCACGCTGCCGAACCCGAGCACGTCGAGCAGGCCGACGGTGTCGGCCGCCAGGTCCGACAGCGTGTAGGACGCCGTCGAGAAGTCACCGGCCAGTGCCGCCGCGAAGTCCGGCACGGGCGCGTCGGAGAACTGCGTAGACCGGCCGGCGTCGCGGTTGTCGAACCGGATCACCTGCACGCCGCGGTCCACCAGCTCCTGGCAGAACCCCTCCGGCCAGTTGATCAGCTGCGCGCCGCCCCCCATGATCAGCAGGACCGGCGGTGCGGCGGGGTCACCGAGACGTTCGTAGGCGATCTCGATTCCGGACGGGCCGACATTCAGCGCCTTCAGTTCTGGCATGGCCAAAACGGTAACCAAAGAATGGCAGCGGAAAATCGGCCCGCGGTCCGATGTTTCCCTCTTGCCACGCGAGTTATGGTCAGAGTGGGAGAGGGTTGATCCCCTGCCCGTGGGCCGGTAGCACGACCCACCGACATTCCCGGCCCTCAGCGCCGCCGTCGCGGCCGGTTGTCCACAGCCCAGCCAGTTGTCCACAGCCTGCGGCCTCCCCGCCCCAGCCGCCGGTTCCTCGCGGCAATGTGGGTTCTGACAACGGCACCCGCCGCCCCCGCAGCGAGAGGAACCGGACCATGACGCAGACCACCTCCCACCGTCCACTTCGGACGCCGACGATGCCGCTAGGCCACCCGTGGGATCCGGGTATGGCTTTCTGCGGCGGACGTGACAGAGTCAGGTATGCGCAGCGACATGCGAGATGTGCTGAGGCGCTGGTTGGGCGAGGACGCGCGGGTGGTGGACGGCCTGTCCGACCAGGAGCTGGACCAGCTGCGCGACGCGTTGGTGGCCGCCAGGAAGCGCCAGGCCAGGGCGCTGGCGATAGCCTCGGACGAGGCGTTTCGCCAGATGCCGGCGTTGCTGCGCGGTGCCGTCGGCAAGATCCTGGGGCGCTGACCGATGGGCCGCGACTTAGCCACGCAGGCCGAGCTGGTCAAGCTGGCCCGGGCACTGGGCACCACGCCGGAGGGCGTGGCCTTCGCCGCGTCGCTGCCGCCCGGCGACATCCGCCGGATCCGCGAGCGGGTGGTGGGCGCCCTCTACGACGAGCATCGGGCGGCGTTCCGGCGCATCGCCTCGATCACCAGCGTGCTGCCCACCATGGTCAACGTCCGGATCGCGCTGCGTGCCTTCTCACCGCTGCTGGCGGCCCGGGTCGCCGGCGAGATGGCCCCGGACCGGGCGGCCGAGTTCGCCAACCGAATGCCGGTCGAGTACCTGGCCGAGAGCTGCCTGCACCTCGACCCACGCCGGGCGGCGCCGCTGATCAGCCGCATCCACCCCGATCGCGCCCTGGCGGTCGTCATGGAGCTGGTGGCTCGCGGCGAGTTCATCACCCTGGGCCGCCTGCTGGACGTAGCCACCGAGCAGCTCCTGGTGCACGTGGCGGCGACCGTCCCCGACGAGGCCCTGCTGCGCATAGGCGTCTACGCGGAGTCCGACGCGCAACTCACCCGAGCGGTAGCCGTGCTGCCCCCGCAACGCTTGCGCGCCATAGTCCACCGCGCCCTGGCGGGCCCGACCGACCTGCGCTCAGCCGGCCTGACCCTGATGGGCCGCCTGAAGGACCACCACCTACGCGCCCGCTTGGGCGAGTACGCCGCCGAATCCGACGACGAAACCCTGACCGAGCTCCTCCACACCGCCATGGCCAACGGCGCGGTAGGCGAACTGTTGACGACCGTATCCGCGATGGGCGAGCAAGCCCAACGCCGAGTGCTGGCCCTCCCAGCCTTGGCCGACGACGACACCCTCAAACACCTGATCCAGACCGCCCTCTGACACGAGCCCACTCCACCACCCGACCGCCGCCCGACGTACGCCGTGTCCGCGACCACCACCCCGGCCGGGCGCTCTACCGCCACCGACGCGACGGCAACCCGCGCCAACCTCCGAGCGAGGCGCCGGGCCTCCCATCCGGTCCAGATCATTTACAGGACGGCTAGTCCGCCTCCCCGGGATCAAAAGTGTGCGTTGCGTCCCAGCGAATCGTGCGGGTATCGAGGTGGGTGGTGGCTGGGTGCCGTCACGGTCCCCTGAGGTTCCGGTGGTCGGCGCAGGACTTCACACCATGATCTACGAGACAGGCCTTAGTCCCGCGCCTCGTCCGTGGTCGTGCTCGGGTGGTGGTGGAGCCGGACCTCGGTGATCGCGTTGTGGTCGATCGCCGTGACCTCGATGGTCCAATCCGTGAGGGTGACCCGGTCGCCGGGTGCGGTGGGGATGCGGCCCAGCTCGGTGAGCACGAGCCCGGCGATCGTGGCGTAGTCGCCCTCGGGGCGGTCCGCTATCTCGACGCCCAGGTCGATGAGGTCGTGGATGGGGAACGTCCCGGGCAGGATCAGCGTGCCGTCGGGCTGGGTCCGGACGGCCATGATGTCGGGGTCGGTCTCGTCGTAGATCTCGCCCACGATCTCCTCCAGCAGGTCCTCGAGGGTGACGATCCCGTCGATGGCGCCGTGCTCGTTGGCCACCAGCGCGAACTGCTCGCGCTCGTCCTTGAACCGGCGCAGTGCGTCGGACACCCGGACCGAGTCGGGGAACACGACCGGCGGACGGGCCACATCGGCGAGCGTGCGGTCGTCGTCGAGCAGGTCGCGGAGGGTCACCACGCCGATCACGTCGTCGAGGTGTCCGTCCCGCACGATCGGGGCGCGGGTGTGCCCGGACTCGGCGAGGGCGGTGCGCGCGTCGGCGATCGGCAGGTCGGCGCGGATCGTCAACACGGCACGGCGGGGGACGAGCACCTCGCGCAGCAGGCGCTCGTGGATCTCGAGGGCACCGGTGATGATCGTGCGCTGCTCGGCGTTGAGGCCGCGGTGGCCGACGACGAGGTCGCGCAGCTCCTCGGGACTGAGCTGCTCCTTGGCCGCGTCGGGGTTGCCGCCGAAGATGCGGACGATGAGGTCGGTGGTCTTGCCGAGCGTCCAGATCGCGGGCCGCGAGATCCGGGACAGGAAGTCGAGCGGGCGGGCGACGGCCAGCGCCCACCGCTGGGCGTACTGCATGGCCAGCCGCTTGGGGGCGAGCTCGCCGAAGACGAGCGTGAGGAACGTCAGGACCAGCGTGATCAGCGCGATCGCCACCGGCTGCGCGGCCGCGCCGAGGAAGCTGAACAGCGGCGCGACCGGCGCGGCGAGCGACACGGCCGCGGTGGCCGAGGCGAGGAAGCCGGCGAGGGTGATGCCCACCTGGATCGTCGCGAGGAACCGGTTGGGGTCGCGGGCCAGCCGGACCAGCGTCCGGCCTGCCCGCCCACCGCGCCGCTCCAGCTGCTTCAGCTGGCCCTCGCGCAACGAGATCAGCGCGATCTCGCTGCCCGCGAACACGGCGTTGAGCAGGATCAGGACCCCGACCAGCACGATGTTGAACCAGTAACCGCCCATGTCGGCCCTCGCCCCGATCCGCTGTGTGGCAGGCCGCAACGCTAGCAAGCGCTCACCCCGGGTCCGCGAGTCGTCCCCGCCGGGCCGTCCACTGTGGAATCGGCCCGCCGTGAAGGTGCGCGGCAGCGGGCTCGCCACCGCGGAGGCGGAGGCGGTGGCCGGTGGCCGGTGGCGAACCGGTCCGGGCGCAGGACCGCAGGCCGCACTTGTGACGCGTCCCAGGGTCGGCCCGCGAGCCCTTCCCGGCGGCCGCCGGGGCTGTCCCGAACGCCGCGGCGGCCTAGCCTGAGCCCGTGAGCGAGCGCGTCCGGCGCAATGTCCGCGTCGAGGGGGTCGTCCAAGGCGTCGGCTTTCGGCCGTTCGTCTACGGGCTCGCGACCCGGATCGGGGTGGCCGGGCGGGTCGGCAACGACGTCAGCGGGGTCTTCGTCGAGGTCGAGGGGACGCTGCCGCAGGTCGAGGCGTTCCTGTCGGCGCTGGCCGAGCACCCGCCGCCGCTCGCCGCGATCGAGCGGATCACCACCACCGCCGCGGCGCCGACCGGCGCGGGTGACTTCTCGATCGTCGCGAGTGAGGCGGCCGGGCAGCGGCACACGCTCGTCTCGGCGGACAGCGCCACGTGTGACGACTGCCTGCGCGAGCTCGCCGACGCCGCCGACCGCCGGTTCGGCTACCCGTTCATCAACTGCACGAACTGCGGGCCGCGGTTCACGATCGTGCGTGACGTGCCCTACGACCGCCCGCTGACCACGATGGCCGGCTTCGCGATGTGCGAGCCGTGCGCCGCCGAGTACCACGACCCCACCGACCGTCGCTTCCACGCCCAGCCGACGTGCTGCGCGGACTGCGGTCCCCGGCTGCGCCTCGACGACGACAACGACGACAACGAGAACGACGACGACAACAACGACAACAACAACAACGACGACAACAAGAACGACGACGCAGCCGACGCGCCCGGCACGGAGCCGATCGCGCAGGCCGCCGCACGCCTGAAGGCCGGGCAGGTGCTCGCGATCAAGGGCATCGGCGGCTACCACCTCGCGGTCCTCGCCGGGCACGAGGCCGCCGCGGCCGCGCTGCGCGAGCGAAAGCACCGCGAGGACAAGCCGTTCGCCGTCATGGTGTCCGATGTGGACACCGCGGGGAGGCTGTGCGAGCTGGACCCCGCCGCCGTCGAGCTGCTCACCAGCAGACGCCGGCCGATCGTGCTGCTCACCCGCCGCACCGACGGCGGTACCGCCACCGCCACCGCCACGGACGCCGCCACCAGCAGCGCCCCGGATGCCGCCGCCGGCAGCGCCACCGGCCACCTCGTGGCGCCGTCGGTGGCGCCGGGCAACCGCCAGCTCGGGCTGATGCTGCCCTACACCCCCATGCACCACCTGCTGCTGCGTGCGGTGAACGCGCCGATCGTGCTCACCAGCGGCAACGTGTCCGACGAGCCGATCGCCTACACCGACGACGACGCCCGGCGGCGGCTCGGCGGCATCGCCGAAGGGTTCCTCACCCACGACCGGCCCATCCACATCCGCACCGACGACTCGGTGGTCCGGCCCTTCCGCGGCCGCGAGTCGGTGCTGCGGCGCTCCCGCGGCTACGTCCCCGAGCCGGTCACGCTGCGCTGGCCCGCGCCCCGCCCGATCCTGGCCTGCGGCGCCGAGCTGAAGAACACCTTCTGCCTCGCGAAGGACCGGCACGCCTTCGTGTCCCACCACATCGGCGACCTCGAGAACTACGAGACGCTCCGGTCCTACGTGGAGGGCATCGAGCACTTCGGGCGGCTCTTCGACGTCGACCCCGTGCTGGTGGCGCACGACCTGCACCCGGAGTACCTGTCCACGAAGCACGCCATGGGAATGGAGGCCGGCGACGTCGAGCTGGTCGGCGTGCAGCACCACCACGCGCACATCGCCTCGTGCCTGGCAGACAACGGCGAGCCCGGCCCGGTGCTCGGCGTCGCCTTCGACGGCCTGGGCTACGGCACCGATGGCACCATCTGGGGCGGCGAGTTCCTCCTCGCCGACCTGGCCGGGTTCGAGCGCGTCGGCCACCTCGAGCCCGTCGCGCTGCCCGGTGGCACCGCGGCGATCCGGCAGCCGTGGCGGATGGCCGCGGCCTACCTCGACGTGGCCTACGCGGGCGCGCCGCCGGCCGGGCTCGACGTGCTGCGGCGCAACGAGTCCCGCTGGGCCGACGTGCTCGCGATCGCCCGCGCCGGCACGAGCTCCCCGCCCACCTCCAGCGCCGGCCGGCTGTTCGACGCGGTGTCGGCCCTGCTCGGGCTGCGCGACACGATCAACTACGAGGGGCAGGCGGCCGTCGAGCTGGAGCAGCTGGCGGAACCGGCCGAGCGTGGCTACTACGTGGCGGGCATCGGCGAGGGCACCCGCGTTGCCGGCGCGGACCTCGTGCGCGCGGCGGCGGAGGACCTGCGGGCCGGGGTGGCGCCCGCGGTCATCGCGGCCCGGTTCCACAACGGTGTCGTGGACGCGATCGGGCGCGCCTGTCTGGGGCTCCGCGACACCACCGGGGTGGGGACGGTCGCGCTGTCCGGTGGGGTGTTCCAGAACCTCCTGCTGCTCAACGGATGCGTGGACCGGCTGACCGGCGCCGGCTTCCGGGTGCTCACCCATGGCCGGGTGCCGACCAACGACGGCGGCATCAGCCTCGGGCAGGCCGCCGTCGCCGCCGCGCGGGACCGCGCCGCGCGGGACCGCGGCTGACGCTCACATCCGGCGCATCGCGCGATAGCGCTTGATGTCCGGCACCGCCTGGATGACCACGAGGATCACCAGTGCGACGAGCGCCGCCTTGAACAGTCGACCCAGCATGTCCAGTCCTCTCCTACGACCGTCTCTCCTTGACCTCGGCGAGCAGGGCGTCGAGCGTGGCGTCCCAGGTGGGCAGCGCGTTGCGGCTCTTGAACTCCCGCAGCGCCGCCATGGTGTCCAGCCGCACCCGGAACCAGGCGCTGTCCGGGAAGTGCAGGTCCACCGTCTCCCGCCACACCGACACGGGCAGCGGGAACGCGCTCTCCTTGCTCCACGGCACCTGCTGCACGGACAGCCTGCCGTCGCGCATCCCGAAGACCGTGCCGCTGTAGAGCAGCAGCAGCGGGATCACCCCGTCCTCCAGCGCGCTGAAGTACTTCGTCGCCGCGATCTCCAGGTCGTAGGAGAACGGCAGCGGCAGCGTGTGGGTCACCGCGCCGGTGAAGCCGGGCACCATGGTGGACAGCGTGGTGAGCTGCATCGGCTTCACCGTCTCCGCCCAGCGGTCGGTGTCGCCGAACAGGTCGTGCAGGCCCGCCGCCTCACCGGCCGAGTACCGGCGCCGGTGCGGCTCGATGCGGACCTGGCAGCGCAGCGCGATCGCCTCGACCCGCTCGCCGCTCGTCTCGGTGATGCGCAGCCGCAGGTTCATCGACGGCATCACGGCGTACCGGTCGGCGTCAGCGCCCACGATGTCGAACACGAGCTCCGGCACCGTCACTCCTCGACCATCGGCTCGAACGTCCCCGCGCGGGCCCGTAGCTCCGCGAAGAACCCGTCGATGTGCTCGTGTGCCTCCTGGCCGCCGTCGAAGCCCTTCCAGAACATCCGGACCAGGCCGACGAGCTGGTAGCACAGGTCGATCGGGACGAGGAAGCACTCCACCGAGCCGGCGGCCGAGTGGATCAGGATCGCCTCGACCTCCGGTTCCGCGGCCGCCAGCAGTGGATGCTCGGCGGACAGCTCCGCCCACGCGTCGAGGTCGAGCAGGCACTCGGTCGCGCCGGCCGGGCTCGGGTAGAACGCCGACAGGCCTTCCGCGCCACGGAGGAAGAACACCGCGCCGACCGGGATGCCGAGGCCCTCCCATTCCGCCGTCGTGAGTGGCCGGGCGGGGTCGTGGAGGTGGCGCTCCGGGACCGCGCGGAACCTGCCGCCACCTGCGTCCGGCCGGGTGAACAGCAGGAAGCAGGCGCGGCAGGCACACATCAGCGACCGGTTCTCCGTGTCGACCACGTGCCCGTGCCGGGGCCCGGCCGGTGTGCCGCACAGCTCGCACGTCTCGACCTCGGCCGGCGCCGCCTCGGCGGCAGGCGGGGGCGAGGGTGCCTGGCCGACGAACCGGCGCAGGCCGGGGCCACCACTCACGACGCCACGGCCCTCGGTACGGCGACCCGGACGCCCGCGCTGTCGGCGAGCAGGGGCAGCGGGTCGAGGTGGTGCGCGGCCTCATCGACCCCGCGGCCGGCGAGCCGGACGTTGAACCGCGCGCCGCACGCCGGGCAGGCGAGCAGGTTGCCGTTCAGGGCGCCGTCCGCCAGCGACGAGCCGCAGCCCGCGCACGCGTCCCGGTAGGCGTACAGCGTGCCGCGGACCGAGCACACGAGCACCGCCACCCCGTCCAGCTCGACGACGACCGGCCGGGCCGACGGCGGCCCGATGTCGGGCAGCGTCGCCCAGGCTCCTTCCACCGCGGCCGGCGCGGGCGGGGGCGCCTCGGCGGCGACCCAGCCCGGCGGCGGTCCCATGCCCACCTGGAGCAGGGGAGTGGCCGGCTCCGGCTCGGCCACGCCCGCCACCTCGATGCCGGTGAGCTCGGGTGCCGCGTCCTGGATCGCGCCCTCGATCGCCATCTTCACCGTCAGCGTCGACGACGCGCAGCCCTCACAGCTGCCCTCCAGGCGCAGCTGCGCGACCCCTTCCTCGTCGACGCCGAGGTAGGTGACGCCGCCGGCGTGCGACCCGAGGTAGGGCCGCACCCGGTCGAGCGCCCGCTGGATCCGGGCCTCCACGTCCAGCGGATGCAGGTCGTGGAGCAGGAACAGGCTCTCCACGAGGTCGTCGTCGGCGAGCTTGGTGACGACGGCCGGGTCGAGTGCCGAGACGATCCGGTCCAGCCCCTCGCCGTACATCTCGACGAGGAGGTGGACCAGCTCCTCCGCGGTGTCCTTGTCCCTGCCGGCCTGCAGGCCGGTGAGCAGCTCCTCGATCCGCTCACCGACGGTGCGAGCGTTGCCCGGCATCTCAGTACTCGGCGTTGAACGCGTGCGGGGTGTGCACCTTCGTCAGCGTCTTCCCCGTACCCAGGGACATGTGCACGCCGCAGGGCAGGCACGGGTCGAAGCTGCGGACCGCGCGCATGATGTCGATGCCCTTGAAGTTCTCCGGCGGGTTCTCCTCGAAGATCGGCGTGTTCTGCACGGCGTCCTCGTACGGGCCGGGCGTGCCGTAGGTGTCGCGCACGCTGCCGTTCCACGGCGTCGGCGGGTACGGGTGGTAGTTCGCGATCTTGCCGCCCCTGATCACCATGTGGTGCGACAGCACACCGCGGACCGCCTCGGTGAAGCCGACGCTCACGCCCTCGTCGGGAACCTTGAACGGCTCCCACGTCTTCGTGTGGCCCGCGCGGATCTCGGCGAGCGCCTTCTGGACGAAGGTGAGCGCCAGCGCCGCGGAGTAGGCCTGGAAGTACGTGCGCGCCCGGTTGCGCTCGATGGCGTTGCTCCACTGTGGAATTTTCCACTCGAACTGCACCTCGGGCTTGGTCGCGCTCCTGGGGAGCGAGATCTTCACGCTGTGCCCGGTCGCCTGGATGTACTCGGTGTTGACGAGCCCGGCCAGCGCGGTGGACCACAGGCGGGCGATGGGGCCGCCGCCGGTGTCGAGCGCGAGGTGCTCCTTGCCGTCGAACCAGCGCGGGGACATGGTCCAGGAGTACTTGTCGTCGAAGTCGCGCTTGGCCGGCCGCGGGATCGTGTGCTGGTTCCAGGGGTGCCGGCGGTCCACCGGGTTGCCCAGCGGGTCGCGGTTGACGAACATCTCCTGGTCCTCCCAGTCCTCGTAGAACGAGTGTCCCAAGAGGATCCGGATGCCGAGGTTGATGTCCAGGAGGCTGGTGGTGACGAGCTTGCCGTCGACGACCACACCCGGGGTGACGTACATCTTGCGACCCCAGGACTCCATGTTCTGGTAGGTGAAGTCGCAGTACTCGGGGTCGTTGAGGCTGCCCCAGCAGCCCAGCAGGATCCGGCGCTGGCCGACCTTCTCGTAGCCCGGCAGGGCCTCGTAGAAGAAGTCGAACAGGTCGTCGTGCATCGGCACCACGCGCTTCATGAACTCGACGTAGCGCATGAGCCGGGTGAGGTAGTCGGTGAACAGCTGCACCGTCGCCACCGTCCCGACCCCACCGGGGTACAAAGTGGACGGGTGGACGTGCCGGCCCTCCATGAGGCAGAACATCTCCCTGGTGTAGCGGGAGACCTGCAGTGCCTCGCGGTAGAACTCGCCCTCCAGTGGGTTGAGCGACCGCATGATGTCGCCGATGGTCTTGTACCCGTGGTCGCCGGCGTGTGGCGACTCGGTGCGGTTGGCGAGCTCCAGCACGCCGGGGTTGGTCTCGGCGACCATCTTCTCGCAGTAGTCGACCCCGACCAGGTTCTCCTGGAAGATGTTGTGGTCGAACATGTACTCGGCGGCCTCGCCGAGGTTGATGATCCACTCACCGAGGTGCGGGGGCCGCACGCCGTAGGCCATGTTCTGGTTGTAGACCGAGCACGTCGCGTGGTTGTCGCCGCAGATGCCGCAGATCCGGCTGGTGATGAAGTGCGCGTCGCGCGGGTCCTTGCCCTTCATGAAGATGCTGTACCCGCGGAAGATCGAGGAGGTGCTGTGACACTCGACCACTTCCTTCGCGGCGAAGTCGATCTTGGTGTAGATACCCAGGCTGCCCACGATCCTGGTTACCGGGTCCCAGGCCATCTCGACGATCTGCCGCTTCGCGGCCTCGTCGACGCGCTCCCGTTCCGTGGCCTTAGTCATCGTTGACCTTCCTCACCAGGTTGACTTGTAGCCGGTCAGAAGTTCGTTCCCCTTGGCCCGCCACTTCGGTTCCTCGTCGACCGTCCTCATCGTGAACCCGCGCAGCGCGCGGATGACCGTGCCGTACATGCCGCTCGCCGCGGAGGAGACCTTCGCGCCGGGCGGCTCGTCCATGAACGGCATGAACTTGTCCGGGAAACCCGGCATGGTGCAGGCGATGCAGATGCCGCCGACGTTGGGACAGCCGCCCACGCCGTTGATCCAGCCGCGCTTCGGGACGTTGCACTTCACCACCGGGCCCCAGCAGCCGAGCTTCACCAGGCACTTCTCCGAGCCGTACTCCTTGGCGAACTCGCCCTGCTCGTAGTAGCCGGCGCGGTCGCATCCTTCGTGGACGGTCGCGCTGAAGAGCCACTTCGGGCGCAGCGCCTCGTCGAGCGGGATCATCGGCGCCTGGCCCGCGGCCTGGTAGAGCAGGTAGAGGATCGTCTCGGACAGGTTGTCCGGGTGAACCGGGCAGCCGGGCACGCACACGATCGGCAGGCCGGCCTTGGACTTCCAGTCCCAGCCGAGGTAGTCGGGCACGCCCATCGCGCCGGTCGGGTTGCCGGCCATGGCGTGGATGCCGCCGTAGGTGGCGCACGTGCCGACCGCGAGGATCGCCAACGCCTTGGGGGCCAGGCGGTCCAGCCACTCGCTCGTGGTCATCGGCTGGCCCGTGGCGGGGTTGTTGCCGAAGCCCGACCAGTAGCCCTCGGACTTGATGGCCTCGTTGGGCACCGAGCCCTCGACGACGAGCACGAAGGGGTCGAGCTCGCCGCGGTCGGCCTTGTGCCACCACTCGATGAACGTGTCGGCGCCCGTCTCGGGCCCGCACTCGAAGTCGATCAGCGGCCAGTGCACCGCGATCTTCGGCAGCCCTGGCAACGCACCCAGCACGATCTCCTCGATGCTCGGCTGCGTCGCCGCCGTCAAGGCGACCGAGTCCCCGTCACACCCCAACCCGCCGTTCATCCACAGGATGTGGACAACCGGTTCGTCCTCTTCGGACTTCGGGACTCGTGTGCCGGCATCCGTTGATGCGGTCATGACTGGTCACCCTTTCGCTTCGGCCGCAACCTCCGCACGATCAAGCGCGTCGAGCGTCAGCTCCCACAGCGTGTGGTAGATGGTGGTCTGTGCCTCCTGGACCCGGTGCACCGACGGCGACGGCACCACGAAGAGATGGTCGATGCTGTCCAGCTCCGCCATCTTGCCGCCGTCGTAGCCCGCGATGCCCACCGTGAGCAGGCCTCTCCGGCCGGCCTCGTCGAAGGCCCGCAACAGGTTCGCCGAGTTGCCACTGGTGGACAACCCGACCGCGATGTCCGTGCTCCTGGCGAAGGCGGCCACCTGCCGGGCGAACACCACGTCGAAGCCGACATCGTTGCTCAACGCGGTGATCACCGCGATGTCGTTGGTCAGCCCGAACGCCGGCAGTGGCCGCGAGTCGTCCGCCGGGCTGAGGAACAGGCTCGCCAGGTCCTGCGCGTCGGTGGAGCTGCCGCCGTTGCCGAACGTGAGCAGGCGCCCGCCCGCGGCGAACCGCTCGGCCATCTCGGCCGCGCACGCCACGAGCCGCTCCCCGTCCCGCTCGAGCACCAGAGCCCGCAGCTCGATGATCTCCCGCGCCTTGTCCACAGTGGAGCGACGGACCTGCTCGAGGACCGAGTCCACATCGGAGGAGTCGGCGTAGAGGAACGGGTAGAGGGACTGGACGTCCCGGGACGGCTCACCGGTCACGGCCCACCTCCCGGGAGCACGGCGATGGCCTCGCTGGCGTGGACGAGGATCGTGTCGCCGACCTTAGCGCTCACCAGCGCGACGCTCACCTCTTCGGGGCCGCGCTCGGTGGCGACCTCCGCAAGCTCGTCGTCGAGCAGGCGCAGCACGGTTACCGGTACGGCCTGGTCCGAGCAGGTGATGCAGACCTCGTCGGTGCACGCGGGGACCTCGGGGTAGGCGTCCATCAGCGCAGCACCCCCGGGTCGAGTACCCCCGGCTGCTCGAAGAACACGTGCACCAGCTCCCACAGGACGTGGTACATGGTCACGTGCACCTCCTTGACCACCCGTGGGTCGGTCGTCGCGGCGGTCAGCACGTGGTCGGCGAACCCGCTCGCGGCGATCGTGCCGCCGTCGCCGCCGAGCAGCGCGACGGTGAGCATGCCGAGTTCGCGCGCCTGCCGGAGTCCACGTAGGACATTGCGGCAGTCGCCGTCGGCGGACAGCCCGAGCGCGATGTCCGCGGGCTCGGCCAGCAACCGGATCTGGTGCGCGAAGATCTCCTCGAGGCCCACCCTGTTGGCGATGCCGGTCACGGTCGCCACGTCGGCGGTCAGCGACACCGCGGGCAGGGCCCGCTTCCCGACGATCACCGGGTGGACGAACTCGACCGCCACGTGCTGCGCGTCGGTGCTGGGCCCGCCGTTGCCGAACACGACGAGTTTTCCGTTGCGGTGGAACCGTTCGGCCATCGCGTGACAGGTGCGCGCGACCTCGGCGGCCTGCTGGGCGAGATCGTTCAGCGGGGCCACGCGCCGGGCGAAAAGCTCGTCGACGCGAACCGGAACATGAACCGATGACACCTTCGTCATTGGTCAACACCTCTGATGTGGTGGAAGAGGTAGTCAGCGAACTCCGGGGCTGGACCAGTTAGCCTCCATCGGCGGCAATGGGCCGGCCACGCCGGCGGATCCGACCCGGCGCGGCAAAGCCGGTCGGTATCTCCGGGCCGAGCACGCCGGCGGCGCGCCCGGCCTCTTCGAGCACGGGCTGGACCGCCCGCACCGGCGGCCGGCCGTCGTGGTCCGGCTGCCAGCAGTGCGGGTCCTCGGCCAACCCCAGTAGGTAGGTGACGGTGCACTCCAGCGACTCGGCGAGGTCCGGCAACAACCCGAGATCGAGCCCGCGGCCGTTCTCCATCGAGCTGAGCGCCCGGTTGGTGGTGCGGCTCCCCTGGCTGGCGAGTCGTCCGACGACTTCGCGTTGCGTGAGCCCAAGCGTGCGCCTTCGCTCACGCATTCTCTGGGCGCACACCCAATGTCGCTCGCGCGCCGGTTCCGGGCTAGGAGCACTCATCGGACACCTCTGTCCTGAGGAACGACACAAGTGTTCGCCGCTTTTCCCATCACGTCAATGAGCTATTGTGGAAGATGCCTCCGGATCGGGCATTTCCGCCAGTGGATATATCTCATAGCGGGCAAAGTTGTACACGGGTGAAGTGGCGAGCAGCCTTTCGAGCTCCTCGTTCGAGTCGACCTCGTAGATCCATGCGCCGCCGTGCTGCCCGACCAGATGATATCGAGCCACGACGGTGCCCCGCTCCTCGAGTGGCTTGGCGTAGCGCGGCATCCGGGCCACGGCCGCGGCCATCTCGCTGGACAACAGCGACAGCTCCATCCGCCACAACACCAGGAACTTCATGACACAGGCCCGGAAAGATCGACCTCGGCCTCCACCTCGACCGGGTCGGCGAGCCGGAGCGCGCCGAAGAACGCCGTGTACGGCGCGATCCCGTACTCCGACTGCACGACCGTCCCGGTGGCCCGGTACCGGCCGGCACCCAGCTCGGTGACGGTCAGCTCCAGCGGACGAGTCGCACCGCGCACCGTGAGTTTTCCCGTGATCACACCGGATTCGCTGACCCTCTCCGAGGTGAACCGGGCGTGCGGCCGACGGTCCGCGTCGAGCAGCCTGCGCGCGGTGCGCGCGATGTCGCGCTTGTCCCTTTCGGACAGTGGCAGCACCCCGCCGGTGCCCTCGAGCACGCGCAGGGTGGCGAGCTCGGCGGTGACGTCGACCGTGCTGGCGACCGGGTCATCGGCCGCCAGCACCTCCCCTGACCAGCGGCCCACCTCGACCGTGAGGTCGTGGCCGACGTTCGAGGCCAGGCCCCGCCGGGCAGTGCGCAGGATGAGCCGGCCGCTGTCCGGTCCGACGCGGTGCGTTCTGCCCGACGACATGAAAACACCGTAGGCCCACCCGCACACCTGGTACAGCCCAATCACGAAATCGCGGATTCCGCGATTTCCGGACTCGATATTCGGGATATCTTTTCGCGTTGCGTCAGGACAGCGGCGTGTCGCCGAACTCCTCCTGGATACGGCGCAGGTCACGCAGGCGCGGCTCGGTCTCCCCGCCCACCCACCGGCTCACCGTCTTCACCGATACACCCAGCTGCCTGGCCGCCTGTTCCTGGGTCAGGCCGTTCCTCCGCAGCACCTCCGACATCCAGTCGGCGAACGTCTCGGGGGTCCGCGGCCCGGTCGCCGGCACGGGCAGCGGCACGCCGCTCAGCTGCCGCAGCTCCGGCTCCTCCGCCAGACCCGGATGCGAGTGCAGGACGTCCACCTCGACGTGCTCGGGGAAGATCCGGAAGGAGATCTGAATCGTGCCCGTCGGCCCGGCGGCGTCCAGCAAGGCCCGGAACACCGTCTGGCTCACCGCACTGTTGTCCGCATCGGACAGTGGCGAGTCGGCGAGGCACCTGCGTACGAATTCCCGGATTTCCGGAATCGACGACGGGCGCGCGGGAAATGTTCTCGACAGCACCACGACCGGCAGGACCTCGAGCTGCTCATCGTGCGGGTCGTCCCTGGGCTCCGTCACGTCTTCCCACCCATCGCCCCCTGTGGTGCAGCGAGCCTACCTCGCATAACCCGCCCACCGAACCGCAGGACGGAGCAAGAGCGAGGCGGAGAATGAATTCGATCAAGGCCCGGACATTTCTGTCCGGCGCACTCTTGCTGCCACCGATCATCCGGTCTACCGTTCTTTTCGGGCCACTGTGACCCACAGCAATCATGGCTGTGAGGAGGCTTCCATGTCGACGGTCGAAACCGAGCCGGTGGTTCATATTCTGTGGATGAACGGCGGGTTGGGGTGTGACGGCGACTCGGTCGCCTTGACGGCGGCGACGCAGCCGAGCATCGAGGAGATCGTGCTGGGTGCGTTGCCAGGGCTGCCGAAGATCGCGGTGCACTGGCCGCTGATCGACTACGAGTGCGGGCCCGAGACGGGTGCCGACACGTTCATCGAGTGGTGGCACAAGGCCGACCGCGGCGAGCTGGAACCGTTCGTGCTGGTGGTGGAGGGCTCGATCCCGAACGAGGCGATCAAGTCCGAGGGCTACTGGTGCGGGTTCGGCAACAACCCGGCGACCGGCCAGCCGATCACCACCAGCGAGTGGCTCGACCGGCTCGCGCCCAAGGCACTCCTGGTGCTGGCGGTGGGCACCTGCGCGACCTACGGCGGCATCCACGCGATGGCCGGCAACCCGACCGGTGCGATGGGTGTGCCGGACTACCTCGGCTGGGACTGGAAGTCCAAGGCGGGCATCCCGATCGTGTGCGTGCCGGGCTGCCCGATCCAGGGCGACAACCTGTCGGAGACGATCCTCTACCTGCTCTACCAGGTGGCCGGTCAGGCGCCGATGATCCCGCTGGACTCCGAGCTGCGGCCGCGGTGGCTGTTCGAGGCCACCGTGCACGAGGGTTGCGACCGCGCGGGCTACTACGAGCAGGGTGACTTCGCCACCGAGTACGGCTCGCCCAAGTGCCTGGTGAAGCTCGGCTGCTGGGGCCCGGTGGTGAAGTGCAACGTGCCCAAGCGGGGCTGGATCAACGGCGTGGGCGGCTGCCCGAATGTCGGCGGGATCTGCATCGGCTGCACGATGCCCGGCTTCCCCGACCAGTTCATGCCGTTCATGGACGCCCCACCGGGATCCCGCGTGTCCGCGACGGGCAGCAAGATCTACGGCGGCGTG
>NZ_DASWSJ010000127.1:0-7294 GCF_036402745.1 Actinophytocola sp. | reverse complement strand
TCCCTCGACCCGCATGGGGTCCTCCGCGTCGTCGTCCGAACCGGGCTGTTCCGGGCCGCCGACGGCCTCGGTGCCGGTGGGGAAGGACGGGTCGTGCGGCGGGCTCTCGTCGGACGGGCCCGACGTGCCGGGGGGCGGGTCGTTCCCACCGGAGGACGTCGACGGCGACCGCGACGCCGGGCCACCGGGGGAGGCCGCGCCCGCCACCACGTCGGTGCAGGCGCCGAGCAGGAACAGCACGGACACCAGCGCGGCGACGGAGCGGTGGCGCATCGGAGCCTCTCTGGGTACTCGGCTCCCCGCACGCTAACCGCTCAGCGGGGATCTGTGGGCTCTCGGAAGCGCGGCAGGACCGTTCCCGGCGATCGGGGCCGCTCGCCGTCGGCCAGGGTGCGTGCGCGGGCCAGGTCGGCCGGGGTGTCGCAGTCCAGCCACGGCGGGGGCACCCCGGGCATCGGCTGCGGACGGATCCGGTGGACGGCCAGCGGCGCGAACACCTTGCGCAGCGACGTCGGCCCGCTCGCGTCCGCCACGGCCCCGCGGACGGCCGCCGTCCGCCAGATGCCGAGGAGCAACTGGTCCCGGCCGGTGTCGTCGACCACGAGGGTCCCGTCGGACGTGAGGTTCCGGCGCAGTTCGTCGATCAGGGCGGCGGTGAGGAACGGCAGGTCACCGGCGAGCACGGCCACCGTCTCCGTGGACACCTCGGCCAGGCCCGCGCGCAGGGCCGTGACGGGACCCCCACCGGGCGGCCGCTCGCGGACGAGCACGACGTCGTCCGGGACCGGCTGCGCCGGACCGACGACGACCCGGCGGTCGGCGTCCTCGACCGCGGCCAGCACGGCGGCCAGCATCGTGCGGCCGCCGACCTCGAGCTGGGGCTTGGCCCGTCCGCCCAGGCGGGCCGCCCGGCCCCCTGCCAGCACCACGGCGGTGTACGGCGGCAGGGGGTCCATGCACGGAACCGTATGCCGCCGTACCGTCCTGGGCGTGGGACGAGTCACCAGCCGGACACCGGTGCTGCGCATACGGGGACCGGTGCGCAGCACCCGCCCGGACACGGTCGCCGCCGAGGAGCCGCTGGAGATCCGGCTGGCCGGCACGCCGCTCGCGATCACGATGCGCACCCCGGGGCACGACTTCGACCTGGTGCACGGCTTCCTCGCCACGGAGGGCGTCATCGCCGGCGCCGCCGACGTGCTCGGCCTGCGGTACTGCGACTCCGTGGACGCCGACGGCCGCAACACCTACAACGTCGTGGACGTCGACCTGGCGCCGGGCGTCGAGCCCCCGGACACCGCGCTGGACCGGAACTTCTACACCACCAGCTCCTGCGGCGTGTGCGGCAAGGCCAGCATCGACGCGCTGCGCACGAGGACGACCTTCGACGTGGCGGCCGACGACGTCCGGCTGCCGCTGGAGGTGCTGCTCGCCCTGCCGGACCGGCTGCGCGCCGAGCAGGAGGTGTTCGAGAAGACCGGCGGACTGCACGCCGCGGGGCTGTTCACGGCCGCCGGTGAGCTGGTCGCCCTCCGGGAGGACGTCGGCCGGCACAACGCGGTCGACAAGGTCACCGGCTGGGCGCTGCTCGACGGCCGCGTCCCGCTGGGTGCGACGGTGCTGATGGTGTCCGGGCGCGCGTCCTTCGAGCTGGTGCAGAAGGCCGCGATGGCGGGCATTCCCGTGCTGGCCGCGGTGTCGGCGCCGTCGTCGCTGGCCGTGGAGCTGGCCGAGGAGCAGGGCATCACGCTCATCGGGTTCCTGCGCGGCACCAGCATGAACGTCTACACGGGCACGCAGCGGATCACCGGTTCGTGACCATCCGGGTGTGCTTGTCGTGCACCCAGTCGAGCACCGCGGGCCAGGGGCCGTAGCCGGCGTCGGTGTTGAGGTGCGCGCCGCCCGGGATCACGTCGAGGTCGACCTTGAGCTGCGCGGCCATCTCGACGGCGTCGTCGACCGTGCAGGCCTTGTCGTCGTCGCCGACCACCAGCTGGGTCCACGAGGCGGCCCGGCGCACCCCGGCGGCGTCCATCGGCGTGGGGTTGAAGCCGTGCACGTCCGGGTGCTCCCAGCCGGGCCCGGGCGGTGCGACGAGCAGGACGCGGTCGAAGCGCAGCGTCAGGTGGGCGCGGTCGTCGGTGAGCCGGGCGGCGTGGTGCAGCCACAGCGTGGCGCCGGCGGAGTGCGCGAGCACGACCCGCTCGCCGGCCTCCGGGGCGGCCTGCAAGTGGTGGCGCAGCTCGGCGAGCCAGACCTCGAGGTCGGGTTGGTCGGGGTCGGTGAGCTGCGGGACGTCGACCTCGCCGCCGACGTTGGCGAGCTCGCCGGCGAGCCAGCTCTGCCAGTGCCGCGGCCCGGATCCGGTGTGACCGTGCAGGAGCAAGACGTACGGCAGCATGGCTCATCCTTGCACCGTCCGGGTGAGGTGTGCCCACTTTCCGTGCACCTCGGGTCTGGCCGCGCCACGCCGGACACGGGCCGGCGCCAGCGAGAATTCAGTGTGGCTCGAGCGGCGCGCGAGGTGACGCTCGAGGAGACATGCCGCAGCCCGCCGGTTTCCGGCGGGCCGCGGACAGGTTTCGAAGGACTAGGCCGACTTCTCGCGGCGCTCGCGGCGGGACGGCTGGCGCGCCACGATCGTGGGGTTCACGTTCTCGCGGACGGTCTGCTCGGTGATGACGACCTTGGCGACGTCGGTGCGGCTGGGGATGTCGTACATCACCGGCTGCAGCACCTCCTCCATGATCGCGCGCAGGCCGCGGGCACCCGTGCCGCGCAGGATGGCCTGGTCGGCCACCGCCTCGAGCGCGGTCTCGGTGAACTCCAGCTCGACGCCGTCCATCTCGAACAGCTTCTGGTACTGCTTGACCAGGGCGTTGCGTGGCGCGGTGAGGATCTGCACCAGCGACGGCTTGTCGAGGTTGGTGACACTCGCGACGACCGGGAGCCGGCCGATGAACTCGGGGATCAGGCCGAACTTGATCAGATCCTCGGGCATGGTGTCGGCGAAGAAGTCGGCGGTGTCGATCTCGGCCTTGGACCGGAGCTCGGCGCCGAAGCCCAGGCCGCGCTTGCCGATCCGGTCCTGGATGATCCGCTCGAGCCCGGCGAACGCGCCCGCCACGATGAACAGCACGTTCGTGGTGTCGATCTGGATGAACTCCTGGTGGGGGTGCTTGCGACCACCCTGCGGCGGCACCGACGCGGTGGTGCCCTCCAGGATCTTGAGCAGCGCCTGCTGCACACCCTCGCCGGACACGTCGCGCGTGATGGACGGGTTCTCCGACTTGCGGGCGATCTTGTCGACCTCGTCGATGTAGATGATGCCCGTCTCGGCCCGCTTGACGTCGTAGTCGGCCGCCTGGATGAGCTTGAGCAGGATGTTCTCGACGTCCTCGCCCACGTAGCCGGCCTCGGTGAGCGCGGTGGCGTCGGCGATGGCGAACGGCACGTTCAGCATCTTGGCCAGCGTCTGGGCCAGGTAGGTCTTGCCGCAGCCGGTGGGGCCCAGCAGCAGGATGTTGGACTTGGCCAGTTCGACGGTCTCGTCCCGGGCCTCGCGGCCCTCGCGCGCCTCGGGCCGGGCCCGGTCACCGGCCTGGATACGCTTGTAGTGGTTGTAGACCGCCACCGCGAGCGTGCGCTTGGCCTCGTCCTGACCGATCACGTACTGGTCGAGGAACTCGTCGATCTCGGCTGGTTTGGGCAGCTCGTCGAGCTTGACGTCGCCCGCCTCCGCCAGCTCTTCCTCGATGATCTCGTTGCAGAGGTCGATGCATTCATCGCAGATGTACACGCCGGGGCCGGCGATCAGTTTCTTCACCTGCTTCTGGCTCTTCCCGCAGAAAGAACACTTCAGCAGGTCCCCGCCGTCACCGATACGCGCCATGACCGCTGACCTCTGTCCCCTCCGGCGAGCCTGGGAGCGCGCCTGGATTTATGGCTGAACGGGCCTCGAGTGCCAGTGTCACGCACGGCACTCCAGGCCCGGTCGTGTGCCTGTTGCCTTCGACGGTACCTGCCAACCCCCACTCAATGGGAGAACCTACCCACCGAGTTGTCGGATTCGGCCGATCAGGTGGCCCGCTCTCGCGGGACCGTCATCACCCTCCGCACAGGGTTCGGACAGTGCCTCACGGCCTGGTCGCGGAGAGCTTCCGGTACGGCAACACCTCGTCGACGATGCCGTAGTCCTTGGCCTCGTCGGCCGTCAGAATCTTGTCCCGCTCGATGTCCACGCGGACTTCGTCGGCCGACTTCTTGGTGTGCCGGGCCAGCGTCGACTCCATCAGCCGGCGAACCCGCTGGATCTCGTTGGCCTGGATCTGCAGGTCGGACACCTGGCCGTAGACACCCTCCATCGCGGGCTGGTGGATCAGCACGCGGGCGTTGGGCAGGGCGAAGCGCTTGCCCGGGGTACCGGCCGCGAGCAGCACGGCCGCCGCGGACGCCGCCTGGCCGAGGCAGTAGGTCTGCACGTCGGGCCGGGCGAACTGCATAGTGTCGTAGATGGCCATCAGCGAGGTGAACGAGCCACCCGGCGAGTTGATGTACATGATGATGTCGCGGTCGGGGTCGACCGACTCCAGGTACAGCAGCTGCGCCATCACGTCGTTGGCCGACGCGTCGTCGATCTGCACGCCGACGAAGATGATCCGCTCTTCGAACAGCTTGTTGTAGGGGTTGGACTCCTTGACCCCGTAGCTGGTCCGCTCCACGAAGGAGGGGAGCACATACCGGGCCTGTGGGGCGTGAAGGTCACTCACTGTCAAGTCTCCTCGGTCTGGGCCCGGTCAGCTGCCGCTGCCGTTGGGCGTGTGCGGCACCCGGGTGACCACGTTGTCCACGAAGCCGTAGTCGCGAGCCTCTTCCGCGGTGAACCAGCGGTCGCGGTCGGCATCGGTGGTGATCCGCTCGACGGACTGACCGGTCTGGTCCGCGGTCAGCTCGGCCATCTCCAGCTTCCACTTGCCGAGGATCTCGGCACGGATGGCGATGTCGGACGCGGTGCCGCCGACGCCACCGGAGGGCTGGTGCATCATGATCCGCGCGTGCGGCAGGGCATAGCGCTTGCCGGGGGCCCCGGACGAGAGCAGGAACTGGCCCATCGACGCGGCCATGCCCATCGCCCAGGTCGCCACGTCCGGCTCGATCAGCTGCATGGTGTCGTAGATCGCCATGCCCGCCGTGACCGAGCCACCCGGCGAGTTGATGTAGAAGGTGATCTCCTTCTCCGGGTCCTCGGCGGCCAGCAGCAGCAGCTGCGCCGTGATCCGGTTGGCGATGTCGTCGTCCACCTCGGAACCGAGGAAGACGATGCGCTCCCGGAGCAGCCGTTCGTACACCGAGTCGTTCAGGGTGAGCCCTGCGGTCCCGGACCGCATGTCGGGCGTCCGCAGTGGTTGCGTCACGTCTGCCTGCTTTCTCCGCTCACTCCATCACCGCGTCGGCGTTGGAGATGACCTTGGTCTGGTCTCACGTTCGACATTAACGAAGGCGGGCACGCTGACATGCCCCGGACGGCTCAAGTTCGCTCAGAGCTTCACTGATCGGCCTTTGCCGGCTCTTCCTCGGTGCTCTCCGGCGCCGGCTCCTCGCGCGGGCCGAACAGCTCGTCGAGGTCCACGGGGTTGCCCGAGGCGTCCGTGACCGTGGCCAGGCGCACCACCGAGGCCAGCGCCTTGCCGCGCCGGACGTCGGCGAAGATGGCGCCGAGCTGGCCCGACTGCTGGGCGCGCTGGACGTACTCGTCGGGGCTGATGCCGAAGCGCTGGGCCTGGTAGATGATCCGCTCGGTGAGCTCGTTGTCGTCCACCGAGACGTTCTCGGCGTCGGCGATCGAGTCCAGCACGAGCTGGGTCTTGACCGCCTTCTCGGCCTCCTCGCGGATGTCGGCGTCGAACTCCTCGCGGGTCTTGCCCTGCTCGGTGAGGAACTCCTCGAAGCGGGCGTCGTCGTGGTCGAAGGTGTGGACCGCGTCGTGCTGGCGGACCTCGACCTCGGACGCGACCACGCTCTCCGGCAGCGGGACCTCGGTGACCTCGAGGAGGGCCTCGAGGACCTTGTCGCGGGCCTGGACGCCCTGCTGCATGCGCTTGACCCGGGTGAGCCGCTCGCGCAGGTCGGCCTTGAGCTCCTCGACGGTGTCGAACTCGCTCGCCAACTGGGCGAAGTCGTCGTCCGGCTCCGGCAGCTCGCGGACCTTGACGGTCTGGACGGTGACGGTGACCTCGGCGTCGCGGCCGGCGTGCTCGCCGGCCACGAGATTCGTCGTGAAGGTCTTCGACTCGCCGGCCGCCGTGCCGATGATGGCCTCGTCGATGCCCTCGATCATCTCGCCGGAGCCGACCTCGTAGGACAGGCCCGAGGTCTTGGCCTCCTCGATCTCCTCGCCGTCGACGGTGGCCGCGAGGTCGATGGAGACGAAGTCCCCGCTCTCGGCCGGGCGGTCGACGCCGGTAAGGGTGCCGAAGCGGGCGCGCAGCTCGTTGAGCTGCTCGTCGACCTCGTCCTCGGCCAGCTCGACGTCGTCGACGGTGACCGACAGCTCACCGAACGCGGGCACGGTGATGTCGGGGCGGATGTCGACCTCGGCGGTGAAGGCGAGGTGGTCGCCGTCCTCGATCTTGGTCACCTCGATCTCCGGGCTGCCCAGGACGCGGACCTCCTCGGAGGTGATGACCTCGCTGTACTTCGCGGGGATGGCCTCGTTGACCACCTCGTCGAGGATCGGCGCCCGACCGATGCGCTGCTCGATCACTCGCGCCGGCGCCTTACCCGGCCGGAAGCCCGGAATGCGAACCTGGTTGGCGATCTTGCGGTACGCGCGGTCGAAGTTCGGCTTGAGCTCGTCGAACGGCACCTCGACGTTGATCCGGACCCGCGTCGGGCTCAGGTGCTCGACGGTGCTCTTCAACGTGATCTCCTAGGGCTGGTTTGACTGACACACCCGAGGCCGACCTAAGCCACCGGGGTCCGTCCGAGTCTATGGAACTCGCCAGGTCGCGGACGCGCCGGGGGCGGCCCGCGGTCGTCCGGAGCCGCCCCCTAGCTGGTCGGGCTGACAGGATTTGAACCTGCGACCCTTCGCTCCCAAAGCGAATGCGCTACCAAGCTGCGCTACAGCCCGCAACCCATCACCACTGATCGAGGGGATGCCTGGACAGCGTATCGCGGCGCGCTAGGCTGTTTCCGCAGGACGCCGCAGACGGCGCACGCGGGTGTAGCTCAATGGCAGAGCCCCAGCCTTCCAAGCTGGTCATGCGGGTTCGATTCCCGTCACCCGCTCCAC
>NZ_DASWSJ010000126.1:0-6816 GCF_036402745.1 Actinophytocola sp. | reverse complement strand
CGCGACGCCGAGCTCGGTGCACAGCTCGAGCTCGGGCTCGCTGGAGCGGAACGCCGGCGAGAACTGGTTCTGCACGCTCACCAGCCGCCCGCCGAGGATGTCGTTGGCGAGCCGGATCTGGTCCGGGTTCGCGTTGGAGATGCCGGCCATCCGGATCTTGCCCGCGTCGAGCAGGTCGCGGAGGGCGCCGATCGAGTCGGCGTAGTCGACCTTCGGGTCCGGGCGGTGGAACTGGTAGAGCCCGATCGCGTCGACGCCGAGTCGCTTGAGCGAGGCGTCGCAGGCCTGCTTGAGGTACTCGGGCGAGCCGTTGAGCGTCCACGAGCCGTCGCCGGGGCGCAGGTGGCCGCCCTTGGTGGCGACGAGCACGTCGGAGGTGTCGCCGCCGTGGCTCGCGATCGCCTGGGCGATCAACGTCTCGTTGTGCCCGACCTCGTTGGCGTGCAGGTGGTAGGCGTCGGCGGTGTCGAACAAGGTGACGCCGGCGTCCAGCGCGGCGTGGATGGTCGCGATGGACCGCCGCTCGTCCGGCCGGCCCTCGATCGACATCGGCATGCCGCCGAGCCCGATGGCGCTGACCTGCCTGTCGCCGATGTGGCGAGTCTGCATGATGTTCCCTTCACTGTGGTTTCCCTCTGGTTCCAGTCTTCGCGCTGGGGATTAAGCTGTCCAACAGAAGATCTCGATCGTGTTGAGCAGTCAGGGTGATGAATCATGGAGCTGCGGCAGCTGAGGTACTTCGTCGCGGTCGCCGAGGAGCGGCACTTCACCCGGGCGGCCAAGCAGCTGCACGTGGCGCAGTCGGGGCTCTCCGCGTCGATCCGCTCGCTGGAGCGTGAGCTGGGTGCGTCGCTGTTCCGGCGCAACACCCGGCAGGTGCAGCTCACCGCGGCCGGTCAGGCGCTGCTGGCCGAGGCGCGCCGCGCGCTGGCCGCCACCGATGCCGCCCGCGACGCGGTGGCCGCGGTGCAGGGGCTGCTGCAGGGCAGCCTCGCGATCGGGACGCTGCAGTGCCTGCACGTCGTGCACCTGCCGACCGTGCTCGCGGGGTTCCTCGCCACGCATCCCGGACTCGAGATCCGGCTGCGGCACGGCGGGTCCGGCGAGCTGACCGACCAGGTGGCGCACGGCCGGCTCGACCTGGCGTTCGTGTCCCGGCCCGTGCGCTGCCCGGACGAGGTGGCCGTGTCGCCGCTGGCCAGCGAGCCGCTGGTGCTGGCGTGCGCGTTGGACCACCCGCTGGCGTCGGAGGCCGGCATTGCCCTCGGGGCCCTGCGGGACGAGCGGTTCGTGGACTTCCAGCCGGACTGGGGTACCCGCGACACGGTCGACCGGGTCCTCGACGCGGCCGGCGTGTCCCGGCGGGTGGCGCTGGAGGTCACCGACGTGCACTCGCTGCTCGACCTCGTCGCGTGCGGGCTCGGGGTGGCGCTGGTGCCGCAGTCGTTCTCGGTGAAGACGGACAAGGTCCAGTTCGTCGGCCTCACCCCGCCGACCGCCCGCTGGGAGACGGTGACCGTGAGTGCCGACCCGACGAGCGCCGCGGCGGCCGCCCTGCTGTCGGCCGTCCGCGACGCCGCGGGTCTTGCTGTGTCTACAGTGGACTAGCGGCCGGCCAGCCGCTCGATCACCAGGAGCAGGGCCGAGTGGTCGAGGTCGCCGTGGCCCTGGGCCTTCGCGGCGGCCATCAGCTGGGTGACGGTCGCCGCCATCGGGGTCACGACGCCTGCCGCGCGGGCGGCGTCGGCCACGATGCCGAGATCCTTGTGGTGCAGGTCGATCCGGAAGCTCGGGGTGAACTCGTGGTTCAGCATCGCCGGGGCCTTGCGGTCGAGGATCTTGCTGCCGGCCAGCCCGCCGCCGATCACCTCGATCGCGGGCCCGAGGTCCACGCCGTGCGCGTCGAGGAACACCACGGCCTCCGCGAGCAGCCCCAGGTTGCCGGCGGTGATCAGCTGGTTCGCCGCCTTCACCGTCTGGCCGGCGCCCGCGGGCCCGACGTGGACGATCGTCGACCCCATCGCCTCCAGGATCGGCCGCGCGGCCGAGAAGTCCGCCGCGTCGCCGCCGGCCATGATCGACAGCGTGCCGTCGACCGCGCCCTGCTCACCGCCGCTGACCGGGGCGTCCAGCGCGCGCAGCCCGGCCTCGGCGGCGCGTTCCGCGACCGTGCGTGCGGTCGCGGGCGCCACCGTGCTCATGTCGATCAGCAGCGCGCCTTTCCCGGCCGCGGCGAGCACGCCGTCGTCGCCGAGGACCACGGCCTCGACGTCGGGGGAGTCGGGCAGCATGGTGATCACGACCTCGGCGCCGCGCACCGCCCCGGCGATCGACCCGGCCGCGGTGCCGCCGGCGTCCGCGAGCTTGGCCGCCTTGGCCGCCGTGCGGTTGTAGCCGGACACCTCGTGCCCGGCCCGGACGAGGTTGGCGGCCATCGGCAGGCCCATGATGCCGAGCCCGATGAACGCGATGCGGGTCACGGGGTCCTCCTCTGCGCGGTGGCCGACCGTGCGGACGCTACCGGCTCTACTGTCCGTGGACTCGCTCGGCGGCGGTCCGCACCAGCGCCCCCTCATCCGGTGTAAGCCGCGTACGGACCGTAGGCACGCACGTTGACGGTTTGCGGAAATAGGCAAACAATGCCCGTACTGGGTGACCCGTCGTCGACGGGTGATGAAACTGGGGATGGGGAGATCGGGACATGGCCAACGCGAGATCCGGCCGTTCCGCCGCACGTTTGCCCGATCCGGTCAACAAGATCACGCCGTATCAGCGACTGAAGGAAGCGATTCGGGCGGGCGATCTCATACCGGGGCAGCAACTGGTGGAGTCGGCGTTGGCGGACTGGTGCGAGGTGAGCCGCACGCCGATCCGGGAGGCACTGTCGAAGCTGCAGCACGACGGGCTGGTCGAGCGCAACGACCGTGGTCTGGTGGTCCGCGAGCGCACTCCCGAAGAGGTGCTCGACATCTACGAGACCAGGATCGCGTTGGAGGGGACGGCGGCGCGGATGGCCGCCGAGCGGCGCAACTCACACGACCTGATCCTGCTCCGCCGCGCGATGAGCCGGCTGGACGCGGTGACCACGGACGACGTCGACGGGATGGTCCGCGGCAACCGGCAGTTCCACACCGCGATCTGGCGCGCCAGCCACAACATGTCGCTGATCGACCTGCTCGAACGGCTGGACCTGCACCTGGTCCGCTACCCGGCAACGACCTTGGGGACGCCGGGGCGCTGGGAGCGGTCCAACGAGCAGCATCGCGCAATTGTGGAGGCGATCGAGGCACGCGACAGCGACGGCGCGGAGAAGAACGCGATCACCCACTTCACCGAGGCACGCGACATCCGGCTCGCGCTCTTCGACGAGGCGTTCTGAGCCAATCCGCGAATTGGTCGGAAATGGACCCGGAATAGTGCGAATGATTGGCATTGTCGCGTTCGTCCAATCGGGTGGTTGAGCGGCTCTGGCATGATCGCCCGGTGCGATACGGATATCTGGCGACCATGCGGACGGTGCCCGGCAAGCGCGACGACGTCGTGACGTTGCTCCTCGGTGGGGAGGACGGGCTGCGTGCGGCCGGCTGCGACCTGTACGTGGTCGGCACGTCGGACAGTGACCAGAATCTGGTCTGGGTGTTCGAGGTGTGGCAGAGCAAGGCCCACCACGCGGCGTCGCTGGAGCTGCCGGCGACGAAGGCCGCGATCGCCTCGGCCATGCCGATGCTCACCGGCGAGTTCACCGGTCAGGAGCTCGACATCGCGGGCGGGCTCGGGATTCCGTCGGCCTGACCTGGCAATCTCACGTTCCGTGGGAGCCGGACGTCTACCTCATGTGAGACCTTTCGAGCAGATCGTCGCCGAGTACGGGCCGATGGTGCTGCGCGTGTGCCGGGCGGTGCTCGGCCGGGCGGACGCCGAGGACGCCTGGTCGGACACGTTCCTCGCCGCGTTACGCGCGTACCCGGGCCTGCCGGGCGACGCCAACGTGGAGGCCTGGCTCGTCACCATCGCGCACCGCAAGGCCGTCGACGTGCACCGGGCCACGGCCCGCCGTCCCGTCGCGGTCGGCGAGGTGCCGGACCGGCCTGCCCGCACGGGCCGGCCGGAGGACTGGGACGGCGACCTGTGGGACGCGCTGGCCGCGTTGCCACGCAAGCAACGCGAGGCGGTGGCCTACCACCACCTCGCCGGCCTGCCGTACCAGGAGGTCGCGGCCATCACGGGCGGCAGCACCGCCGCCGCCCGGCGCGCCGCGGCCGACGGCATCAAGCGGCTGCGCACGACATACCCGAGGGGAACCGACCATGACTGAGCTCTTCAACACCCTGTCCGGCGGCAACACCGTGTCCGGCGACCTCTCCGCCCGGTTGCGCGAGCGGCTCGCGGCGGCGGCCGAGCGGGAGGGCATCCTCGACATCGCCTATCGCACCGTCGACACCCCGGTCGGCTCGCTGCTGCTCGCGGCGAGTCCCGCCGGCCTGCTGCGGGTCGTGTACGAGACCGCCGGCCACGACGAGGCGCTCTCCGAGCTCGCCCAGAAGGTGAGCCCGCGCATCCTGCGCGCGCCGGCCCGGCTCGACATCGTGGTTCGGCAGCTGGACGAGTACTTCACCGGCCGGCGGCGCTCGTTCGACGTGCCGCTGGACCTACACCTCACGTCCGGCTTCCGCCGGACCGTGCTGGGTCATTTAGCCGACATCGACTACGGCCGGACCGAGAGCTACGCCGAGGTCGCCGCGGCGGCCGGCAGCCCCCGCGCGGTCCGGGCGGTGGGGACGGCGTGTGCCGCCAACCCGGTGCCGGTGGTGCTGCCGTGTCACCGGGTCGTGCGGTCGGACGGCTCGTCCGGCGGGTACGTCGGCGGCCCGGACGCGAAGCAGACCCTGCTGGCCTTGGAGGAAGCGTGAAGCTCGACGTCGACTGGGCGACCGTCACCGAGGAGATCAACGAGCACGGCTGCGCGCTGCTGCCCCGGCTGCTCACCAAGCGCGAGTGCACGTCCACTGCCGCGCTGTACGACCAGCCGGACCGGTTCCGCGCCACCATCGACCTGGCGCGCTACCGGTTCGGCCGGGGCGAGTACCGGTACTTCGCGTCGCCGTTCCCGCCGCTGGTCGCCCACCTGCGGGCCGCGCTCTACCCGAGGCTGCTGCCCATCGCCCGCGACTGGGCCCGGAAACTGGGTTGGTCGGCGACGTGGCCCGACGGCCTCGACGAGTGGCTCGAGGAGTGCCACTCAGCCGGCCAGACCCGCCCGACGCCCATCCTGCTCCGCTACGGCGAGGGCGACTGGAACGCCCTGCACCGGGACTTGTATGGAGACAAGGTGTTCCCCCTGCAGGTGGTGATCAACCTGAACGAGCCGGGCGTGGACCACACGGGCGGCGAGTTCCTGATGGTCGAGCAGCGCCCCCGAGCCCAGTCCCGCGGGATCGCGACCCTCATCCCCCAAGGCCACGGCCTGGTGTTCACCACCCGCGACCGCCCGGTCCGCTCGTCCCGAGGCTGGTCCACGGCCCCGATGCGGCACGGCGTGTCGGTCATCCGCTCCGGCCGCCGCCACACCCTGGGGCTGGTCTTCCACGACGCGGCTTAGGGGCCGCCGGCGCCCGCTCCGCCCACCGAGCCCTGCTGGCCCCGAGCGGCAATGCGCGCGGCGGCAGAGCCCGTCGGGCAGCCACCCGTGACTCCCACGAAAAGCCCAGGTCCGGTGGCAGGTGGCGACGGCGAGCCGGTGAACACCAGCGGCGGGCTCCCGGTCGACCTCGGCCAGCACACCGCCGCGGTGACCGTGCTGGCGCGGGGTGTGACGGACCTCGCCGCGGCGAGGTCGGCCGCGACCGTGGGGCATACGCTCCCGGGAAACGTACGCCGGTGAGGGAGAGTCATGGTCAGGGCAGCGGTGCTGATGCGGCAGGGCGAGCCGCTCGAGGTGCGTGACATCGAGCTCGGCGACCCCGGCCCCGGGCAGGTGCGCGTGCGGGTGGCGGCGGCCGGGGTGTGTCACTCCGACCTGTCGCTCGCCAACGGCACGCTCGCGCTGAACATGCCCGCGGTGCTCGGCCACGAAGGCGCCGGCACGGTCGTGGCGGTCGGCGAGGGCGTCGACCGGGTCTCCGTCGGCGACGCGGTGGTGCTGAACTGGGCACCCGCGTGCCGCGAGTGCTGGTTCTGCGAGCAGGGCGAGCCGTGGCTGTGCGAGCACGCCGAGGAGCGGGCGACCCAGCCGTACGCGACGTTCGCCGACGGCACACCGGTCTACCCGGGGCTCGGCACCGGCGCGTTCGCCGAGGAGACGATCGTCCCGCAGCAGGGGGTCGTGCCGATCCCCGCGGACTTCCCGCTGGAGCAGGCCGCCGTGCTCGGCTGCGCGGTGCTCACCGGCAACGGCGCCGTGCACAACACCGCCCGCGTGCGCGCCGGCCAGTCGGTCGTCGTCATCGGCCTCGGCGGGATCGGCCTGTCCGTGCTGCAGGCCGCCCGCGCGGCCGGCGCCGACCCGATCATCGGCGTGGACGTCAGCGAGTCCAAGGGCGAGCTCGCCCTCGTGCACGGCGCCACCGACTTCATCGTCGCCGACGACAAGACCAGCAAGGCCATCCGCGGCCTCACCGGCGGCCGCGGCGCCGACCACGCCTTCGACTGCGTCGGCCTGCCCGCCACGATCCGCGCGTCGTGGGGCAGCAGCCGCCGCGGCGGCACGGTCACCGTGATCGGGGTCGGCGCCAGGACCAGCCCGGTCGAGTTCAACGCGCTGGAGCTGTACTGGTTCGGCCGCACCCTGCACGGCTGCGTCTACGGCTCGTCCGACCC
>NZ_DASWSJ010000125.1:0-28354 GCF_036402745.1 Actinophytocola sp. | reverse complement strand
CCCAGCAGCGCGAACCCGAGCAGCAGCGAGATCTGTCCCGTGGCCGGGATGGCGAACGCCACGACCGACGCGATGGCCAGGAAGCCGAGCTCGACCCGGTAGCCGGACTCGAGAACCAGCTCGCGGACGGTCCGGCCGGTGCGCCGCCGCACGATCGCGAGACCGATCAGCACGACCAGCGACCAGCCCAGGCCGAGGAGCAGCCGGTTGGAGCCGGTCATGTTCGCCGCCGCGTAGGCGACGTAGGTGGGGTCGGAACCCGCGGTGTAGGCGAAGTACAGATCGACCGCGTACTCGGGAAGCACGGCGATGACGGCCAGGATCGCGATGGCGAGCCCGCCGGAGATGTCGACCTGCGCCGCCTCGGCGGCCCACGCCAGGACGAACGAGGCCGCCACCACAGCCGCGCCGAACAACAGCAACGCCACGAGCGGCGGCGGATGGAGACCGGCGAACCGGGTGACCAGCGCGGGCAACGTGAGCGCCACACACCCGGCGAGCGGCCGGATCAGCTTGCTGAGCACGGAGAGGGGATCCTTCCCGGACGGCGGACGGCCGAGCCGGGTTCCCCAGGGAGCTCGGCCAGGCATGACTGCGTGGCCGAAGGTCTCGCCCACCGGCTTCGCGCCGGTCCCCGCCGCCGGAGAACGCGAGGTTCTCAGCATGTCGACGTGCGGTGTTGTGGACTACTCCCCTTCGGAGTGCCCCCAGTCTCGCATCACTTCGTTACTTTCGCAAGTGACGAAGTATCAAAGTGAGACACCGCCCGCGGGCGATCGCGCGGGAGAATGGCAGCGCCATGTCGATGTCGCCAGCGGAACCGCAGCCGAGCGGTCGACCCACGGAACCGACCCCGGCCCAGCTGAGGTCGGGGTCGGACACGTTCGCCCTGCTCGCCAGCCCCGTGCGGCTGCACCTCGTGTGGCTGATCACCCACGGCCCCTACGACGTCGGCACACTGGCCCGCCTGGTCGGCATCAGCATCGCCACCGCCTCCCAGCACCTGGGCAAGCTCCGGCTGGCCGGCCTGATCACCGCCCACCGCGACGGTCGCCGCCAGCTCTACACCGTCGACGACCCCCACGTGATCACCCTGATCCAGCAGATCTTCGACCACATCGCACCCGACGGCACCCTCGCACCCGACCCACCGCGCACGAACTGACAAACTAGAAGCTGTCGATCGGCATGACGAAGTCCAGAATTCAATTCCCGGTCGCAAATACTGGTTCGGACAACGGGAATCCCGATTACCGCGCCGCTTCGCGCTTCTCCTACAATGTCCCGGACGCCGTATCCGCGGCGATGGAAAACCTGTCGAAAATCCCCCTGCCCCGAGCACGAATTGTGACCAGCCACCTGCCGAGCGTGTTCGCTTGTGGTGTACCGTTTCCGACGGCCAACTCGGCTCGACGCGGGAACGAGAGGCGCGGATGGGTGCTCGGCGAGTCCGTTCAGTGGCCGGCGAAGGGTGGATTCTCTACCTGATCGGCGGTGTTCTGGTAGTCGGCGGCTATTACCTGGCCACGCGCCTCGACACCCCACCGGTCGTCCGGGTCACCTTGTACTGCTTGGTCAGCGTTTCCTCGGCAGCCGCCGTACTGATCGGCTGCTGGCGCGGACTTCCGCGCGGGAAACCCCGGGTGCCGTGGTTGTTCCTCGGATTCAGCCAGGTCGTCTACGCCGTTGCGGACATATGTTTCTACGTTTCGCACAACGTCCTGGGCCAGACGGCGTTCCCGGCCGTCGCGGACGCGCTCTACCTCCTGCACTATCCGCTCGTGGTGGTCGGCCTCATCCTGTTGATCAGGCGCCGGACCCCGGGCCACGACCTGGCCAGCGTGCTCGACGCGGCCACTCTCGCGGTCGCCGTCGGCATGCTCTCCTGGCTCTACCTCATCGGCCCGCAGGCGCGCGCCGGTTCGCTGAGCCTGGTCACCGTGGTGTCGGTCGCATACCCGGTGATGGACCTCGCGATGTTCGCGGTGGCGCTGCGGCTCATCCTCGGGCCCGGCGGCCGCCCCGCGTCGTTCGTGTTGCTGACCGCGAACCTGCTGGCGATCTTCACGGCGGACACCGTGTACGTGATGCAGCAGCTCAGCGGCACGTACGCCACCGGCAACTTCCTGGACGCCATCTGGCTCGGCGGCAACCTGGCGCTCGGCGCGGCCGCGCTGCACCCCACCGTGCGGCGGGTGGAGGAGCGGGCCAACTCCGCCGACGTCCAGCTCACCCCGTCCCGGCTGGCGGTGCTCGCCGGCGCCGCGCTGATCGCACCGTCCACTTTGGTCCTGCAGTTCGCACTCGGCAGGCTGCGCGACATCCCGGTGATCGCCGCCGCCTGTGCGGCACTGTTCATGCTCACCATCGGCCGCCTCGCCGGCCTCGTCGCGGACCAGCGCACACTCGCGATCACCGACGTGCTGACAGGCTTGCGTACCAGACGTTTCTTCGGCGCGCAGCTTCCCGTGGAGATCGCCAAGGCACGGCGCTCCGGCGCGAAGCTCGCCGTGCTGATCGTGGACATCGACCACTTCAAGTCGATCAACGACGGGTACGGGCACCCCGCCGGTGACCGGGTGCTGGTCGAGGTGGCGCGGCGGTTACGGGAGTCCGTCCGCCCCAGCGACGTGCTGGCGCGCTACGGCGGCGAGGAGTTCGCCCTGGTCGTGCCGAGCGTGAGTGTCGAGGAGCTGGCCGCCATCGGCGAGCGGCTGCGCGACCAGGTCGCCTCCAGCCAGATCCAGGTCGCCACCGACGTGTGGCTCCACGTCACGGTGTCGATCGGCACCGCCACCCTGCCCATGAACGGCGGCACCCCGGCCGAGCTGATCAACACCGCGGACCGCGCGCTGTACGCGGCCAAGGCGCAGGGCCGCGACCGGGTCGTGCTCGGCGACAGCAACCCCGACCCCGGCAACACCGCCGACACGGCCGGGTTGCTGGTCTACCTGCAGCGGGTGGCCGACGAGGTCGACAGCTGGCTGTCGACGAGCGAGCACGGCCGCGCCGTCGGGCGGTGGGCGGCGCTGGTGGCCCACTCGCTCGGCCACGACGAGCCGACCGTGTGCCGGACCGAGCTTGCCGGCCGCCTGCACGACGTGGGCAAGATCCTTGTGCCGCAAGACATCTGGCGCAAGCCGGCGAAGCTCACGACCGACGAGTTCGAGCTCGTGCGCCAACACCCCGAGCACGGCTACCGCATGCTGAGCGTCGTGCCGGACCTGGTCGACGTCGCGGAGATCATCCACCAGCACCACGAGCGGACGGACGGCCGCGGGTATCCGCTCGGCCTGGCCGGCGAGCAGATCCGCGTCGAAGCCCGGATCGTCGCCGTGTGCGACTCGTGGGCGGCGATGCTCGCCGAGCGGCCGTACCAGTCCGCGCTGAGCCAGCAGGCCGCGAGCGGGGAACTGTTGCGCTGCAGGGGAAGCCAGTTCGACCCGGAGGTCGTCGACGCGTTCCTGGAGCTGTACCACCGGGGCCAGATCGGCTCCCTGCACCCGCTGAACGACGCCGTCGTGCGCTCGGCCTCCTGAGTCCCCGTCAGGCTTTCCGGTCGTCCTCGGCGGTGTCGGCGATGGTGTTCCAGAACATCAGCTCGTAGGACTGGAACAGCCGGCCGTAGGTGTACGCCTCGGCGGAGTGCCGGCCCGCGTCGATCCCGGCCTGCAACGCGGCCACGGCCTGCTCCTCGACCTCCGGCACCGGGGTGGCGAAGAAGTCGAAGAACCCGCACGCCTCGTCGTCGAAGCCGTACTGCTCACGCATCGCGGTGGCGATGGTGGCGCAGTAGCCGCCCCACGCGGCGAAGTTGGCGATCAGCGCGACGACCACGTCGGCCGGCTCGCCCAGCAGCGCCAGCCAGGCCATGTACGCCGGGTACGCCTGACAGCCGGCCATCGGCTGGTAGCGGGCCAGCGCGGCGTCGTCGAGCCCGGTGGCCGCGACGAGCGCGTCCAGCTTGGCCAGCGCCATGCCCTCGCCGGACGCGAGTCCCGCGAACAGCTCGCGGCTGTTCTGCTCGGTGCACCGCGCGGCGATGGTGAGGAAGCTGCGCCAGTCACTGCGGACGATCCGGCTCTCCTCGGCCGCGATGGTGGCGAACACCGACCGCGGCGCCGCGCCGGAGGCGATCAGCGGTACCAGCCGGTTGTCCTTCTCCGCCGGCGCGAGCTCCGCGCGGGCAGACTCCAGGATCTCGCGTGCCGTGCCAGTCATCAGGTGACGTTCCTCCCGACGTGGTGGTCAGATTCGGTGTACCCGGCCGGATCGCCGTCCGCCGCCTCCGGCTGCCGGCCGAAGCCCAGCAGGGTGGCCACCTGCGAGCCGCGCGCGACCAGCCAGGCCAGTGCAGCATAGAGGAGGCCGGCCAGCAGCCACGCTTCCACCGCCGGCAGCCCGAGGGAGGGCGCGGTCTCCTGGCCGGGCAGCAGACCGAGGCCCCACGCGCCGAACAGCACCGCGACCACGACCGCCACGATGCCCGGCAGGTTGCCGAGACCGGCCGCCCGCCAGGACGGAATGGTGTCGGTCGGCCGGCGCACGCCCAGCATCCTCGGCAGCACGAAGCGGTCCACGCACATCACGACGGTCACGCACGGCAGCGCGATCGAGGACCAGCTCGCCACCACGAAGAACCCCTCCTCGACGGCCGGGAACCGCCACGCGAACAACGCCGCGACCGCGGCCATCACCAGGCACGTGTGCCAGCGTTGCCAGCCGCGGACCCCGCCGGCGACGTTCTGCCCCGCATTGATCATCTCGTAGTAGTTGCCGTCGTTGATGGCCACCTGCATGATCGTGGCGAGGACGGCGCCCAGCGCGAGAACGCCGAACATCGAGTACTCCACGATGTAGCGGAACGCCGGGCCGAAGTCGTACTGGCCCGCGCCGGACAGCTCCGCCATCATCCAGCCGCCCGCCACGAACAGTACGAGGCCCACCGCCAGCGCGACCACCATCGGCAGCGTGGGCCAGAAGAAGCCGGGCCTGCCGTAGCGCCAGGTGTCGGGCTCGTTCCCCCACATCACGGAGCCGATGGCCACCCCGACCCCGGCCAGGAACGGCATCGTCGCCTCGCTGGCCGGCGTCGCGGTCAGCACCGAGCCGGGGATGTCGGTGAAGCCCTTGATGACCAGGTACACCATCCACACGATCATCAGCGGCGCGACGAGGTACCGGGCGAACGCGGCGATGCCGGTGAACCCGAACAGGTTGTTGGTGATGCCGAGGACGGCGAGCAGCACGCTGATCAGCACCACGTTGCCCCAGCCGAACAGGCCGTCGTAGAGCGTGGCCAGCAGGTTGAACGCGAACGCGGTCCACCCGGCCGCGATGCCGATCAGCAGCACGGTGACCAGCGCGGAGCCGACCTTGCCCAGGATCGACCGGGTCAGCAACGCGTGCGTCTGACCGCTGACCGAGCCGAGGTAGGCCGCCGGCAACGCGTAGATCAGGTAGGCGACCGCCCCGACGGCCCCCGCCGCGACGGCCTTCACCAGGGAGTAGCCGGCGTCGTGGTACTGGAACCCGAGAAACAGGTAGGTGAACCCGGCCGCAAGAGTGATCCACAGCGACAGAAAATGATAGCGAGACCGCCGCTCGCTCAAGGGCACGACACCAATGCGACTCGTCGAATAGTCGTGTCGCACACTGTTTTCCAAAGCCGATGCGTCCGAGAATTCCGTGCGGTCCACGCTGCGCTCGCTTCGTCGCTGGTTGTTCCATCCGGGAAGGTGTGCGCAAACCTTACGGCAGGCCGCCGGACATGCGGACACGTCCATCCGGCGTAGCCCATTGATCCGTTGGGACCTTTATCGGACGGGCAACCGCGCTGCGCGGACATTGTGGTCGGTTGTGCGTCAGCGGTTCCGAAAGACGACCCAGCGCATGGCGCAGTACATGTAGCCTGCCTCGCACACTCCGGCGGCCATCCGGGCGATGTGGTATTCGACGCCGAGGGCGGCCAGCCCGGCGCCGACGCCGAGAATCCACACGATGTAGTTGATCACGACTACGACGACGTACACCACGACCTGTGGGCCGACCGCGGCGTGCGAGCGGAAGTTGAATGCCCGGTTGAGCACGTAGCTCAGCCCGAACGCGCAGACGTAGGCGATGGTGATCGACAGCCAGAGCGGCAGGCCCACCCACGAGCGCAGGACGGTGAGCAACGCGATGTCCACGCCGAAGGTGAACCCGTTGATGACCGCGAAGCCGAGCAGGCTGGGTGGGATGACGCCGGACAGTCCCCAGGGGAGTCGGCGAACCGCCGTGGCCATCGCGGCGCCGAACCGCTCACCCCGATGCTCGGCCCGTGTCAAGACTGTCGCCATGGCCCAAGTCTGCCAATCCGGCGGCCGGCCGCGGGTTAGCTCGCGGCAAAGCCGGCCGACGAGTGAGCGGGGTCACGGCGTCCGCCACTCGCCCGCCCACTCGTCGACGACCCCGGCGACCCCGGCGACCGGGTTCGCCGTGCGCGTCGGAGCAGGTCGAGGCGCTGGTGACGCGGCCTTGCTGGCCAAGATCTCGCTGCGCACCGAGCAGGGCCCGTCAGCCGTCAACATGGCCCGCGCCGGACTCGGGCTCACCCTCGTGCCCAGCAACATCATCCCGCAGGGCTTCGGCCTGGTGCTTCGACCCGACCCACCCGTCAACCGCGAACTGTGCGTCTACACCCGAGTCCGCCCGGACCCGGTCACCGCCGCGTTCGTCACCGCCATCGCCGACCAGGCCACGATCGCACCGCAGCATTTCGTGCGGTGACCAGCTGAGTCAGCCGTCCCTTCCCCGTCCTGGCCAGCGCCTGGCTGCCGCCCGCAGCCGCGCAGGAGGCCACGAAGCGTGACCGATCGACGTGGTCCGGCCGGGACTCAACGACTGATTTGCCGACTATCGCGCATGCCCGTGCCCCAGCTCTTTCACCAGCACATCGAAGACCGGCGATCCCGGCAGGGGGTTGCGCTTCTGCGCTACCTTCTGCCAACCCCACTTTCGGTAGGCGGCCCGAGCTGCTTCGGCGGCTGGTAACACCGTCAGCGTGGCTCGTTCCTCGATGCGGTCGGCCAGCAGCAGGTCATGCATCGTCCCGGCAACGCGCCGACGACGCCAAGGTGCCCGCACCAGCAGCTCAACCAGGGCAAACGTGCGGTTGGGGTGCTCCGCGGTCACATTCTCCGCAGCTGGCGTGGTGAGGTTCTGCCACCAGGGCGTGTTCGGTAAGAGCGTGACACCGAAGCTCATGCCGACGAGCCGGCCTTGGTCGCGAGCTTCGATCAGGGTGAAGCCGTCTTGTTGGCGTTGCCCCTCGAAGCGGTCGGCGAACAGCTCGGCGTGTTCCGGTCCCCACTCGTACGGTGGTTCCGCGTAAACCTCGGCGTACAGACTTGCCAGTTCGTCAAGGTGCTTCGCGGCCAAGTCACCGGCTATCGAGGCAAACTCAATCTCCGACGGCAATCACATCACCCTCTCGTAAGGGAGCGACCGAGCGGAGGTAGTCGCGGAGCTGGCCGGTGAAGTCGGTTACCAACGCCTCGCCCCCGTGCCGTGCCACCAGCTCAGCATGAAAGCGAATCAGCCAGTCATAGACGACTGACGACCGGACGGGTTCGGCAAGGCACAGGGCATTCGAGGCAACGCTTACCGACTCAATCGGTTCGCGCTGGCTGAGTCGCGCCTTGGCCAAGCGGATTTCATCGAGGATACGACTGCGGTCATAGCCGTTGGCTCTGGTTTGGCGGGCTTGCAGGGTGTGGTATTCAGCCCGGGCTGCATAGGCACGCCAGCGGGATTGGTCATCAGCTTGCAGGGCCAGTTGGGTGTAGGTGTTGGCAGCCAAACAATCGACTTCGGCCTGGTTCATGTAATGCAGCCAGTCTGGCGCTGGTTCAGCGTCGGCGGCTTCGTGCCAAACCTCAACACATGCCTCAGCCGAACGGGCGGCGTCCGGGGCTTCCCGATTACCGAGTTGCGCATACGCCCGGGATTCAAGCCCGAGCAGTTCTGCACGCACCAATTTCTCAGTCCGCGGCAGCGCGTATAGCCCGGTGCGGGCCAGGTCAAGGCTGTCATCGTAATTGCCGAGTGCGGTAGATAGCTGGGTCATATCACCAATGACTTTGACGCCCAACGGTAGCGCCCCCGGGCCAGCCTCCCGGCAGGCATGCAGCGCCAGCACGTAATAGCGCTGAGCGACACCCGGCAAGCCTTGATCGTATGCCATCCATCCGGCCAATTGCGCCAATTCGGCCATTACTGAGAGCAGCTTGACCCGAACCGTAGCCTCGGTCGTATCGTGCATGCTTTCGGCCACGGCATTGAGCTGCCCGACGACCGCCTTGCGTTTCAGGCCGCCAACGCCAGAGGCATCCCAGCGCCGGAATAACTTGACGGCAGCCTGGAGGTCGTCGAGATTGTCACGGCCGATCGGGTCGTCGGGTATGACCGGCAGCGACGCTACCCACTGCCGGATGGGGCGCAGCAGCGCCACGCTAGTCAGGATTGACAGTTGCTCCAGAACCTGGCGGCGGCTGGCGAGGTCATGCGCGGAAAAGCCTTCGGTGAACTGCACGGCTGCCGTCGCGTCCGAGAAGTCGAGCGGCACCGATGAGAGCAAGGTGTAGCCGTCGGCGCGGCCAGGTACCTCGCTGACCGAGTCCAGCAACTCCGCCAGCTCATCGGCCGAGACGCGCAAGGCATTCGCCAGCTTCCGCCGCAGCCAGGGTTGCGGCTCGGTCTCTGCCCGCTCCCAGCGGATGATGGTTGAGCGGTCAACGCCCACCAGGCTGGCCAAGTCGTCCTGACTGTGACCAAGGGCCTTGCGCCGCTGCACCAGGCGTCTCCGCTTGAGGGCCACGAGTTTCCTCCGTTTCTCACTGCCACCAAGATAGCGGGACGCGGCTTGACCTGCGCTGTTGCCGATGGTCGCTGCGACATTTCTGCGACGTTGGCGCGGCGTGAGCGCCCTGGTATAGCCAGGCTGCCACTCGTTGGCTGGAGCCATGAGTAACGGCGGTACCCCCATGGACAACGCGACCGGCACCGGCAGCAACCTGGTACCGGGCGATGAGGCCTACCACTCCGACAAACAAGTCGTAGCCGACTTGATCAGCCTGAACGGACAGATCAGCCGCTACGTCCTGCGCTACCTCGACGCTGATGCCGGCCGTGCTGTACCACCCAGTACCGACGATGACGCTGCCCTGGGCCAGCGCATCGTCGAAATGGGTGAGGCAATGCAGACCCGCGCCAAGCGACGCCAAAACGTCTCCGACCATCTGGCGAATGTCAACAAAAGAAATAGAAATGTCTAAGGGATCATCGAACCAAGACACGCGCGTCAACTACGCCGCCCTCACGCCACACACGCCGTACATCACGTCGTGGAGCGAAGAGCGGGACCCGGCGTACCGACTCGTTGAGCGTCGCGGTCTAGGCATTGCCTACCTAGACGAGACACTGCACGACCGGGACGACAAGGGCGTGCTCTGGTACCGCACGCCCTTCCGGCCCGGTCACGGCGAGCCGGTTTTCGGCAAGGTGCACCCGTTCCGGCAGCGGCGCGCCATGCGCCGACTGCTGTGCCAGGTCTGCGCCGGACCGGCCGATCAGACCAGTGAAGGCATCCTCTGGCTCCTCAAGGACCACCGCGAGGACTGGCCTGGCTGGCCGGAGAACATGGCCGTCACCGAGCCTCCCGTCTGCCTCCCGTGCGTCCGGATAGCGAGCCGCCTATGCCCGGCACTGCGGAAAGGTGCTGTCACCATTCGCGTCCGCCAAGCTCCGGTGTCTGGCGTCCGGGGCACCCTCTACCGGCGGGGTGACCTGGTTCCCGTTGCCATGGACGAAGCGACCATCCCCTATGACGACCCGGCTATTCGCTGGGTGCGCGCCGCAAGCCTGGTGCGGGAATTGCACGACTGCACCATTGTGGAGGTGGCTGACCTGTGCCGAAGCTGAAGCGCGAGCTCCTCCGGTCCTGGCTCGAGGAACACAACTGGACGGTGCGGCGGCTGGCCGAGGAGTGCAACGCCCTCGGGGAGGACACCTTTGCCGAGGGCACCATGCGCAACGCCGTCAACGGCGTCGACCCGATGCGGCCAGGCCGTATCAAGGTCATCTGCAAGGTGCTGGCCAAGTACGGGGACGGAATTCCGTATAAACGTCTGGTCGAGGACGGCAACGGCGAGGAGTGGCGGTGATGGCGTGTACGAGCTGTGCATCGTCTTACTGGCCGGGTCGCCGTTCTGGGCCTTCCTGGTGTGGGCGGGCGGCTTCGTGGTCATGGACGCGATCAGGGCGCGCGGGCGGAGCCGGGCTGCTGCTGACCCGACGTCTGTTTCCGCCGCCGGCAGGCACTATCTCAACTGCATCCGACCGCAGTCAGGCAGTTGTCAGGGTCAGCGACATACTCGGGGAACGACGCGGCGAGTGCCTCGATCGCGCCTTTGGCCAGTTCCTCGGCACCGTCGCCTGCTCCGGTGACGAGTCCGGTCGCGACCGGGGCGAAAGCCGCCGAAGACCTCGCTTCGCCCGGCGGCGGTCCGGGTCGGGCTTAGTGGTTTCGGCGAGGATCTCGGCGGCCGCCTGCTCGGCTTCCGTCCGCTCGTCAGGCTCCAGACCCAGAGCGGGCGGTGAGTGTCCAACTCCTCCTGCGTTCCGCAACGGGGACAGCGGGTTTCAGTGGCGTGGTGGTGTCACGTTGGGGGGATCAGTGGTCGCGCTGTTGCTCGGCCAGGAAGCGCTCGAACTCGGCGCCCAGTTCGTCCGCGCTCGGGACCGGTTCGCCCTCGGAGACCAGCAAGTTCTCCGACGCCTCGGTGAACGAGTCGTACTGCTGCTCCAGTGCCTCGACCACCTGCGCCGCCTCCGCCGACCCGGCCACCTGGCGGGCGATCTCGGCGTCGGTGCGCTGCGCCGCCTCGGGCAGGCCGCCCGCCTGGATCACCAGGCCCGTCGACTTCGCCAGCGCCTCCAGGAGTCCCAGCGCCGCGGCCGGGTAGGTGCTCTGCGCGAGGTAGTGCGGGACGTAGGCGGCGAAGCCCATGGCGTCGTGACCGGCCTCCCCGAGGCGCAGTTCGAGCAGCGCCGACAGGTTGCCCGGCACCTGCACCCGGCTGAACGGCGACTTCTCCGTGACCAGCTCGGGCCTGGTGGCATGAGAGATCACCGAGAGCTTGCGGGTGTGCGGGATGCCCATCGGGATGCCGTGGAAGGTGACGGCGAGCCGCACGCCCCACCGCTCGATCAGGGCTCGTACGGCAGCCGCGACGGCCTCCCATCGCCGGTCCGGCTCCGGGCCGGTCATCAGCAGGAACGGGGTGCCCACCGCGTCCTGCAGCAGGTGCACCACCAGCTCGGGGGCGTCGTAGTCCTCCCAGCGGTCGGTGGCGTAGGTCATGGTGGGACGGCGCGACCGGTAGTCGAGCAGGTCGTCGATGTCGAACCGCGCGACCACTCGGTGCTCGTGCACCTCCAGCAGGTGGTCGACCAACGTCGAACCGGCCGAACCGGCGTCCATGAAGCCGTTGAAGTGGTGCAGCAGCACCGCTCCGCTCAGATCCGGGACGTCGGAGTCCACCTCGAACAGCTCATCCGGGTCCAGCGCCACCTCGTGCCTCCCAAGTAATCACGTACCCATGAGTAAACGCCGGATGGCCACCGGGCATTCCCGCGGCCCTGGTTCCAGGCTGTTGGCCGTCCAGTTCGCCGCCCGTACCGCCGGCGGCTGATCCACACCTGGCCGCTTGATCGGGTGGGGCCGGCGAACACCGGCACGTGGCCGAGCGCCGACAACAGTCCACAGTAGACAGATATGGCCACAGTGGACACACGATCGCGAGCAGCGGTCAGCGAGGGGGTGACGCCGGCGGCGGTCGGTGCCCCGTGGAAGTCCGAGCCGGTGCCCGCTGGTGTCGGAGTGGCCGTGAACCCGGGTGAGCTGCCCGGATCGCAGTTGCGGCAGCAGTTCCGCCAGCTCGACGGCGACGCCGAACCGCCCACCCGGTAAGGGGGACGCTGAGCCACAGGGCACGACTAGGGGGTCCGCAGCTGCTGGTAGATCCACGCGGCGGCCACGTCCACCCGCGCGATGATCTCCGCGCCCGGCTGGGGGCACGGCGGGCCGGTGTTGACGATGGCCACCAGTCGGCCCGTGCGGTCGTCGTCGGAGATGAAGAACGGGGCGCCGGAATCTTCTGGGCACGGACCGTTCTCCACCGTGCGGGTGCCGACCGGTTGGGCCTCGAGCGTGGTCCGGCCGATGCTCGTGACGGTGAACTGGCCGCGTTTGAGGTGGTCGGACGGGCCGAGGACGGTGGCCGAGAGTGAACCCCAGCCGGCGAACTGCAGCCGCTGGCCGATCGGGGGCTCCTTGTCGGCCAGGGTGACCGGGACGATGCCCTCGACGGGGACGCTGAGCCGCACCACCGCCAGGTCGTTGAACGGGGACTGCCGGACGTCGACGACCTGTGCCGTGTGGCCGCCGGGGTCGCTGTCCTTCAGCTTGCCGATCGTCACCGTCACGGTGTACGGCGGCCTGCCGCCGATCCGCACGTCCTTCAGGTCGTGGAAGCAGTGGCCGGCCGTGATGACCCACTCCGGGGCGACCAGCGCGCCGCTGCAGGCGCCGCTGCGCACGCCGCCGCCCGCGACCGGGATGTCCCGGGAGGTCAGTTTCGCGTTGAACGGGAGGACCGGGCTCGCCGCCGGGGGCCGGGTGGTCGTCGTGGTCGGCGTGACGAGGGTGGGCGTGGGCACGTCGTGGCTGGTGGCCGGGCCGGCCTGACCAGGCCAGGGCGCCGTCCCGCCGGTGACGACGTAGGCACAGGCGATCCCGGCACCGATGACGGCCGAGGCCGCCACCGCCCCGAACCGCAGGCGTCGTCGTCTTCGCGGAATGGTGCGCACGTACTAGATCATGGCGGAGAGCCCTGGACGGTTGCGCCGGATGTACGGACGCGCACCGGGCGCCGCCCGATGTGCGGTGGTCAGGCACGTGTCATGAGCTTCCACTGTGACGCAGGGCACAGTGGTCGGCGGTGCTTCGGCGGCGGTAGCGGAAAACCGGCGGCGCCGATGATCCAGTTCTGGCGCCGCTGCCGAGTGCGCAAGGTGGGATACGTGGTTTCGGCGGCGTCTCGGTTGGAATGGTCCTTGACTGCCGGTTCGGCGGGTTTGTTGTGCTGTGGCGTGGTTCGCGCACGGCGGGGAAGAGAACGGAGGGGCGACATGGTGGTGCCGACCTGGGAGGTTCGGCCGGGTGACGCGCCTCGGCTCGTGCACGTCAGTGCCGCGGCGCGCGGGGGCGGGGTGGCCGCACTGCTCGACGACCTCGTGGCCGCCCAGGATGCCGACGGGACGTCGGTCGGGTGGGCGGTGATCGGCGGCGACGAGACCTTCTTCGACTTCACCCGGTACGTCCACCACCTGCTACACGGCGGGGCCGACACGCGGACCGCGGGGCGGATTGCCGGGGCCATGCCTCATTACCGGGCGTCACTCGCGGCGCAGGCGGACTGGCTCGCGGCGCAGCTCGAACCCGGCGACATCGTGGTTCTGCACGATCCGCAAACTCTGGGTATGGCTCCCGTCCTCGCCGGGGCCGGGCTGAAGGTGGTGTGGCACTGTCACGTCGGCACCACCGCGGACGACGCCTCCGGGCCGTCCGTGGTCTGGGACACCTTCTCGGCCGAACTGTCCTGTGTGGACACTGTGGTGACCACCCTGCCGGAGTTGGCGCCGCAGGTGGTGCCGGCGGCGCGGCGATACGTGGTGGCGGCCGCGGTGGACCCGCACTCGGCGCGGAACCGGCCGCTCGCCAAGGACCACGTGGCGGAGCTGCTCGCCGAGGTCGGGCTGCCCGCCGACGCACCCGTCGTCGCGCAGGTGGTGCGGTGGGAGCCGCTCGACGACATTCCCGGTGTGTTGCGGTGTGTTCCCGGGTTTCCCGAGGACGTGCACCTCGTGCTCGCCGGGTACGAACCCCGGGACCCGGGGGGCCGGGCCGTGTTCGAGGAGGCGATCGAGCACCTCGGCCGTTTGGCCGAGCCCGAACGCGCGCGGGTGCACGTCGTGACGCTGACCGAGGAGCGGGGCGCGCTCACGGTCAACGCGTTGCAGCGGCGGGCGGAGGTCGTGCTGCAGAAGAACCTCGCCGAGGGGCTCGGCCTGACCCTGACCGACGCGATGGTAAAGGGCTGCGCGGTCGTCGCGGCGGATGTCGGGGCTTTGCGGCAGCAGGTCTCGCCGGGACACAATGGCCTGCTCGTGAATCCGCGGGATACCGAGTCGGTGGTCGACGCGGTGCGCACGTTGCTCGACGACCCGCTGTTGCGCCGGCGGCTTGGTAAGCGCGCGGTGGAATCCATGAATCGGCGGTACCTGATGGCCCGATTGGTTGCCGACTATCGTCTGTTCGCGGCACCCGAACGGCGGGGTCACGCGCTCGACGCGGCATGATCGCCGCGGAAACGAAGATTTCATCGCTTTGCGTGGGTATGCGGCGACAACCGCGCGCCGAGCATGGAAGATGGGGTTGTGCCGGCACTGCGATTACTCGGACCCCTGGAATTGTCCCTCGACGGGGACGAGCGTGACCTGGGCGGAAGCCGAAATCGTGTCGTGCTCGCGATGATGGCGCTCAACGCGAACCGCGTGACCCCGATCGACCAGCTCATCGACGCGGTGTGGGACGACGAGCCACCGACCACCGCCCGCGCACAGATCCAGATCTGCGTCTCCGCCCTACGCCGCGTGCTCGCCAGCAACGGCGGCACCGCCCAGATACGCACCCGCTCCCCCGGCTACCTGCTCGAGATCGCCGAGACCGACCTGGACATCGCCCAGTTCAGCAGCCTGGTCGCCTCCGCACGTGCCCACGGGGACGCCGACCGCAAGTCCGAGGCCGTCGCCGCGCTGCGCAGCGCGCTCGGCCTCTGGCGCGGCCCCGCACTGGCCGGCATGCGCTCGGAGGTGCTGCGCCGCAGCACCACCCAGCTCGAGGACGCCCGCCTGGCCGCCGTCATGGAGCGCGTCCGGCTCGACCTGGCGCTCGCGCGCCACGAGGAGGTCGTCGGCGAGCTGTTCGCGCTCGTCAAGGAGCATCCGCTGCGCGAACGGTTCCACGAGTTCCTCATGCTCGCGCTGTATCGATCCGGGCGGCAGGCCGAGGCGCTGGAGGTGTGCCGGCAGGCCCGCGCCACGCTGATGGACGAGCTCGGCATCGAGCCGGGCAAGGGCGTGCGGCGGCTCGAGGCCGCCATCCTCAACCGGGACCCCGGGCTCGACATCGGCTCGAACGGCCAGGGCCCGAGCGCGCGGTCGCCCGTGCCGACGAACGACCAGCAGTCGGTGGTGCCGAGGCGGCTCCCGGCCAGCATCGCCGACTTCACCGGCCGGAAGGCGCAGCTGGCCGAGATCAAGCAGGTGCTCTCCGACGACGGAGACGGCGACGCCCGCTACGGCACCCGCATCGTCGCGATCTCCGGCAAGGGCGGCGTCGGCAAGTCGACCCTCGCGCTGCGGGCCGCGCACGAGCTGCAGGACGTCTTCCCCGACGGCCACCTCTACGGCGACCTGGAGTCCCCGCACGACCAGGACCGGGTGCGCGGCGTGCTGGTCAGGTTCCTGCGGGCGCTGGGCGTGGACGCCAACGCCATCCCCGACGAGGAGGAGGAGCGCGCGGACCTCTACCGCAGCCGGATGGCCGACAAGCGGGTGCTCGTCGTGCTCGACGGGGCGGCCGGCGAGGACGAGATCCTCCCGCTGCTCCCGGCCGGCACCGGCTGCGCGGTCATCGTGACGAGCCGGGTCCCCCTGTCCGGGCTGCCGGGCGCCCACCTCGTCGACATCGACGTGTTCGACGTCGACCTCTCGCTCGAGATGCTCACCAAGATCATCGGACCCGCCCGGCTGGCGGCCGAGCGGGACGGCGCCACCGAGCTGGCCACCCTCTGCGGCGGGCTCCCCCTCGCCATCCGGATCGCCGGCGCCCGGCTGGCCTCCCGCCCGCACTGGCGCATCGACGTGCTGGTCGCCCGCCTGCGCAACAGCGTGCGCAGGCTCGACGAGCTCACCTACCGCGGCATGGTGCTGCGCTCCAACATCGAGTTGAGCTATCGCACGCTGACGCCGACCGCGCGCCGCCTGTTCCGCCGCTTCGCGCTGACCGCCACCCACGACTTCCCGGCGTGGACGGCGGCCGCGTTGCTCGACATCGACGCGTTCGACGCGCTCGAGGTCGTGGAGAGCCTGGTCGAGGCCCAACTGCTGGACACGGTGCAGTTCCCCGGCGAGCAGCCGCGCTACCGCTTCCACGACCTGATCCGGGTGTTCGCGGCCGAGCGGCTGCCGGAGGAGGAGTCCGACACCGAGCGCGCCGAGTCGATCGAGCGGCTGCTCGGCGCCTGGCTCGCCCGCGCGGAGCACGCGCACCGCAAGGAGTACGGCGGCGACTACACGATCGTGCACGGCACCGCCCCCCGCTGGTCCGGGGCGGCGGAGCTGGAGGACATCGACGACATGGGCGACCAGATCGAGTGGCTGGAGTCCGAGCGCCGCTCGCTCGTCGCGGCCGTGCACATGGCCGCGGACCACGGGATGTCCGAGATGTGCTGGGACCTCGCACTCACCTCGGTGACGCTGTTCGAGATCAAGGGCCACTTCGACGACTGGCGCGATACCGCGGAACGGGCGCTCGCCGCGACCGAGGAGGCCGGCAACCGGCGCGGTCACGCCGCGATGCTGTACTCCCTCGGCGCGATGCACCTGGTGCACACCAGGCTCGCCGAGGCGGAGCGCTGCTACTCCGCCGCGCTCGCGATCTTCGAGGACGAGGGCGACGAGCACGGCTGCGCGCTCGTCCTGCGCAGCGCCGCGATCGTCGACCGGTTTCACAACCGGGACGCGGCGATGCTCGCGAAGTTCGAGGCGTCGCTCGAGAAGATGCGCGCCGCCGGCGACCACGTCGGCGAGGCGCACCTGCTGCAGAGCGTCGCGAAGGTGTCGATCGACAAGGGCGACACGAACCGCGCGCAGGAGATGCTGGAGACCGCGCTCGACCGCTTCCGGCGGGCCGGCTACCTACGCGGCGAGGCGCAGGCGCTGACCCGGTTCGCGGAGCTGCACCTGCTCACCAACCAGGTGGAGCACGCACACCAGGCGCTGAACCGGGTGCTGCTGATCGTCCGCGACCTCGGCGACCGCATCGGTGAGGCGCACGCGCTGTGCCGGCTGGGCGTGGTCCGCCAGCGGACCGGGCGGCTGGACAACGCGGAGACCACGCTGCAGCACGCGCTTTCCCTCGCCGAACAGGTCGGCCAGCACATCGTCGCCGGGATGGCGCACTACGCCCTCGGGGAGATCGCGCTGGCCCGTGGCAAGGGAGCCGCGGGCGCCGAGCACGTCGACGCCGCGTACACGCTGTTCACCGAGCTGGGCTCGACGGTGTGGCGGGCGAAGACCCTGGTCCTGCGGTCGGACGTGCACCAGGGCCGCGGCGAGGACGAGTTGGCGTCCCGTGCGCTCGAGAAGGCCATCGGCCTGCTCGGCGCGGTCGACTCCCTCGAAGCCACGAGGCTGCGCGAGGAACTGGAGCAGAACCGCGGGAACGCGGTAATCCGATAGTGCTTTCGGGCGGCGACAGAACAATCTTCCCGAGCGACCGCCTGCCGCCGCCGTGAATTCACGGTAAAAGAGGTCAGCTCGCCACTCGGCACGGCGTCGGCGAGTTCCAGGGGCAGTCAGCGGCGGCGGTACCCGTGGTCAGAAACAGTGCGGAAAGGCCGAGAAACAGCGCGACGAGGAGCATGACGATCTTGCGAATTGCGGACATTGCGAGCCTCCGTGGGCTGTTGGTTTGAATTTATTTCTCTGCGGGAACCCCGCTCGAGAAACACTCAACAGCGACTCGCCTTTGGTTCTCATTCAATGGCTTTAAGAATCGCCATCGCCCGTCGATAGCGGTCGAATAAGGCTCCGGTAGCGGACTGGGCGAGGTTGACCACATGGCTCGCGCAGGCACACAAGGACGAATCCGATGACCGTGACGGTCCTCCGGCTGCGTGCACACGAGGTGTGGAGCGCACTGGAGGTCATCGACCCGGTGGCCGTGCTCGCCGAGGACCTGATCGGCCGGATCGTCGACCGGCCGGGACACGCCCGCAGGACAGCCGGGCTCCTCGTGCCCTGGCAGGGCGCCGAGCGCAACGGCAGCGAGCTCGTCATGCTCGACCACCCGGACGCCACGATCCGGTGCGTCATGCCGGCGCACAGCCTTCGCGCGTCGTTCGCCGCGGCGCTCGCCGCGGTGGCCGCGCGTGAGCTGCTGGCGTCCGGCGGCGTCACCGTCGCCATGCTCGGCTCGACGGAGACGACGCAGTTCCAGCTGTCCGTCATCGCCAGGCACGTGCCGGACATCAGCCACGTCGCGCTGTGCCTGGCGGAGGGCCCCCGGGCGGTGGAGCCGAAGCTCGCCGACCAGCTCGAGCTGTCGGGCATCGGGTGGTCCGTGGTGCGCACGCCCGCCGACGCGGTGTTCGGCGCCAACCTGGTCATCGCCGCGGACTACGGAGCGGCCCGCCAGGATCTCGGCTCATTGCGGCTCGGGCAACTCGCCCGCGGCGCGGTGCTGGTCAACGCGACCGGCAAGGACCTGCCGGCCGACCTCGTCGACCAGGTCGACGAGGTGTTCGTCGACGACAGCGGGCTGCTCGAGGACCACCGCGACCGCCGGGTGGTCACCAACCACCTCTCCGGCACCACCCGGCGCGGCGACGCCGGTGGGCGGATCGCCGCCGACCTGTCCCAACTACTCCTCGGCCGGCACGCCGGCCGCCTGCGCACCGACGACGTCGTGCTGGTCGAGCTGCTCGGCGTCAACGACCTCAACGCGGAACTCGCCTATCGGATCTACGAGGGCGCCACGCGCACCGGCCTTGGTGAGCGGGTCGCCGACTGACACACGGACTTGTGCGCGAGCGCGCACGGACTGGGAGCGACCGTCATGACCATGCAGAACGCACGGCCCCACGCACGGGAACACGAGCAACAGGACGCGAAGCCCGCCGACGACGGACAACCCACGTGCCGCAGCAGGCAGCACGAGCCCGGTCGGTCGCTCCCCTTGGCCCCGGGCCTGCACGTCTGCGCGGCGTGCCGGGACTTCGCCGAGGTGACGCTGGTCGACCTGCCCGCGCTGTTCGACCTGTGCGCCGACGGTTTCGACCTGCGGCCCTACGGGCCGGCCGAGCAGGCGGGCGAGGCCAGGCCGGGCGAGCTCGTGCCGTGCGACGCCGTGGCCTCGGTGCGCGCGGAGATCCGGACCGTGCTGGCCGCGTGGTGCGGGCTCGTCTCCGTGGAACGGCGGGTGCGTGGCCCCGAGGAGCTGACGGTCCGCAAGCTCGTCGGCTTCCTCGCCGTCCACCTGCACTGGCTCTGCCAGCACGCGGCGGCGCCGGACCTGGTGAACGAGCTGACGGACCTGACCGCGGCGGTCAACGCCACCTTGCGGCCGGCGAACGGCTTCCGGGTGGCCGTCGGCGCCTGCCCGCACGCCGGGTGCGGGCAGCCGACGCACGCCGAGGCGCACCAGGAAGGCGACGAGCCCTACGAGGTCGCCTGCGACGGCGGGCACGTGTGGGCCCCCGAGCGGTGGCTGTCCCTGCACGGCACCGTGGTGCCGCGGCAGAAGAAGAGGGACTGAGAGGTGTCGTCATGCGGGTTCAGGTCAACGTTCTCGGCCCCCTGGAGGTTTCCGTAGGCGGGGCGCCGGTCGCGCCGGTCGCGAGCAAGCCGAGCCGGCTGCTCGCCCTGCTCGCGCTCAACGCCGGTCACGTCGTGAGCTCGGCGGCGCTGATCGAGGAGCTGTGGGACAGCCGGCCGCCGCCGAGCGAGGTGCTGACCCTGCGCACGTACGTCCTGACCCTGCGCCGGATGCTCCAGCCAAGGCTCGCCGACGCGCACGGGGCGAGCCGCAAGGACGTGCTCGTCACGCGGCGCTCCGGCTACCTGCTCGAGACGAACCCGGACGAGGTCGACGCCAACCGGTACGACCGGCTGTCGGCGGCCGGCCACCGGGCGGTCAACGCCGGCGACGCCGAGACCGCGGCGCGGACGCTCGGCGAGGCGCTGCGGCTGTGGCGCGGGCCGGTGTGCTCCGGGGTGTCCACCGGCCCGCAGCTCGCCATCGAGGCCATGCGGCTGGAGGAGACCCGGCTCGGCGACCTGTACCTGCGGATCGAGGCCGACCTGCGGCTCGGCCGGCACCACCAGGTCCTCGGCGAGCTTGCCACGCTGTGCGCGCGGCACCCGCTGCTCGAGGACTTCTGCGCACAGCACATGGTCGCGCTGTGCCGGTGCGGGCGGCCGGGCCAGGCGCTCGCCGCGTTCCAGCGGCTGCGCGCGAACCTGGTGGAACAGCTGGGGGTCGAGCCGGCGGCGGCCGTGTGCCGGCTGCACCACGACATCCTGACCGGCCACCTGACCACTGTGGACACGAAACTGGCGCTGGCCGGCTGAGCACCACGAAAACCGGCGCGGGGTGGCCCGCGCCGGCTTTTCGCCGTCCAGAACAGGTCTCAGCTGTCGAGCACCTGGTTCAGTCCCGCGTAGCCGACCTTCTTCAGCCGCTCACCCGACTCCGCGAAGTAGTCCGGGCCCGCGCTGATGCCGTGGCCCTCGACCATCCGGTTCATGAAGTTGAACAACGCGCACACCATCACCGCGTAGTGCAGCGCACGCTCGTCCCAGCCCGCGCCGAGCACCTCTTCGGCGTCGGCCCTCGTGATCGAGGACGGGCTGCGGGTGAGCTTGCCGACGTAGCGCAGCACCGGCCGCAGCTTGTCCTCGACCGGGGCCGCGTCGAGGTCGTCGAGCGCGGCGGGGATCGCGCCCCGCTCGATGCCGCACACCTCGGCGGCCACCGTGTGCACGCCGTGGCAGTAGCCGCAGGAGTTGACACCGGAGACGTACGCGGCGATCAGCTCCCGCTCGGCGACCGAGAACGGCGCGGGGCCGCGCATCAGGACCTCGTGGTAGTCGAGCAGGGGCCGGGAGGTCTCCGGGTAGAGCGTGAAGACGTTCATCAGCTTCGCGTCGTCCGGAAGCGAGCTCAGGTAGGACACAGTTCCTCCGCGGTTCGGGTGATCTCCTCGCGCCGCAACCAGCATGCGATCAGGTACACCCGCTCGGCATCGCCGGACGTGCGCAGTGCGGGCACCCTCTCCGCCGCCGTCGCGAGCCCCCTCGCGGCGGCGGCCCACTGCTGGCGCAGCGCGGCCGACAGCGCGCCGGGACCGACCCGGATCTCGGCGAGACCCCGGCCGGCGGCACGCCAGCGGCCGGCGCCCGCGGCGAGCGCGTCGTCGAAGGTGACGTCGTCGCGGGCGCCGTGGCGAAGCTGGTCTATGTAGACGGTCACCCCGGCGGGCGCCTCGGCCAGCCCCCCGCTCGCCACGCCGAGCCCGGCGAGCAGCCGTTCCGGGCCGAAACCCATGAGCAGCACACCGATCTCGGTCTCCGCCGGGTCGTCGACGGCGGGCAGGGAGAAGACCGTGTCGTAGGGCTCAGGCACGAGTACCAACGCCTTCCCGCACCGCGGCGGCGATCGAGCCCGCGATCCGGGCGGTGGCCACCCGGTGGCCGTCGATGTTGCGCGCGGCGGGCCCGAGCACCATGCACGCGGCCGCGCCCGCGGCGAACACCCGTGGCGCACCGCGATAGGCGAGCGTCCGCTCGTCGAGGTCCGGCCAGCCGTCGCGGGCGCCGACGACGTGGCCGGGCAGCAGCCCGGCGCCGATCGACGGCAGCGTGCCGAGGGCGAGCACGACGTGGTCGCCGGACACCGGCCGGCCGTCGTCGAGCCGGACGCGGTTGTCGGTGACCGCGTCGATCCCGGCGCCGCGGTGCACGGTCAGCCTGCCGTCCTCCTCGGCCGCCGCGAGCAGCGGGCGGAACTCGAACATCACCGAGGCACGCCGTTCCCTGCCCATCAGCGCGAGCCGCTCGTCCCACGACGCGGGCCGCGCCAGGCTGTCGAAGCGGGCCCGGCCCTCCGCGCGGAAGAACGACGCGTTGACGTCGGAGCACTGGTAGCGCTCGGCTTCCTCGCGCACCACCCACGCCACGCGGGCGCCGCGGTCGAGTGCGTTGTGGATCAGGTGTGCCGCGGTGAGTCCCGCGCCGACTACGACCACCCGGCCGGCGTCGGCCGGCACCGGTTCGTCCCAGTACCCGACTCCGGTCGGCCGGTCGCCGCGCCACCAGGTGGCGGGCGCGGCGCGGCGCTCCTCCCCCTGGCACAGCACGACATGGCCGGCCTCGATCGCGAAGTCGCGCTCGACACCGTTGTCCTGACAGGAACCCCGTACCGTCGCGTGGTCGGCGCCCGCGTCGATCCCGCGCACCTCGCCACGCCAGAGTCGTTGGGGCACCTGATGAATCGCGGACGTGTGCCGGCAGTAGGCGTCGAACACGTCCACCGGCACGACCGAGCGGTGCCCGGCCTGCGACATCCTGATCTCCCGCCGCTCGACGGAGGTCAGGTGCGACCAGTGCATCCGCGCGAAGTCACGTAGCTCGCAGTCGCGATAGCCCTCCACGCCGGGGTGGTGCTCGTAGGGCGAGCGCAGCACCCGCTGACCGAGCCGGTCGACCCGGTCGAGGAAGCGCGCGGCCGGCTCGCCGTCGCGGTCGATGATGACGACGTCGTGCACACCCACGTGCCACAGCGCCGCCGCGACCGCGAGGCCGGCCGGGCCGGCGCCGACGATGACGATGTCGGCGCCGGACGGCGGCAGTCGCGGCCGGTCCGGGAGCTGGGGCGCCGGATAGCGCGGCCAGTCCCGGTGCCGGGGCGAGTCGAGCAGCTGGGGGTGCGGAAGGAACCTGGTCACCCAATGACCGTGACCGGCACGATCAGCTCGATGGCCGGCCGCTGCGGCATGCCGTCGGAGACGATCTGCTGCAGCACCTCCTCGGACTTCTCCGCGCTGTCGGCGGAGACCGGGCTGTAGCGGGCGTGCGCGTACGCGGGGCGGCGGCTCTCGGTCTCGATCTCGAACACCTTGAGCACGGCCTCGCCCGGGCGCACCTCGCCGTCGAAGAACACCAGGCGGCGCTGGTCAGGGGTGAGGAAGGTCTTGCTGAACTGACGGGACATGACCATCACGTCGTCGCCGTCGACAAAGGTGGTGTCCTCGTCCGTGGTGACCTGCATGGCCACCCAGGTCTGGTCGGTCAGGTTGGTCTCGGACTTGATGATCTGCCAACGCCCGGGTTCGGGCAGGTTGATGGAGACGGACACGTCGTAGTCGACCGCGTCGATCGCACCCGAGATCATCAGCACGCGGCGCCGAACGTCGGCGACGCCCGCCATCTGGATGTCCCTGGCCCGCACACGACCGGACACATCTAACCCGGGCACTTCCAGTGAAGCCATGTTCAATTACCTCCCAGCGCGATTCAACAACAGAGTCAAATGACCTCGTAATGTCAGCGTCGCACATTTCGCGGACACGCTCAACACATCACGCGTCGGTAACCGACCCGCCGAATGCCATTCCCCCATAAAGCCCTGCCGAGACGCCCAGGTGGTCGCACAAATGCTTGCAGATGCGAATGATCCGAACGACAGCCGGCCGAGGGGGTTGACGTCGGGCCCCCGCCGGCCGACGACGATCTTGGTGCGTAGTGCGCGGTTTGATCACCACCGCTCCACCCGACGGCCCCTCGACACAGAGCGTGACAAATTGCGCCACCATTTCGCCCGAACAGCCTAGCGCGTTAGTGGCGCAATTCATCGCGAAGCCAATGCCGCATTACGAATAACTCACGTCCGCAAGACTCCGGCTCGACCCCCACCGCGACCGCATCCTGGGAGAGGCATTCCATCGGACGGACGTATTAGCGTTCATTATCGTCTCCTGCCGACGGATCGAGCGAGGCGGCGGTGGAGGAAGTCGAAGGAGACCCGGTGGTGGGCCTTACGTGAACTCCCTCAGGTAGCCCGGCCGGCCGCGGACCAGTCGAGCCAGACTTGGAGGACACGTGAACAAGAAGCCCGTGCTCACCCATGGCCGCACCAGACCGTACCGCCGGCTCACGAGTGTGCCGACCGCCTCGGCCGTGCCGGAACCGCGCGGGTCCCACGCCGACCCGGTGCGCACCGGGCACGTCGGCCACCCCGACAACTCCTCCCCCGCGCGGGAGCTGCTCGAGCAGTTCGACGCCTGCGCCGCCCGGCTGCGCATCGCGCGCCACGCCATCGAGGAACACGCGACCTTCTGCGTGCGAAGCCGATTACCACTGGACCAGCCGCTGATCGCGCGGCTGCTCGACGCCGTGCGGCACGCCGAGGCACGGCTCGCGCAGGAACGCCACCTGCTCGTCGGGCACGGCGGGACCGGCCGCCCGGAACAGCTGTCCGCCGGCGAGACCGTCCTGCGCTTCGGCTGGGCGACGTACTCCTACGCACGCGGCGCGTTGGAGTGGTGCTCGCCCTCGACCGCGCAGTCCCGCGCGGTCCAGTTCTTCGACGTCGGCGCGCAGAACTCGGCGGAGGCGAACTACGCGCGGTACGAGAGCAGCGCGGTGGCGGACCTCGAACGGCACGTCGCCGACGTGCTCGTGGTGCCACCCGGCACGCACACGGTAAGCGCCACGTCCTCGGGCGTCGCCGCCTACACGCTGATCGAGGCGGTGCTGCTGCGCCACCGGCTGTGTCCCGGCGACGCCGTGCTGATCGCGCCGACCGTCCACTTCGAACAGGTCGAGCAGCTCACCGCGCTGCCGTACTTCCCCGTGCTGCGCGGCTCCGGGCACGGCGTCGACGACCTGCTGGACGAGGTCCGGCGGCACCGCCCGCGCTGCCTGTTCGTCGACCCGCTCGCCAACAACGCGCGGCAGCGGATGATCGACGTGCCAGCGCTGATCCGCAGGCTGCCCACGGTGATCACCGGGCCGATCACCGTGGTGGTCGACGGCACCACGCTGTCCTGCGGCCTGCCCGCCGTCGCCACGACCGAGGACGACCCGGTCGAGGTGATCTACTACGAGAGCGGGTCGAAACACCTGCAGCTCGGCCTGGACCTGACGATGGCAGGCTTCGTGGTGCACCCGATCGGGCTGCTGGCCGAGTTCACCCGCCAGCGCCGCAACACCGGGTCGATCCTCGACCCGCGCGCGGCCGACCTGTTCCCCCGCTACCCCAGCGACGCGCACCGCAGCAGGCTGCGGCGGATCGGCGACAACGCGCTGCGCGCCGCCATCCTGCTGCACGACGACCCCCGGGTGCGCGAGGTCGGCCAGGTGTTCCACCCCGGCCTGCCCGACCACCCGGACCGGGCGGCCGCGCAGACGCTGCCGTACGCGGACGGGTGCCTGAGCTTCCTGTTCGACCAACCGGAACGCAACGGCCGGGTGGAGCTGGACGCGTTGTTCGAGCGGGTGCTGGCCAACGCGCGCACGCTGGGCGTGCAGTTGGCCAAGGGCGCCAGTTTCGGGTTCTCGGTGCCGAGGCTGTGGGCCGCGGAGGACACCTGCCTCGGCGTCGAGTCGCCGTTCCTGCGGCTGTCCGTCGGCGACCGCGCGGACCAGGTCGACCGGCTCGTCGAGGCCGTCGCCGACGCGGTGGCCGACCCGATCGCCCGCGTGCTCGCGGGCTGACCGGGCGGCCACCGCGGTTCGGTCACCGCCGGCCGGGGCTCAGGCCGCCGCGGCCGGCGGCACCTGCCTCGCGGGGCCGATGTAGCCGATCGCGAAGGACTGGTCGGCCAGCCGGATGCCGATCACCAGGTCGTCGTGCAGGTGCACGCTGAACTCGTGTGGCAGCGCGTAGGAGTCGACGGTCTCGTACCGCCGGAACACCGACCCGTCCTGCACCGCGAACAGCACCCGGTACACGGCGTTGCGGGTCGCCTGCGAGGCGGTCCGCGACCATGCCTCCAGGATGTCCAGCCCGCGCTCGAGCCGGAACCGGGGGTCCGACCGGCGGGCGGCCGGCTCGTCGGGGGTGTCCATCTCCATCACCGCATCTCCTTCGACCGTGCGGGCCCGGCAGGCACCCAGGTCGCCCGTGGCGAGGTGGGCACGCACGCCGGCAGCGGGATCTCCGCCACCGGCTCGCCGGCCACGTCTGTCGCGTCGAACACGAACGCCGTGGCGCTGCGCTCGGCCACGTCTTCCACGAACGCCATGACCCAGCCGCCGCCCTCCGCGCCGACCTCCACGCCGCTCACGAGCACCGGCTGGCCGGGCCGGCGGCCGGCGCCGAAGTCGTGCGTGCCGGTGCGGCCGGTGCGCAGGTCGTGCCTGGCGATCGTGTTTCCGTTGGCACTGAACAGGAACCGGTGCTGGCGGCCGGCGACCGACGGGTCGGCGACGGCCACCCGCACCTCGTCGGTCAGCGCGTGGGACCGTGCCGTGCCGGTGCGCAGGTCCAGCGTCCACCGCACGACCGGCGCCGGGCCCTGCGTGGCCAGGTCCTCGGGGGCGCCCTCGTGCCACAGCGCGTCCACGACCACGCGGTCGCCGTCGTCATAGGCGTTCACGGTCCGGAACGTGTATCCGGGATCGACGTCGAACCACCTCGGCGTGACGTCACCGTCCGCGTCGCGGGGCAGCAGGCCGATCCGCGCGCGGCGGTCCGCCTGCCACGAGTAGGGCGTGCGCTCCCCCACCAGCGCCGCCGCGCGGCGGTAGGTGACCGGGAGGTCGAACACCACGAGGTACCGCTCGGTGACCGCGACGGTGTGCATCAGCGGCGCCTGGTCGAGCGCGAAGCGCTGCGTGCGCAGCACCGCGCCGCCGTCGGCGACGAGCAGGTGGTCGGCGTACTTGCGCTCCGCGTAGGTGACCACGGTGTGCCAGTGCTTCGACACCGGGTCCCGCATCGGCCAGGCCGCGGTGCCCTGCCCCTCGGCGAGCCTCGGCAGGCCCGCGAGGCGCACCGGCACGTCGAGCGCGGCCACCGGCCCGAACGGGCACGGGCGGCGCCCGGCGCCCGCCTGGTACCAGCTGACCTCGCCCCGGCGGAACCGGACACCGGAGACGGCGAGCGGGGTGGACTCCGGATGCCGGCGCGAGCACAGGCCCGGGTGCGGGTGCGCCTGGAGCAGGGCCCCGACCAGCTCACGCGGCACGCGGCCGCGAACCGTCAACTGCTGCTCGTCGGGAGACAGCAGGGCCATCCGGCGCTCGTCTGACCCGGTCGAACGGGTTCGCTCAACTGTGGGGAGCATCGCCGACACCACCTTGCCGCATTCGTAGCATAACGTCGTTGTGTACAACCATATCGGCGTTATGCAACAATGTCAACGTGAGCCCACGACAGATCGACCCCAGGATCCGCCCGGCACTCATCGAGATCGGTGCGCGGCTACTCGCCGACGAGGGCCCCAAGTCCCTCTCCACCAGGAGAATCGCGGCTGAGGCCGGCACCTCGACCATGGCCGTCTACACCTACTTCGGGGGCATGAGCGGCCTGGTGCGCGAGATGGTGCACGAGGGTTTCGCCCGCCTGCAGAAGCACCTGGCGCAGGTGGTGGAGACCGACGACCCGGTCGCCGACATGGCGCTGATGGGCCGCGCCTACCGCCACAACGCCCTGGCGAACCCCCACCTGTACGCGGCGATGTTCGGCGGCTCGTCGCTCGCCGGCTTCGAGCTGACCGAGGAGGACCGCCAGCACGGGCGGTACAACCTCAGCAACGTCGTCGAGTGCGCGCGCCGGTGCATCGCCGCGGCGCGGTTCCGCCCGTCGGACGAGGTGATGGTGGCCCACCAGATGTGGATCACGATCCACGGCCTCGTCGACCTGGAGCTGGGCAGCTACCTCATCGCCCCGTGCGACGCGGACGCCGTCCTCGAGACGCAGCTGGTCGCACTCATGACGGGCGCGGGCGACGACCCCGGCCCCGCGGCGCGCTCGGTGGCCCTGTCCGCGCGACGCTTCGGCAGGGAGATCTCGACGACGCCCCGCACGGCCGAGGAGGTGCCGGCGGAGGAGAAGAAACCGTCCCGCCGCGGCAGGAACGGCCGCACGCGCAACGGCAGTACGAACGGCAGCGGCAACGGGAAGGCGATCGCGAACGGCGCGGCGAACGGCGGCACGGCGAAGGCGGTGCGGTGAACAGCAGCGCGACCGGCACCGCCGTGTTGGTTGGTACCGCAGTGTTGGTTGGTACCGCGTAGGGTCCGGGCCCGGTCTGGTCTTGTCTGGACTTCGGCGTGCGGCTGCTCACCGCGGCACGGCGGCCCCCTCAGGGCTCAGAGGGGGATGTTGCCGTGCTTGCGCTGGTGCCACGCCTTCCGCTTGGTGCGCAGCATGTGCAGGCCCTTCGCCACGGCGATGCGGGTG
>NZ_DASWSJ010000124.1:0-67051 GCF_036402745.1 Actinophytocola sp. | reverse complement strand
CGTGAGCACCGACAGCACCGGGCCGAAGATCTCCTCGCGCGCGATGCGCATGGCCTGGCTGACACCCGCGAACACGGTGGGCGCGAAGAAGAAGCCCTTGTCCGGCAACGGGCACGGGCTGGTCCACCGGGTGGCGCCCTCCTCCTCGCCGGCGGACACCAGCTCGGTGATCTTGTCGAGCTGCTCGCGCGAGTTGATGGCGCCGACGTCGGTGTTCTTGTCCAGCGGGTCGCCGATGCGCAGCGTCGAGACGCGGGCGTGCAGCTTGTCGAGCAGCTCGTCGGCCACCGACTCCTGCACCAGCAGCCGCGAGCCCGCGCAGCACACGTGGCCCTGGTTGAAGAAGATGCCGTTGACGATGCCCTCGACGGCCTGGTCGAGCGGCGCGTCGTCGAAGACCACGTTGGCCGCCTTGCCGCCCAGCTCGAGGGTGAGCTTCTTGCCGGTGCCGGCGAGCGAGCGCTGGATGAGCTTGCCGACGTCGGTGGAGCCGGTGAACGCGACCTTGTCGATGCCCGCGTGGCCGACCAGCTCGGCACCCACGTCGCCGGCGCCGGGCAGGATGTTGACCACGCCCGGGGGCAGCTCGGCCTGCTGGATGATCTCGGCCAGCACCAGCGCGGTGAGCGGGGTGGTCTCGGCCGGCTTGAGCACCACGGTGTTGCCGCAGGCCAGCGCCGGCGCGATCTTCCAGGCGGCCATCAGCAGCGGGAAGTTCCACGGGATGACCTGGCCGGCCACGCCGAGCGGGCGCGGGTCGGGGCCCAGGCCCGCGTAGCCGAGCTTGTCGGCCCAGCCCGCGTGGTAGAAGAAGTGGGCCGACGCCGTGGGCACGTCGACGTCGCGGGACTCCTTGATGGGCTTGCCGTTGTCGAGGCTCTCGAGGACGGCCAGCTCGCGGGACCGCTCGGCGATCATCCGCGCGATGCGGAAGATGTACTTGGCCCGCTCGGCGCCGGGCATCCTGCCCCACACCCGGTCGTAGGCGCGGCGGGCCGCCTTCACCGCTTTGTCCACATCGGACGGTGCGGCGGTGGAGACCTCGGCGAGCACCTCCTCGGTGGCCGGGTTGATGGTCTTCAGCGGCTCGCCACCGCCCTCGACGAACTCACCGTCGAGGAACATGCGGTAGCTCGGCTTGAGGTTGGCGATGTCGCGCGACTCCGGTGCGGGCGCGTACTCCCACGTGGTCATGTCAGTCCACCGTCACGTAGTCCGGGCCGCTGTAGTGGCCCTCGAGTTGGGCGCGGCGCTGCATCAACAGGTCGTTGAGCAGGCTGGACGCGCCGAAGCGGAACAGGTCTGGGGTGAGCCACGCCGGCCCGGCGACCTCGTGGACGGCCACCAGGTAGCGGATGGCGTCCTTGGTGGTGCGGATGCCGCCGGCCGACTTGACGCCCTTGCGGTCACCGGTGGAGGCGTGCCAGTCGCGGACGGCCTGGAGCATCACGTGGGTGACCGGCAGCGTGGCCGCCGGGCTGATCTTGCCGGTGGACGTCTTGATGAAGTCGGCGCCGGCCAGCATGGCGAGCCAGGACGCGCGGCGCACGTTGTCGTAGGTGGCGAGCTCGCCGGTCTCGAGAATGACCTTGAGGTGGGCGTCGCCGCTGGCGTGCCTGACCGTGACGATCTCGTCGAACACCCGGCCGTAGTGCCCGGACAGGAACGCGCCGCGGTCGATGACTATGTCGACCTCGGTGGCGCCGTCGGCCACGGCCAGCTCCGTGTCGGCGATCTTGACCTGGATGCTGGACCGCCCGCTGGGGAAGGCCGTGGCCACGCTGGCGATGCCGATGCCCGTGCTCCCGAGCGCCTCGGCCGCGGTGGCGACCATGTCCGGGTAGACGCAGACCGCGGCCACCGGCGGCACCTCGGGGCGCTCCGGGTCGGGCCGTCTGGCCTTGGCGCACAGCGAGCGGACCTTGCCGGCGGTGTCCGCGCCCTCGAGCGTGGTGAGGTCGACCATGCGGATGGCGGTGTCGATGGCCCAGAGCTTGGCGGCCTTCTTGATGCTGCGGGTGGCGAGGCCGGCCGCGCGCTGCTCGACGCCGACCTGGTCGACGCCGGGAAGGCCGTGGAGGAACCGGCGCAGTGCGGTCTCGTCACGGGTCGCGTCGGCGAGCTCGGGGGGTAACCCGGTTCTCGCCGGTGAGGGTGCTGCCATGCGCCCGAGTCTAGGCGTCCGACCCGATCTGTCCGGTCCGCGTAGCTGAGTTGTCCACATGCGCGGAGTTGTCCACAGATCGCCGCTTCGCTGGTCCGTTAGCGGGACCTGGCTGGTATTCGAGCCCGTTCTGCGGTAGGTCAGATGAGGGTGTGATTCGCCAACTCTGGGGAGTTTCACGTGAAATCATCACGAATCTGGTGCCTGCCGGCGGCGGCCTCGTTGGCGGTCGCGGTCGTGGTCGCGGTCGTGCTGGCCCTGCCCGGGCCGGTGTCCGCCGAGGTCCGGTCGGTGCCGCCGGCGCTGGTGATCGGCCAGGACTTCCCCGACCCGGAGGTCATCCAGGTCGGTGGCACGTACTACGGCTACTCGACCAGCTCCTTCGCCGGCCGGGTCCCGTACGCGACGGCCCCCGGTCCCACCGGTCCGTGGACGGTGCGCGGTGACGCGCTGCCGCAGAAGCCGGCGTGGGCCGGGGACGGCGGGTTCTGGGCACCGGACGTCTCGCAGCGCTCGGACGGCCGCTTCCTCCTGTACTTCGCCGGGCCGAGCGTGGCCACCGGCCGGATGTGTCTCGGCGCCGCGGTGGCGACCGGCCCGGCGGGCCCGTTCCAGCCGACCGGTGCCCAGCCGCTGGTGTGCAACGCCGGGGAAGGCGGCGACATCGACCCGTCGAGCTTCGTCGACGCCGGCGGTGCCCGCTACCTGCTCTACAAGAACGACGGCAACGCGGTCGGGCAGCCGGCGATCCTCTGGCTGCAGCCGACCGCCGCGGACGGCGTGACGTTCACCGGCGGCCGGGTGGAGCTCCTGCGCAACAACCGCCCGGAGGACGAGGGCGTGATCGAGGCGCCGGTGCTGGTCAAGCGGCCCTCCCAGTACGTGCTGTTCTACTCCGCCGGGGTGTACACCACCGGCAACTACCACACGAGCTACGCCGTGTCCGGCTCGCTGGCCGGCCCGTACACCCGCGCGTACCGGCCGCTGCTGACCACCGCGTCGCTGGACGGCGCGGTCAACGGGCCGGGTGGCGCGGACGTCGCCGGGAACCAGATCTTCTTCCACGGCCACCTGTCCGGCGGCGGCCGCGGGATGTACACCGCGAGCCTCGGCTGGGCCGACGACTATCCGGTCGTGCGCGGCAGCCGGGTCCGGTACGAGGCCGAGCGGGGCACGCTGAACCACGCGGTCGTGCGCACCGGCGCGGCGGGCGCGTCGCAGGGCGCGGTGGCGGCTGGCATCGACTACGCGGACAGCTGGGTGGACAGCTCGGTGTTCGCCCCGGTGGCCGGCGCCTACACCGTCCACATCGGATACGCGGCCGGCTACGGCGACGCCCAGCACACGCTGACGGTCAACGGCGCCGCGCCGCAGGTGGTCAACTACCCCAACCGGGGGTGGGACACCTGGACCCAGGTGCCGGTCCAGGTGAACCTCGCCGCCGGGTTCAACACGATCCGGCTGCGGTACCTCACCCGATGGGCGGAGCTGGACTACCTCGAGGTGGCCTGAGGGTCAGGAGCCCGAGCTGACCGTGGTGGCGGAGACCTCGGGATTCTCGTCCGTCCGGCCGGCCCGCAGCAGGGTGCGCCAGTGGGCGGCGTCGTGCTCGGCCGGTGTCGTCGTGTCCACGAAGTCGTTCAGCAGGGCCAGGAAACGGTCGGGCTCGGTCTGGTGGGGGAAGTGGCCCGCCTTCTCGAAGATCTCCAAGCGGCTGCCCGGCATCGCCGCGTGCGCGATCCCGGCGTGGCGCGCCGGGACGATCCGGTCGCGCCCACCCCACACCAGCAGCGTCGGGATGCCCCTGGTCAGGTAGCACCGGTCGAGCATCGTCACCACCTGGCCGCGCAGGTCCACCACCGACCGCAGCGTGCGCAGGAACGCCGTCCGCGCGTGCGGCTCGGACAGGGCCGCGTACCGGTCGATCGCGTAGGCCAGGTCCGGTCCGAAGTCCAGGCCCGGCACGAACGGCAGCACGCGGCTCACCACCTCGCGGAGCGGGCCGGCCGTCAGGAACGGGATGGCCAGGCCCGCGCCGGGCGCGGACGCCAGCCGCAGCACCGGGTGCACCGCGCGGCCGATCCCACCACTGCTCACCAGCACCAGCCGCTCGCAGCGCTCGGGGAACTGGTACGCGAACTGCATCGCCACGCCGCCGCCCAGCGAGTGGCCGACGACCGTCACGCGCTCGACGTCGAGGACCCCGAGCAGGTCACGCAGCCCACACGCGTAGGCCGCCGCCGCGTAGTCGGCGCGGGGCTTGTCCGACGCGCCGTGGCCGAGCAGGTCCGGCGCGATCACCGTGTAGCGCTCGGCGAGGGAGGACAGCAGCGGCAGCCAGGTGCCCGAGTGGTCGCTGATGCCATGTACGAGCAGGAGCGCCGGCCCGCTGCCCACCATCCGGTAGGCCCTGCGGTAACCGTGGATGACCCGGTAACGCAGCACTCATCCAATGATCGCCCGCCACGTGACGCCGGTGTTGCCGCCGCGCTACTCCTCGATCTCCTTGCTCTTCTGCCGGGTGGACTTGCGGCGCTTGACCTCCACGCCACCCATCACGGCCAGCCCGGTGATCTTGACCAGCGGCGTGCCCGGCCGCGGCTGGGCCTGGTCCCGCACGCTGTTCTCGAACGCGCCCATGAAGCCGGAGCCGTTGACCTGGACGGTGACGTCCTCGGGGACGTAGATCTCGATGCCGCCCATCAGCGCGAACGCCTGGATCGTGGTCTCCGCGTCCTCGAACCGCGCTTCGGTGAGGTCGATCTCCACGCCACCCATCACCGCGATCGACGTGAAGGTCGGCGGGACGGTCCAGACGCCCTTGCGGTCGGTCCCGGACATGATCGCGACCGCGCTCGAGGACGTGCCCCGGCCGCCGATGCGGTGGCTGGGCGACGCGACGGGCTGCGGCATCCCGACGGCCCGGGCCTGGTTGGCCACCGGCAGGTCGCGGGTCACCGGCTCCAGGTCGCCGAACGTCTTGGCGGCGTAGACCTTGTCGAGCCGTTCCTCCAGCTCGGTGACGGTGAGGCGCCCCTCGGCCATCGAGTCGTGCAGGACTCGGGCGATACGTTCGCGATCGTCGTTGGACACCCGCATGTCCCGCGGGTCCGGCACGGCAGGCAGGTCGGTCACGAACGTGAGATTAGCGTGACGCGCACGACTATGGTGCGGGCATGCCCGCACCCGACGACTTCTCCGCCGCCGATCTCGCCCTCCAGATTCGTGCGCTGGACACGCAGGCGCGGCTGGCCGGCGTCCTGCGGCTGCGCGGCTGGGTGCTCGGCGCGCTGGCGTTGCGGCCGGGCGAGCGGGTCCTCGACATCGGCTCCGGCACGGGGGAGCACACCCAGGCACTCGCGGAAGCCGTTGGCCCGCAAGGGGAAGCGGTCGGCATCGAGCCGAACTCCGGGATGCGCGGGGAAGCCGTACGCCGGGCCGCGGGCTCCTCGGCCACGTTCGTCGACGGCGACGCCTACGCCCTGCCGTACCCGGACGCGAGCATCGACGCGGTGTCGTGCGAGCGGGTGTTCCAGCACCTGCACGACCCGGGGAAGGCCGCCGGGGAGATCGCTCGCGTGCTGCGGCCCGGCGGCCGCGTGGTGGTGACGGACACCGACTGGGCGACGGCCATCGTGCATCCCGGCGACCCGGACGTCGTCGACGTGGTCAGCAAGGCCATGCGCACGGGCATCGCCAACCCGTTGGCCGGGCGGCTGCTGCCGGGCCAGCTCGCGGCGGCCGGCCTGGCGGTCGACGACATCGGCTCGCAGGCCCTGGTCCAGGACCGCGCCGCGGCGACCGGCCCGCTGATGACCATGCTGACCCGGATGGCCCGCGACCGCGGCGCGATCACCGACGAGCAGCGCGACCGGTTCCTGACCGACGTGGCGGCCGGCGCCGAGGCCGGCGACTTCCTGATGTCGGTCACGATGTTCGCGGTGCTAGCCCACCGTCCCTGAGTCACCTGGCTCGTTGGCCGGCTCGGCCGTTGTCTCCTCCGCCGCTTCGGCGGGTGCCCCGGCGGCTGCGGGCCGGGCGCGGCGGCGGCGCAGGACCAGCACCGTGGCCGCCCCGAGCACCAGCGCGCCCGCGACCAGCGACACCACGAGCCACGGGAAGCCCGAGGCGTTGTCGATCTCCGCCGGGCGGACCAGCACCCGGACCCGGCCGCCCTGCTCGAAGTACAGGTCGCCGCCGGGGCCGACGGCCAGCTCGGTGACGTAGGCGTCGTCGCCGCCGCGCAGGACCGTCTCGATGACGCCGTCGTGGTTCACCCGGCTGATGCCGGTCATCGTGGCGATGAACAGGGTTCCGTCGGCGGTGACCGCGACGTCGAACGGGTTGCTCAGCGTCGCGTCGAGGGCCGGGCCGCCGTTCTCCTTCTCGTCGTCGGCCGTGTTCGCGGAGCCGGTGCCGGCGACGGTCTCGGGCTTGCCGTTCCGCACGGCGACGACCCGGTCGTCGATGATCGCGTACGGGGTGCCGTCCGGGCCGACGGTGAACCCGCCGAGCTCGCCGGCGGGGCCGAGCACCGCCTCGAGCGTCCCGTCCCCGGTCAGCCGGTAGACCCCGTCGGTGGTCGCGAGGTACAGCTCGCCGTCCGGGCCGGTCGCCAGCTCGTTCGCGAGGAGCTGGCCGCTGGTGGCCTGCTGGCCCGGCTTCGGCGGCCCCTTCGTGGACCCGCCGCCCGCCACCCGGACCTCGCCGCCGTCCGGGTACCGCCGCACCACCTCGCCGGAGGACAGGTACAGCGAGCCGTCCGGAGCCGCGGCGAGCCCGCCCCACGTCGTCGGGGTGGGCCCGTAGGCCTCGGTCGCGACCGGGCGGATCGTGCCGTGCTGGTCCACCGCGTACAGGCCGGTCTCGACGCTCCTGAGGTAGACCGTGCCGTCCACGCCGACGGCCAGCGCGCGGACCGAGCCCAGCGTGGCCTCGGTGGCCTTGCTCCCCGCGGGCGCCGGGGCCAGGTCGGCGAGCGTGGAGATCGTGCCGTCCGGGTCGATCCGGCGGACCCGGCCGGTGCTCGTGCCGGTCACGTACAGCGCACCCGAGGAGTCCGTGGCGATGCCGCTCGGCTCGGTCAGCGCCGCCTTCGTCGCGGGCCCGCCGTCGCCGCGGTCGGCCCGCTCGCCCGTGCCGGCGACCGTCGTGATGGTGCCTTTCGGGTCTATGCGGCGGATCCGGTTGTTGTACGTGTCGGCGACATAGCGCGAGCCGTCCGCGCCGATCGCCAGCCCGCGTGGCGCGTTCAGCTCCGCGTTCGCCGCCGGGCCGCCGTCGCCGGCGAAGCCGCCCTCGGTGTCCTTGCGGTAGCTGCTGCCCGCGACGGTCACGAGGATCCCGTCCGGGCGGACCGCGCGGACGGCCGGCCGGCCGTCCTCGACGAAGTACACGGTGCCCTTGTCGACCGCCACCGCGCCGGCGTCCAGCAAGCTCACCTCACGGGCCGGCGCGTCGTCCGCCTCGTCGGCCCACCGCGTGCCGCCTCCGGCGACCGGCGTGACCGTGCCGTTCTCGGCGATCCTCGCCACCAGCCCGGTGGAGGTCACGTGGACGGTCCCGGCGGCGTCGACGGCCAGCCGCCGCACGTCCGGCACCTCGGCCAGGGTGTCGACGACCCCGTCCGGGTCGACGCGGCGGACCTTGTCGTTGCCGGTGTCCGCGATGTAGACGAAGCCCTCCGAATCGACGGCGACCGCGTTCGGGCTGTCCAGCTGGGCCTTCGCCGCCGGGCCGCCGTCGCCGTCCGAACCCGGCTCACCCGTGCCGGCGAACGCCTTGACCGTGCCCTTGGGGTCGATCGCCCGCACCCGGTGCCGCTCGGGCTCCGCGACGTACACGGTGCCGTCCGGGCCGACCGCCACCCCGGCGGCGCCCGGCGACGTGACCGGGACCTGCGCCGCGCCGGCCGGCTTGCTGCCGGTGCCGGCGATCGTGTGGACCGTCCCCGGCTCGTCGTCCGCCCACGGCGACCGGCCCGGCTTCGGGGACGTGCCCGCCGCCGCCGCGCCGCCACGCACCACGCGCAGGACCCGGCTGTCGCCGGCGACGTAGAAGTCGCCGTCCGGCCCGACCGCGAGGTCCGTGATGCCGGCGGCCAGCCTGGGGCCGACGAGCGTGGTCGCGCCCTTCTCGCCGGCCTGACGCACCTCGCCCAAGTTGCGGTCGGCGACGTAGAGGACGCCGTCGGCGCCGACGGCGATGCCCCCGACCACACCGTCCGGCGGCAGGTCGGCGGCGAGGCCGAGCCTGCCGTCCTTGCCGACGCTGAACACCGAGGTGCCGCGCTCCTCGGCGAAGTACACGGTGCCCGTCGCGTCAACGGTCACCCGGGCCGGCTGGGGGACCCGGGCGGTGGTGGCGGGCCTGCCCACCGCCGCCTTCGGCGCGAGCGTGCCGCCGCCGGCGATCGTGGTGATCGTGCCGTGCGGGTCGATCCGCCGGATGCGGCTGTTGTACGTGTCGGCGACGTAGAGGTTGCCGGCGCCGTCGCGGGTGATGTCGCCCGGATCGTGCAGCCATGCCCGCGTCGCCGGGCCGCCGTCGCCGCCGTCGCCGCCCTCGGCGAAGGCGAGGTCGCCCTCGCCGGCGAGCACGGTGGCCTTGCCGGTGCGGTCGATCCGCCGGATGTTCTCGGAGCCGGCCAGGTAGACCGTGCCGTCCGCGGCGGCGACGGACGCCCTCGGCCGGTTGCTCGGGCTGTAGGTCCAGCCGTCGACCGCCGGCCCGTCGGTCGTCCGCGAGCGCACCCCCCGGCCGCCGGGCACGGTGTCGATCACCCCGTCGGCGTCCACCCTGCGCAGCCGCCCGTTGATCGTGTCCGCGATGTAGACGGTGCCGTCCGCCGCGACGTCGAGGGTGAGCCAGCTGCTCAGCCGGGCGTCGCGGGCGGCCCAGCCGTCGCCGGAGTAGCCCTTCTCGCCGATGCCCGCGACCAGGACGACCTGGCCCGGCCGGCGAGCCGGGTCGGCGTGCGCCGGCGCGGCGGCGGCCACCGCGAGCGCGGCGACGACCCCGGCGGTGGCGAGCACCCGAGTTGACGGCATGGCGTGGTTCCCCCCAGTGGTCGAGCTGTGCCCGGGTGGACGCACCCCGGGCGTGCCGCGTTCCGGTCAGCTGCCGCCGAGCAACGCGGGCAGCTCATCGAACCAGTCCAGCGCCGCCTGCTCGTGCCGGATGCCGAACCGCAGCGTCGCGAGCCGCACCCGGTCCCCGGCCGACGCCAGGTCCTGCTCGTGCGTCCGGTAGGCCGCCAGGCGCGCGGCGTGCGCCGCGCGGGCGGCCGCGATGATCTCCGCCAGCCGGCCGGCGCGCAGGTGCGCGGAGAACAGGATGGTGACCAGCAGCGGCACCCGGACCTGGTCGTGCGCCGGGTCGGCGTCGATCCACTCGGCGAACGCCGCGGCGCCGGCGTCGGTGATCGTGTACGGCTTGCGGTCGCGCGGGCCCGGGTCGCCCACGGTGACCAGGCCGTCCTCGGTCATCCGCGCCAGCTCGCGGTACACCTGGCTCTGCGTCAGGGTCCAGAAGTTGCCGATCCGGTCCTGCGCGCTCGCCACCAGGTCCCAGCCCGTCAGCGGGCCGTCGTGGAGCAGGCCGAGGAGCGACGCGGCGGTGGCGTTCAGGGTGCGCATGACGTTCCATTGTGGCAGGTCCGGGCGCCCGGCTACCGTGTCCGCCCATGGATGTGCGCACCGTCGATCACCCGCTGGCCAAGGCGCGGCTGACCGTCATGCGGGACGCCCGCACGGACAACGCCGTGTTCCGGGCCGCCCTGCACGAGCTGACCGTGATGCTCATCTACGAGGCCACGCGCGACGCCCCGGTGCGCACCGAGCGCATCCACACGCCGGTCGCGCGCACCGACGGCTACTGGCTCGCCAACCCGCCGCTGCTCGTGCCCGTGCTGCGGGCCGGCCTCGGCATGGCCGACCAGGCGCACCGGCTGATCCCGGACGCGCAGATGGGGTTCGTCGGCCTCGCCCGCAACGAGGAGACGCTCGAGCCGACGCCGTACATGGAGTCGCTGCCGGCCTCGCTCGCCGGGCGGCCGGTGTTCGTGCTCGACCCGATGCTCGCCACCGGCGGCTCGATGGAGTACACGATCCGGCTGCTCACCGACAGGGGCGCCACCGACGTGACCGCCGTGTGTGCGCTGGCCGCGCCGGAGGGCATCCGGCACCTGGCGGAGTCCGGGCTGCCGGTGCGGCTGGTCACGGCCAGTGTGGACGAGCGGCTCAACGACTCCGGGTACATCGTCCCCGGTCTGGGGGACGCCGGTGACCGTCAGTACGGGGCAGTCTGACCCTCGTTCCGGGTGGTATCACGGTGGTACCGTGGGGTGCATGGCGATGACTCTGAGGCTGTCCGACGAGGAGAACCATCACCTCGCCGAGCTTGCCGCGATGGAAGGCCGATCGAAACAGGAGATCATGCGGCTGGCCCTGGCCGACCGCTGGTCCCGGCTCCAGAAGGAGCAGCAGCTGACCGAGGTGCTGAGTCGCGTTTTACCGCGGTACCAAGGTTTGCTCGATCGGATCGGAACCGCCTGAAACTGTCGGTGGCTAGTGGCATGATCGCGCGGTGATCATGTACCTGGACGCCAGCGACCTGCTCGTGCTGGCCGCTGCCGTCACCGGCGGCGACCTCGTGGTGCGCGATCTCGGGTTGCTCGACGCCGCCGCGCACCGGCCGCGGGCCACCGTGCTCGGCGTGCAGGCCTACGACACGCTGTGGCTCAAGGCCGCCGCCCTGCTCGACTCCGTCGTCATCACCCGGCCACTCATCGAGGGCAACTGGCGACTCGGCTGGGTGGCCGCCGTCACCATCTGCGACATGAACGGCTGGTGGATCGACGCCGACGAGGAGGAGGCCCTCGAGCTGGTCCGCGAGGTCGGCCGGGGAAACGTCGGCGTGCCGGAGATGGCCGCGCGGCTCGAGGCGTGGGCGAACCCGAAAGAGAACGGCGCTTAGCTTGACCTGGAGTGCGCTCCAGCTTCTACCGTCGAAGACGTGACTTATGCGATCGCCGAGGCAGCCCACCGCAGTGGGTTGTCGATCGACACACTCCGTTACTACGAACGCATCCAACTGATCGACCCGCCCGCCCGGGACTCGGGCGGCCGGCGGGTCTACACCGACGAGGACCTGGGCTGGCTGGAGTTCCTCACCCGCCTCCGCACCACCGGTATGCCGATCCGGATGATGCGCGAGTACGCCAAGCTGCGCCACCAGGGTGTCGCGAGCACCGGGCGGCGCAAGCAGATCCTGGTCGAGCAGCGGGCCGAGGTGCTGGACCGCATCGCCGAGCTCAACACCTGCCTGAACGTCCTGAACTACAAGATCGCCAACTACGAGCAGTGCGAGCGGGACCTCGACGAGAAGTCCCCCGTCATGCACGAGGCGACCGCGTGAGCTTGCCCGTACGCGGGCGCGCGGGGTGCGAGACCGGCGAGGGCGCGTCGGCCCCCGTCGCTACGTACTGAGGGTGGCCGCCACGGTGGCGCCGAGTTCCCAGCACCGGCGCAGGTCGTCCTTGGTGGGCTCGCCGGTGACGGTGACGTTCGGCGTCACCCGCTCCCAGGCGAGCCCCGTGACGATCGACTCGATGCCGCGGATCGCGCCGGTGGTGTCGTTGTTGCCGTGGACGTAGAGGCCGAAGGGGCGGCCGCGGGTCGCGTCGAGGCAGGGGTAGTAGGCGAGGTCGAAGAAGACCTTGAGCGCGCCGGACATCATCCCGAGGTTCGCCGGCGTGCCGAGGATGTAGCCGTCCGCCTCGAGCGCGTCCGACGGGGTGGCCGCGAGCGCCGGCCTGCGCACGACGTCGACGCCCTCGATCTCGTCGGTGGTCGCGCCCGCCACGACGGCCTCGAACATCGCCTGCACGTTGGGCGAGGGTGTGTGGTGGACGATCAGCAGCGTGGCCATGTCATGCCTTGAGGAGCGCGGCGACCTCGTCGCGCAGGGCGGTCATGCGGCGGGTGGCCGTCGCGCGGGCCTGCGATAGCGACGCCGCGGCCGGGACCGGCTCGACGATCTCCAGGTACGCCTTGACCTTCGGCTCGGTGCCGGACGGGCGGATCACCACGCGGAGGCCGTCCGCGCGGAGGCGGACGATGTCCGGCGCCGGGTTGTCCTGGGTGACCGCCGCGCCGCCGAGGGTCGTCGGCGGGTGCGCGCGAAGCGCCGCCAGCAGCGGGGGGATCCCCGCGATGTCGGTGAAGCGCAAGGAGATCTGCTCGGTCAGGTGCACGCCGTGCGCCACCGCGAGCTCGTCGAGGGCGTCCGGCAGGGTCCGGCCCGACGCCGTGCGCGTCGCGGCCAGGTCGCAGGCCAGGATCGCCGCGGAGATGCCGTCCTTGTCGCGCACCGCCTCCGGGTCGACGCACAGGCCGAGCGCCTCCTCGTAGGCGAAGACCAGGCCCTCGCCCGCGCGGACCAGCCACTTGAAGCCCGTCAGCGTCTCCGCGTGGCGGACACCGTGCGCCGCGGCGATCAGGGACAGCAACGACGACGAGACGATCGTGGTGGCCACCAACGGGTCCGGGTGCGCCACTCTGTCCAGAGTGGACAACACGTGCGCGCCCAGCAGGGCACCGGTCTCGTCGCCGCGGAGCATGCGCCAGCCGTCGGGGAAGCGGACGCCCAGGGCGCAGCGGTCGGCGTCCGGGTCCAGCGCGACGGCGAGGTCGGCGTCGAGCGTGGCGGCGTGCTGGAGCAGGAGGTCGGCGGCACCCGGCTCCTCCGGGTTCGGGAAGTCCACCGTCGGGAAGTCCGGGTCCGGCGACGCCTGCTCGGGCACCAGCGTCACGTCGGGGAAACCCGCGCGGCGCAAGGCTTCCAGGGCCGTCGCGCCGCCGACGCCGTGCATCGGGGTGAGCACCACGCGCAGCGCGCGCGCCGTCCCGCGGGGCAGCGACGCGGCCCGGGCGAGGTAGGTGTCGACCTGCGCGTCGCTCACCGGCAGCGCGCCGTGTGACAGGGGTACCGACCGCGCGGCCGGGCTGGCGCCGATGGCCGCCTCGATCAGCCGGTCGTCGGGCGGGACGATCTGCGAGCCGTCGTCGGTGTAGACCTTGTAGCCGTTGTCCGCCGGGGGGTTGTGCGACGCGGTGATCTGGATCCCCGCCACCGCGCCGAGCGAGCGGACCAGGAACGCCGTCACCGGGGTCGGCAGCGGGCCCAGGGTGCGCACGGTGAGGCCCGCGGCTGCGAGCACCTCGGCCGCCGCCGTCGCGAACTCCGCGGAACCGTGCCGGGCGTCCCGGCCGACCACGACCGTGCCGCCCGCGTGTCCCTTGTGCCGCAACCACGACGCGACGCCGGCGGTGGCCCGGACGACGACCGCGCGGTTCATGCCGTTCGAGCCGGCGCGGACCGGGCCACGCAGTCCCGCCGTGCCGAAGGAGAGCGTGCCGTTCATCCGGTCGGCCAGCTCGTCGACCGCGCCCGGCGCGCCACCCATCGCGGCGGCGACCACCCGCTGCAGCTCGAGCTTGGTCTCCGGGTCGGGATCGTCGGCCATCCACCGGAACGCCCGGTCCCGCAGCTCCGACGGCAGGCTCATGGTTGGTCGCTCCCTGTGTTGGATGGTTCGCTCCGCTCGCGGGTCCAGACGGCGAACGCTCGGTCGCTCCCGCTCACTGTGCTGGATTGTTCGCTTCGCTCCTCCGCTACTCGCCGTCTTCCCTCCTCCCGTGCTCGGCGCTGGCGCGCCTGCGCGCGCTCGTCAGTCCAGACGGCGAACGCTCCGGCGCTCCCGCTCACTGTGTTCAATGGTTCGCTTCGCTTCTCCGCTACTCGCCGTCTTCCTCCGTGCGATGCTCGGCGCTGGCGCGCCTGCGCTTCTCCTACGTCCAGACGGCGAACGCTCCGTCGCTCTCGCTCACGGTCCGCTCAGGATCGGCTGACCAGCTCGCGCAGCAGGACGCCCATCCGGCCGGCGGCGGCGCGGCCGGCCTCGAGGACCTCCTCGTGGTTGAGTGGCTCGCCGGTGACCCCGGCCGCGAGGTTCGTCACCAGCGACAGGCCGAACACCTCGACCCCGGCCGCCCGCGCGGCGATGGCCTCGAGGACCGTCGACATGCCGACGAGGTCCGCGCCCATCGTGCGGAGCATGCGGATCTCCGCCGGCGTCTCGAAGTGCGGGCCGGGCAGGCCCGCGTACACGCCCTCGACGAGCGACGGGTCGATCTCGCGGGCCAGGTCGCGCAGGCGCGGCGAGTACAGGTCGGTGAGGTCGACGAACTGGGCGCCGACCAGCGGCGAGGTGGCGGTGAGGTTCAGGTGGTCGCTGATCAGCACCGGCGAGCCCACCGGGATGCCGTCGCGCAGGCAGCCTGCCGCGTTGGTGAGCACGACCGTGCGGCAGCCCGCGGCGGCGACCGTGCGCACGCCGTGGACGACCGAGGCCACCCCGCGGCCCTCGTAGTGGTGCGTGCGGCCGAGCAGGATCAGCACCTGCCGGTCGCCGACCCGCAGCGACCGGATCGTGCCGCCGTGCCCGGCGACGGTCGGCGCGGCGAACCCGGGCAGCTCGGCCATCGGCACCTCGGCCGCGGCGGTCCCCAGCTCGTCGGCCGCCGGGCGCCAGCCGGAGCCGAGCACCACGGCCACGTCGTGCTTGTCCACCCCGGTGCGCTCGGCCAGCGCGGTCGCCGCGTCGGCGGCCAGGGCCTCGTAGTTCTCACTCACGGCGCGAGCCTAGTTCCGCCGGTCAGCCGGTGACCTGGAAGGTCGGGGCGATCCGGTCGAACAGCTCGCGGCGGCCGGTGTCCTCCTGGTCGACCGGCACCGTCACCGCCACCACCCACAGGTCGGCGCCCCGGGGGAGCAGGTTCGCGAACGTCACGCGGTTGAGGTTGCGTGCCGCGGGGTTGTCCGGCGCGATCTTCTCCGCCTCGGCCGTGGTCCGGTAGGTCACCTGCTGGGCCGGCTCGCCGGGGCCGATCCCCGGGATCTCCAGCCGGTTGACCTGCTCGTAGGCCACGTTCTGGTCGTTGGCCAGGCCGACGACGTAGTCCTCGATCGAGTGGTCGGGGTAGAAGCCGGCGAACCGCTCCAGCGTCAGCGTCCGGGTGCCCTCCGGGGACACGAAGTACACGCGGGTCGAGGTCAGGTCGTCGGTGGCGCGCTCCTCGACGAACCGCACCCAGCCACGCGGCACCTGCACGGTGAACCCGCCGCCCTGCGCGCCGTTCAGCGTCGCCGCGTCGCCCTTCTGGGCCGCCAGCTCCAGCGCACCGGTCGGCGGCGGCTTCGGCGACGGCGGCGCCGAGGTCCTGGCCGGCGGCAGCAGCGCCTCCCCGCCGACCACCCTCGCCAGCGCGAACCCGCCGCCGGCCGCGGTGAAGAACAGGACCACCGCGAGGACCACCAGCAGGGCCGACGCCACCCGGCCCCGGCGGCGGCGGGCCACCGCGCGCCGGGCCGTCGCGTCGAACGGCAGCGGGCCCGGCGCGGGCGCGAGCTGCGGGGGCTCCGGCGGGGGCGGTGGGGGCGGCAGCGGCGGCGCGGTCGGCTTCGGCGTCAGCCGGGTCGGCACCTTGTCCGGGTCGGCCAGCTTCTCCAGGTCCTGCGCCGACAGCAGCGGCGTGGACGGCGGCGGGAGCAGCGGGTGGACCCGGTTGCGGACCTCGGTGAGCGAGATCCGCGCCGCCGGGTCCTTCACCATCAGCGCCGCGACGACCTCGGCCAGCGGCCCGGTCGCGGCCGGCCGCGGGACGTCGCCGTGCACCACCTGGTTCACGATCTCCAGCACGCTGCCGTCGAGGTCGTAGGGCGGGTGCCCCTCGAGCACCGCGAACAGCGTCGCGCCGAGGCCCCACAGGTCGGCGGCGGGCGTGACCTCGCGGCCGGCGGCCACCTCCGGGGCGATGTAGGCGGGCGAGCCGAGCATGATCCCGGTGCGGGTGATCGTGCGCTCGGAGACGTTGCGCGCGATGCCGAAGTCGGTGAGCTTCACCTGCCCGTTGCCGCCGACCAGCACGTTGCCCGGCTTGACGTCCCGGTGCGTGATGCCGACCTGGTGCGCGGCGGCGAGCCCGGCGGCGACCGCGTCGGTGACCGCGGCCGCGGCGGCGGTGTCCAGCGGACCGAGCGCACGCAGCAGCTCGGCCAGGCTGTGCGCCGGCATGTACTCGGTGACCACGAACGGCTCGCCGTTCTCGCGGGCCACGTCGTGCAGCGTGATCACGTTCGGGTGCGACAGCGCCGCGATCGCGCGGGCCTCGCGCAGGGTCCGTTCCCGCAGCTCGTCGGCCTCGGCGTCCGGCAGTCCCGGCGGTACGAGGACCTCCTTCACCGCCACCGGGCGGCGCAGGAACTCGTCGTAGGCCTCCCAGACCGTGCCCATCGCGCCCTGGCCGAGCTGCCGGCGCAGCCGGTACCGGCCGGCGACCACACGTTCGGAGGGGCTGGACACGGCGCCCATTCTGCGGCATTCACCACACCGCCCGGCGAGAACCGCCATTTTCCGTAGCATTGCCGGGTATGACCTCGGCGGAGCGGTTGAGTTTGGCTGCCGATTTCCCGGCCGCCACCAGGGACCAGTGGCGCGAGCTGGTCGAGGGGGTGCTGCGCAGGTCGGGCGTCGAAGCCGATGACGTCGAGGCCGCGCTCGCCAGCCCGACCTATGACGGGTTCGACCTCGCCCCGCTCTACACCGCCGAGGACACCGCGCCGGACGCCGGCTTCCCCGGCCTCCCGCCGCACGTCCGCGGCGGCCGCCCGGACGGGCGGGTGCTCGCCGGCTGGGACATCCGCCAGCGGCACGCCCACCCCGACCCCGCGGTCACCAAGCGCGCCGTGCTCGCCGACCTCGAGAACGGCGGCACGTCGCTGTGGCTCGTCGTCGGCGCCGCGGGACTGCCGGTCGACGCGCTGGCCGACGTGCTCGACGAGGTCTACCTCGACCTGGCCCCGGTCACCCTCGACGCGGGCGCGGACGTGACCGAGGCCGCCGACGCGCTGCTCGCCGTCCACGCCGACAAGGGCGTCCAGGCCAGCGCGGTGCGCGGCAACCTCGGCGCCGACCCGCTCGGGCTGCGGGCCCGCACCGGCGCCGACACCGACCTCGAGGGCGCCGCCGCGCTGGCCGCGCGCACCGCCCGGTACCCGAAGCTGCGCGCGATCGTCGTGGACGCCCTGCCCTACCACGAGGCCGGCTCGTCCGACGGCCAGGAGCTGGGCTGCGCGACGGCCACCGGCGTGGCCTACCTGCGCGCGCTCACCGACGCCGGGCTCGACGTCGACGCGGCCGCGCGCCAGCTCGAGTTCCGCCTCGCCGCCACCGCCGACCAGTTCGCCACGATCGCCAAGTTCCGCGCCGCGCGCCGGCTGTGGGCCCGGGTCACCGAGGTGGCCGGCGCCGCCACCCGGGTCGCGCCGCAGCACGCGGTGACCTCGTCGACCATGATGACCCGCCGCGACCCGTGGATGAACATGCTGCGCACCACGGTGGCCTGCTTCGCCGCGGGCGTCGGCGGCGCGGACGCGGTGACCGTGCTGCCGTTCGACACCGCGGTCGGGCTGCCCGACGGCTTCGCCCGGCGGATCGCCCGCAACACCCAGTCGGTCCTCCTCGAAGAGTCCAAAGTGGCCGGTGTGATCGACCCGGCGGGCGGCTCCTGGTACGTCGAGCGGCACACCGACGAGCTGGCCCGCGCCGGCTGGGCCGCGTTCACCGAGATCGAGCGGGCGGGCGGCATCGCCGCGGCACTCGGCAGCGGCCTGGTCGACGAGCGGATCGCGGCCACCCGCACGGCCCGCACCGCGCGGTTCGCCGCCGGCGCGGAGTCGATCACCGGGGTCACCGTGTTCCCGAACAAGGACGAGAAGCCGATCAGCCGCGAGCCTGCGCCGCCCGAGCCGTCCGGGGGCCTGCCGAGAGTCCGGTACGCGGAACCGTTCGAGGCCAAGCTGGAGGAGGGCTCGTGAGCATTCCCGACTTCTCCGACGTCGAGCTGGGTGAGCCCGGGACACCGTCGGCCGCCGACTGGCAGGCCGCGCTGCAGGAGGCCACCGGCAAGGGCAGCGACGCGCTGGTGTGGGAGACCCCCGAGGGTATCGGCGTGAAACCCTTGTACACCAGCGAGGACACCGCCGAGCTGGACTTCCTCGGCACCTACCCGGGCATCGTGCCGTTCCTGCGCGGGCCCTACCCGACGATGTATGTCAACCAGCCGTGGACCATCCGGCAGTACGCCGGCTTCTCCACCGCCGAGGAGTCCAACGCCTTCTACCGGCGCAACATCGCGGCCGGCCAGAAGGGACTGTCGGTCGCGTTCGACCTCGCCACCCACCGCGGCTACGACTCCGACCACCCCCGGGTGGCCGGCGACGTCGGCATGGCCGGGGTGGCCATCGACTCGATCTACGACATGCGCCAGCTCTTCGACGGCATCCCGCTGGACACGATGTCGGTGTCGATGACCATGAACGGCGCCGTGCTGCCGATCCTCGCGCTCTACGTGGTGGCCGCCGAGGAACAGGGCGTGCCGCAGGAGAAGCTGGCCGGGACCATCCAGAACGACATCCTCAAGGAGTTCATGGTCCGCAACACCTACATCTACCCGCCGCAGCCGTCGATGCGGATCATCTCCGACATCTTCGCCCACACCAGCAAGCACATGCCGAAGTTCAACTCGATCTCGATCTCCGGCTACCACATGCAGGAGGCCGGGGCGACCGCCGACCTCGAGCTGGCCTACACCCTGGCCGACGGGGTCGAGTACCTCCGCGCGGGCGTCGACGCGGGCCTGCCGGTCGACTCGTTCGCGCCGCGGCTGTCGTTCTTCTGGGCCATCGGGATGAACTTCTTCATGGAGGTCGCGAAGCTGCGGGCCGCGCGGCTGCTGTGGGCCAAGCTGGTCAAGCAGTTCGAGCCGACGTCGGACAAGTCGCTGTCCCTGCGCACGCACTGCCAGACCTCCGGCTGGTCGCTCACCGCGCAGGACGTCTACAACAACGTGATCCGCACCTGCGTCGAGGCGATGGCCGCGACCCAGGGGCACACGCAGTCCTTGCACACCAACGCGTTGGACGAGGCGCTCGCGCTGCCCACCGACTTCTCCGCGCGGATCGCCCGCAACACGCAGCTGCTGCTGCAGCAGGAGTCCAACACCACCCGGGTCATCGATCCCTGGGGCGGCAGCGCGTTCGTCGAGCGGCTCACCTACGAGCTCGCCCGCAAGGCGTGGGGCCACATCAGCGAGGTCGAGTCGGCGGGCGGCATGGCGCGCGCGATCGACGCCGGCATCCCGAAGCTGCGCATCGAGGAGGCCGCGGCGCGCACCCAGGCCCGCATCGACTCCGGCCGCCAGCCGGTGATCGGGGTCAACAAGTACCGGCTGGCCGACGCCGACGAGCACATCGAGGTGCTCAAGGTGGACAACGCCGGCGTCCGGGCGCAGCAGCTGGAGAAGCTGCGCCGGCTGCGCGAGGAGCGGGACGGCGCGGCCGTCGGGCGTGCGCTGGACGGCTTGTCGGCCGCCGCCGACGGGTCCGGGAACCTGCTCGCGCTCGCCATCGACGCGGCTCGCGCGAAGGCCACCGTCGGCGAGATCTCCGACGCGCTCGGCAAGGTGTGGGGCCGGCACGCCGCGCAGATCCGTACCATCTCCGGGGTGTACTCCGAGGAGGTCGGCGGCGCGTCCAATGTGGACGAAGCGCGCGCGGTGGTGCGCTCCTTCGCCGAGGCCGAGGGGCGCCGGCCGCGGATCCTGGTGGCCAAGATGGGCCAGGACGGGCACGACCGCGGCCAGAAGGTGATCGCGACCGCGTTCGCCGACCTCGGCTTCGACGTCGACGTGGGCCCGCTGTTCCAGACCCCGGCCGAGGTCGCCCGCCAGGCCGTCGAGGCCGACGTGCACATCGTCGGGGTCAACTCGCTCGCCGCCGGGCACCTCACGCTCGTGCCGGCGCTGCGCGACGAGCTGGCCGCGCTCGGCCGGGACGACATCATGATCGTCGTCGGCGGCGTGATCCCCCCGCAGGACCACGACGAGCTGCACGCCTCCGGTGCGGCCGCCATCTTCGGTCCCGGCACGGTGATCGCCGACGCCGCCACGGACCTGCTGCGAGAGCTCGTGTCCCGGCACGGGCACTGATGGCCCGGGAGATCGACGTCGGCGCGTACGCCAAGGGCGTGCTCGCCGGCGACCGCGGGACGCTGTCCAAGGCGATCACGCTCGTCGAGTCGCGCCGCCCCGACCACCGGGCGCTGGCCCAGCAGCTGCTCGTGGAGCTGCTGGCGCATTCCGGTGGCGCGCACCGGGTCGGCATCACCGGCGTGCCGGGCGCGGGCAAGTCGACGTTCATCGACGCGCTCGGCACCATGCTCACCGAGACCGGCCACCGGGTCGCGGTGCTCGCGGTCGACCCGTCCTCGTCGCGCACCGGCGGCTCGATCCTCGGCGACAAGACCCGGATGTCGCGCCTGGCGGTCGATCCGGCCGCGTTCATCCGCCCGTCGCCCACCTCCGGCACGCTCGGCGGCGTCACCCGGGCCACCCGCGAGACGATCGTGCTGATGGAGGCGGCCGGCTACGACGTCGTGCTCGTCGAGACCGTCGGCGTCGGCCAGTCCGAGATCTCGGTGGCCAACATGGTCGACTGCTTCCTGCTGCTCACCCTGGCCCGCACCGGCGACCAGCTGCAGGGCATCAAGAAGGGCGTGCTGGAGCTCGCCGACGTGATCGCGGTGAACAAGGCCGACGGCGAGCACGAGGCGCCCGCCCGCGCGGCCGCCCGCGAGCTGTCCGGGGCCTTGCGGCTGCTGCGCACCGCGGAGGCGGCCTGGTCCCCGCCCGTGCTCACCTGCAGCGGGCTGACCGGCGCCGGCCTGGACACGTTGTGGGAGCAGGTGGAACGCCACCACCGCACGCTGTCCGAGGCGGGCGAGCTGGAGGCGAAGCGGCGCCGACAGCAGGTGGACTGGACGTGGACGATGGTGCGCGACACCCTGCTCACCCGGCTGCAGGAGCATCCCGGGGTGCGCGAGCTCGCGCCGGCGCTCGAGCGGGAGGTCGCCGACGGCGAGCTGACGCCGACGCTGGCCGCCGAGCGAATACTGGAGGTGTTCGCCGACTCACCGCGCGCTGACTAGAGTCTTGACCATGCGGAGTGCCACCCGACTCGTGATCGTCGGCTTGCTGAGCTTGTTCCTGGCACTCCCTGTCGGCACCGCGGCGGCCGAACCCGCCACGCACGTGTTCGCGGAGCAGCCCACCACGACCGCCCCGTCCGCGCCCGGCGCCACCGCGCCGTCCGTGCCGATCAACAAGCCGCAGACCGAGGCCGACAAGGCCGAGTCGCGGCGCAAGCTCGTGATGGGCGTGACGTCGGTCGTTCTCGTCGGCCTCGTCATCTGGGGACGCAGCGTCCGCCGCAAGCGGCGCAAGAAGGCCGAGGGCGGTGGCGGCGGCTGACGGTCGTTGGCCGATCGTGATCGTTTAGCCAGGCTGAACCACGCGGGCCGTTCGGCGCACTGGTTGTACCGGCAGTCGGTTGACCAGGGAACCTCGTTCGATCCTCAACCGCCCATGGTGCAGGATTGCTGCATCCAAGAACGAAACCAAGCGCACGGGCCATCGCAGGAGGACCGCGTGACAGTGCTCGATTCGCGGTCCGGAACGCAACGGGACCCGGAAGACGTGCCAACGACAGACGGGGTCGGCGTGCTGATCACCGACAGGGGCGTCAGTATGCCCACTGTGGAGGACATCGGGGCAGGGCGCGGACCGGGCTGGCTGGACGACTGGCTCGCGCGCAACGCGCTCGACGTGCTCGCCTGGTACCGGCACATCCACGCGCACCCGGAGCTGTCCCGGCGCGAGTTCGCCACCACCGAGCTCGTCGCCGGCCTGCTCTCCGCCGCGGGCCTGCGGCCGAAGCTCTTCGACAGCGGCACCGGGCTGATCTGCGACGTCGGCACCGGCGACCGGTGTGTGGCGCTGCGGGCCGACATGGACGCGCTGCCGCTCACCGAGCTCACCGGCCTGCCCTACGCCTCGACCGTGCCCGGCGCCGCACACGCGTGCGGACACGACGCGCACACGTCGATGCTCATCGCCGCCGGTATCGCGCTGGCGGCGGCCCCCGAGCTGCCCGGCCGGGTGCGGCTGGTGTTCCAGCCGGCCGAGGAGGTCATGCCGGGCGGCGCGCTGGACGTCATCGCCGCGGGCGGGCTCGACGGCGTGGACTCGATCTTCGGCCTGCACTGCGACCCGCGCCTGCAGGTGGGCAGCGTCGGCATGCGGGTCGGCGCGATCACGTCGGCCACCGACCTGCTGGAGCTGCGGCTGACGTCGCCGGGTGGGCACACGTCCCGCCCGCACCTCACCGCCGACCTCGTGCACGCGCTCGGCACGGTCATCACCGGGCTGCCCGCGCTGCTGTCCCGGCGGATCGACCCGCGCTCGGGCACCGTGCTGGTGTGGGGCGCGGTGCACGCGGGCGAGGCGCCGAACGCGGTCCCGCAGGACGGCGTCCTGCGCGGCACGCTGCGCACCGGCGACCACGAGGTGTGGGCCGACCTGGAGCCGCTGGTCGCGGGTCTGGTCGAGTCGCTGCTGGCGCCCACCGGGGTCGGCTTCGAGCTGGAGCACCGCCGCGGCGTGCCGCCGGTGGTCAACGACGAGGAGAGCACCGCCGTCATGCGGGCCGGCGTCGAGGCCGCGCTGGGCGAGCAGGCGGTGACCAGTACCAAGCAGTCCTCCGGTGGGGAGGACTTCGGGTGGTACCTGGAGCACGTCTCGGGCTCGTTCGCGCGGCTCGGCGTGTGGTCCGGCGAGGGCAAGCAGCCCGACCTGCACCAGCCGACGTTCCAGCTGGACGAGCGGGCCCTGCTCACCGGGGTTCGCGTGCTGACCCACACCGCGCTGGCGGCGCTGGTTCAGTAGTGGTCGCCCCCGTCGCGCTGGTTGGCGACGAAGATGAGGGTGATCACGACGACGCCGTACGCGCCGAGTGCGATGCCGGCGTCGATCAGCCGGTCGACGCCGCCGGACTCGTCGAGGAACAGGCTGATCGCGGCGAACCCCCCGATGACGACGAGCAGCGCGAGGCACACCTTCACGAACCGGCCGTAGGAGCACCACCACGTGCAGCTGCCCGGGCTGGTGTGCTTGCAGAGCGAGTCGCCGTGGCCGGTCCGCGGCAGCTGCTTGATGCCGTGCTTGCTCACGACGGGTCTCCGCAGCGGCCGGCGTCGCGGACCTCGGGTTGCTGGCGCCCGCTGGGACTGTGAGGACACTCAGGCCGGGCACCCATGTGGCTACTATCCCGTGCCGCGCGATCGGCATCAAGGGCGGACGACCGTGCCGCGCGATCGGCATCAAGGGCCGACGACCTCGGGCCCCGGCCCTGCCCGGGTCGCCGAGTTGTCCACAACCCGCCGAGTTGTCCACAAGTCGATCTTGCTACCCCGGAACTGTCGGACCTGGCGGATAGGGTTAGAACAGGGGTCCCCCGGGCGGAGTGGCCAACGTCCATCGATCGGCGTTTGCGATTGCACGCACCGCCCCAGCGGCACGCCGGACCGCTGCGGCACGCCGGACCACGGCGGCACGCCGCGCCACGGCGGCAGGGCCGGTCGCGTGCGGCATCGATCACGGTTCGCGGGGCGGGACTGGTCGCGGGGCTTCGGGTGCGATCAGGGGCCGATGCCCTGGCAGGGGCGGATGCGCAGGTCGGCCACGTAGTCGGCCGGTGCCCCCGCCGACTCGGCCGCGTCCGACACCACGCCCAGGTACCGCGCCGACGGCAGCCCACCCTCGTACGCGTCCAGCACGTAGAGCCAGGCCAGCACGGACCCCTCCAGCGTCTGCACGCGCAGCCGGATCTTCGAGTGGAGCCCCAGCTCGGAGCCCTCCCAGCGGTCCAGCCGGGCCTCGTCCTCCGGGGTCACGTCGTAGAGCACCACGAAGACCTGGGTGCCGGCCTCCTCGACGAGGGTGGCGAGGGCACCTTCCCAGCCCAGGTCCTCGCCGCCGAAGGTCAGGCGCCAGCCCACGAGCCAACCGGTCCCCGCCATCGGCGAGTGCGGCGCTCGCTCCATCATCTGGGCGGGATCCATGTTGGACCCGTACGCGGCGTAGAGCGGCACGTCCGACAGCGTAGCGATACCCCGGATCATGCGCGCCGCCATGGCGCAGGCGTGTTCGCGTCGGGTTCGCCGCGTAACGTTGGCCGCGTCCGCGCTCGCGAACTACGAGGGGAGCTCCGGGTGACCCGGATCGTGATCATGGGCGGCGGCCCGGCGGGCTACGAGGCCGCGCTGGTCGCCGCGCAGCACGGGGCCGACGTCACGATCGTCGAGCGGGACGGCCTCGGCGGCGCGTGCGTGCTCTACGACTGTGTCCCGTCCAAGACGTTCATCGCCTCCGCGGGCGCCCGGTCCGCGTTCCACAACGCCGACGAACTCGGCATCCGCACGGACAGCCAGCTGCCCCCGGTCGACCTCCCCGTGGTCCACGGACGGGTGAAGGGGCTCGCGCTCGCGCAGTCGGCCGACGTGCGCAACCGGGTGCAGCGCGAGGGCGTGCGGGTCATCAACGGCACCGCCAAGTTCTGCGACGACCGCACGGGCCTCGCCGCGCACCGGGTGGTCGCGGTCGGCTACGACGGCTCGTCGGAGGTGCTCGACGCGGACGTCGTACTGATCGCCACCGGGGCCACGCCGCGGATCCTGCCCGGCTCGGAGCCCGACGGCGAGCGGATCCTCGACTGGCGCCAGATCTACGACCTGCCCGAGCTGCCCGAGCACCTCGTCGTCGTGGGCTCGGGCGTCACCGGTGCCGAGTTCGTGTCGGCCTACACCGAGATGGGCGTGCGGGTCACGCTGATCTCCAGCCGCGACCGGGTGCTGCCGCACGAGGACGCGGACGCCGCCGCCGTGCTGGAGGACGTCTACGCCGCGCGCGGCACGTCGGTCATCAAGTACGCGCGGGCCGAGCGGGTTGAGCGGACCGCCAAGGGCGTCATCGTGCACCTGCGCGGCGGCGACACGGTCGAGGCCAGCCACGCGCTGATGACCGTCGGCTCGGTGCCCAACACCGCCGACATCGGCCTCGACAAGGTCGGCATCGAGCCGGGGCAGGGCGGGTTCGTCTCGGTGGACCGGGTGTCCCGCACGAACGTGCCCGGCGTCTACGCGGCCGGCGACTGCACCGGGCTGCTGATGCTCGCGTCGGTCGCGGCGATGCAGGGCCGGATCGCGATGTGGCACGCGCTGGGCGAGGGGGTGGCGCCGATCAAGCTCAAGACCGTGGCCGCCAACGTGTTCACCCACCCGGAGATCGCCACGGTCGGCATCAGCCAGCAGGCGATCGACTCCGGCGAGGTGCCGGCCCGCACGATCATGCTGCCGCTGGCCACCAACGCGCGGGCCAAGATGGAAGGCGTGCACCGCGGCTTCGTCAAGCTGTTCTGCCGCCCGGCGACCGGCGTGGTCATCGGCGGCGTGGTGGTGGCGCCGATGGCCAGCGAGCTGATCCTGCCGATCGCGCTGGCCGTGCAGAACCAGCTCACCGTCGAGCACCTGACGCACACGTTCTCGGTCTACCCGTCGCTGTCGGGCTCCATCGTGGAGGCCGGCCGGCGCCTCATGCGCCACGACGACCTGGACTGACGACCTGGACCGACGGCCCGTGGATGCCACCGGCGGGCGGCATCCACGGACATCGGGGGTCAGTCGTCCGCCTCGACCCAGTCGAACGTGCGGGTCACGGCCTTCTTCCACAGGGCGTAGGTCTTCTCGCGGGCCGCGTCGTCCATCGCCGGGGTCCACTCCTTGTCCTTCGCCCAGTTGTTGCGGATGTCGTCCTCGCCCGCCCAGAACCCGACCGCCAGGCCCGCCGCGTAGGCGGCACCCAGCGCGGTGGTCTCCGCGACGACCGGCCGGATCACCGGCACGTTGAGGATGTCCGCCTGGAACTGCATCAGCAGCTCGTTGCCGACCATGCCGCCGTCGACCTTGAGCGCCGTCAGCGGCACCCCGGAGTCGGCGTTCATCGCGTCGATGACCTCGCGGGTCTGGAACGCCGTCGCCTCCAGGACCGCCCGCGCGAGGTGGCCCTTGTTGACGAACCGGGTGAGCCCGACGATCGCGCCGCGCGCGTCCGAGCGCCAGTACGGCGCGAACAACCCGGAGAACGCCGGCACGAAGTAGCAGCCGCCGTTGTCCTCGACCGTGCGCGCGTGCTCCTCGATCTCCGGCGCCGAGGAGATCATGCCGAGGTTGTCCCGGACCCACTGCACCAGCGAGCCGGTGACCGCGATCGAGCCCTCCAGCGCGTAGACCGGGTCCTGCGCGCCGATCTTGTAGCAGACCGTGGTGAGCAGCCCGTTCTCGCTCGCCACCTGCTCGTGGCCGGTGTTGAGGAGCACGAAGTTGCCGGTGCCGTAGGTGTTCTTGGCCTCGCCGACCGACAGGCACGCCTGGCCGAACGTCGCCGCCTGCTGGTCACCGAGGATCCCGGCGATCGGCACCCCGGCGAGCGCGCCGCGCTCCCGGACCTTGCCGTACTCCTCCGACGACGACCGGATCTGCGGCAGCATCGACAGGGGGATCTTCATGTCCTCGGCGATGGACTCGTCCCAGGCCAAAGTGGACAGATCCATCAGCAGCGTGCGGGACGCGTTGGTCGGGTCGGTGACGTGCACGCCGCCGTCCGGGCCGCCGGTCATGTTCCACAGCAGCCAGGTGTCCATGTTGCCGAACAGCAGCTCACCGGCCTCGGCCCGCTGCCGCGCGCCCTCGACGTTGTCGAGGATCCAGCGCACCTTCGGGCCGGAGAAGTAGGTCGCCAGCGGCAGGCCCGTCTTCGCCTTGTACCGGTCCTGCCCGCCGCCGAGCGCCTCCAGCTCGGCGCAGATCCGGTCGGTGCGGGTGTCCTGCCAGACGATCGCGTTGTACACCGGCTTGCCGGTCGCCTTGTCCCACACCACCGCGGTCTCGCGCTGGTTGGTGATGCCGACCGCGACGATGTCGCTGGCCTTGAGGTCCGCGGTGGCGAGGGCGCCCGCGGCCACCTCACGCGTGTTGCGCCAGACCTCCTCCGGGTCGTGCTCGACCCAGCCGGCCCGCGGGAAGATCTGCTCGTGCTCCTTCTGGTTGACCGCCACCACCTCGCCGGCGTGGCTGAAGACCATGCACCGGGTCGACGTCGTGCCCTGGTCGATCGCGGCTACGTAACTCGTCATCGATGTGCCTCTCTGGTTCAGGACGCGGCCGGCAGGAGCTGGTAGACGAGCCCGGCGAGAACCGCGCCGACGATCGGGCCGGCCACCGGAACCCAGGCGTAGTTCCAGTCCGGGCTGCCCTTGCCCTTGATCGGCAGCAGGGCGTACGCGATGCGCGGACCGAGGTCACGCGCCGGGTTGATGGCGTAACCGGTCGGCCCACCGAGGGAGGCACCGATGCCGATCACGACGAAGGAGACCGCGGCGTAGCCGAGGGCGGAGTTGACCGACGGGTTGAGCAGGATCCAGAAGACCAGCGCGAAGGTGCCGATGATCTCGGTGACCACGTTCCAGGCGTAGTTGGGCACGGTCGGACCGGTGCAGAAGATCCCGCGGGTGTTCTCCGGCTCGTCGTGGGTGTCGAACTGCAGTTTGTAGGCGGCCCAGGCGAGGACGGCACCAATGATGGCGCCGACCATCTGGCCGAGGAGATAGGCAGGCGCGTCCGCCCAGCCGAAGCTCGACTTTCCGGAGGCGAGCAACCCGATGGTGACCGCCGGGTTGATGTGCGCCCCGGACGGGCTGGCGATGCTCGCCCCGACGAACACCGCGAAACCCCAGCCGATGTTGATGAGGAGCCAGCCGCCGCCGGAGCCCAGTGTCTTCTTGAGCACGACGTTGGCCACGACACCCGCACCGAACAGAATCAGTCCTGCGGTGCCGAGCATCTCCCAGAGAAAGATCTCGCCGAAGTTCAGATCCACGACCCACTCCTTCGTACCGAAGTGGGTAGGCCACCGTGGCCTGGAGGGTGGGGCGCCGGTGCCTACCCTGAGCGAGGTCGGACGCTACGGTACGCAAGGTCAACTTGTCCAGGTGTACCGGATGCCCGCGAAACGCGCCTGGTGAGCGGTTGGCCGGTAGCGTGGATCGCGTTCGGGCCGGTAGTACCCGAGGAGGCGCCGTGACCAACCGCAGTACGCCCGCCGCGCACCATTCCACACTGGACACGATCAGTGGCCGGTTGGGCACCGAGGAGCGCGCGGAGGCCTGGGAGCGGCTGAGCTCGGAGACCTTCGACCTGGTCGTCGTCGGCGGCGGAGTGGTCGGCGCGGGCACCGCGCTCGACGCCGCCACCCGCGGGCTGCGGGTGGCGCTCGTCGAGGCGCGTGACCTGGCCTCCGGCACGTCGAGCCGGTCCTCGAAGCTGTTCCACGGCGGGCTCCGCTACCTCGAGCAGCTCGAGTTCGGGCTGGTGCGCGAGGCGCTGCGGGAGCGGGAGCTGATGCTCACCAGGCTCGCGCCGCATCTGGTCAAGCCGGTGAGCTTCCTCTACCCGCTCACCCACCGGGTGTGGGAGCGGCCCTACACCGCGGCCGGGCTGTTCCTCTACGACAGCATGGGCGGCGCGCGGTCGGTGCCCGGTCAGAAGCACCTCACCCGGGCGGCCGCGCTGCGGATGGCGCCCGCGCTCAAGCGGTCCGCGCTGATCGGCGGCATCCGCTACTACGACGCCCAGGCCGACGACGCCCGGCACACGATGACCGTCGCCCGCACCGCGGTGCGCTACGGCGCGGTCCTGCGCACGTCGACGCAGGTCGTGGGGTTCACCCGGGAGGCCGACCGGGTGTCCGGTGTGCGGATCCACGACGTCGAGAACGGCCGGGAGACCGAGGTCCAGGCCAACGCGGTCATCAACTGCACCGGGGTATGGACCGACGAGCTGCAGCGGCTGTCCGGTTCCCGCGGGCGGTTCCGGGTGCGGGCCAGCAAGGGCGTGCACATCGTGGTGCCGCGGGACCGGATCGTGTCGGAGACCGGGCTGATCCTGCGGACGGAGAAGTCGGTCCTGTTCGTCATCCCGTGGCGCAACCACTGGATCATCGGTACCACCGACACGGACTGGAACCTCGACCTCGCGCACCCGGCGGCCACCAAGCACGACATCGACTACCTGCTCGAGCACGTCAACTCGGTGCTGGCCACGCCGCTCACGCACGAGGACATCGAGGGCGTGTACGCGGGCCTGCGGCCGCTGCTGGCCGGCGAGTCGGAGGAGACGTCGAAGTTGTCCCGCGAGCACGCCGTGGCGCGGGTCGCCCCCGGCCTGGTCGCGATCGCGGGCGGCAAGTACACGACGTACCGGGTGATGGCCGCCGACGCCGTCGACGCGGCGTCCGCCGACCTGCCGGGCCGGTTGCAGCCCTCGATCACGGACAAGGTGCCGCTGCTCGGGGCCGATGGGTACCACGCGCTGGTGAACCAGGTGGACCAGCTGGGGGCGCGGCACGGGCTGCATCCCTATCGGGTGCGGCACCTGCTGGACCGGTACGGGTCGTTGGTGCACGAAGTTCTCCAGCTCGCCGACGGGCGGCCGGAGCTGTTGCGCCCGCTGGCCGCCGCGCCGGACTATCTCGCCGTCGAGATCGTCTACGCCGCCTCTCATGAGGGGGCCTTGCACGTCGAGGACACTCTCGCGCGGCGGACTCGGATCTCCATCGAGTATCCGCATCGGGGGGTGGACTGCGCTGCTCAGGTCGCTTCTCTGATGGGGGAGGTTCTGGGGTGGGACGAGGCGACCATCTCGCGGGAGATCTCGGTGTACACGGCTCGGGTCGAGGCGGAGCGGGACTCGCAGACCCAGCCGGACGATCTTGCGGCGGATGCTCGACGGGCTGCCGCGCCGGAGGCTCGGCCCGAGTTGCTCGAGCCTGTCGTCTGACTCTTGCTCGCCGGGCCTTCGTGCCGGGTTGTCCACAGGCTGCCGCCGCGGGCGCCGTTTTTTGTCGGTGGGCGTCCGTAGGATGGATCTCGGGGGGCCGGAGGCCACGGCCCGGGTGGGTGGTCGGCTCCGTGGCGGCCTTGGCACGCCTACTTGGGTCAGGCATCGCGTTGCGGTAGTTGCTCCTCGTGCAGGTCCGTCAGGTGCTGGAGCATCCGCCGCGCGTCCGCCGGCGAGATCGTCGTCCAGGGCTCCACACCCTCGGCGTCCCGGCGGACCTGTAGGTAGCGGCCGGCCTTCGTGTCGAAGAAGCTGATCACTCGATTCGCCCGCACTCTGCGGCCCCAGCGATCTCTCGTCGCGGTGCCGAACTGGCCCTGGTTGATCACGTCGCCGATCATCTCCACCAGGTGGCCGGCGTCCGCGGACCTGACTCCGTGGGAGCGGAGGGCGGCCTCGAACTTCGTGCGGTCGGCGGCCTCGTGAGCCGCTGCCTCGAAGTCCTCGGTGCGCAAGGTGATCGACTGGCCCGGGCCGGCCGGGGCCGGCGGCAGGACCGACAACGCATGCCGGGGCAGGCCCGTCGCGTCCGCCGGGCGCAGGGTCAGCTCGTCGCCGGACATGGTGGCCAGGACCGCGTCATCACCAGTGGCCGCGCAGAAGAGGCGGACCTGGCGGCCGAGCCACAGGCGGCCGTCGATCTCGCGTTCGGGGCGCCGCAGCAGGTACAACAGGCGCTCCAGCAACGGATCGAGCGAGACCGGGCGGCCCAGGCCACGACTTTCCAGACCGTCCCAGGCCTCGCGGACCAGCGCCGCGCGCTCGGCGTCGGTCCGGCCGGGGGACGGGACGCGGAGCACCAACGGCATGGCGTCCAGCGCGCAGTGCTCCCAGAGCACGTCGAACTCCAGCGCGGTGATCGTCACCGGCTCGGGGGTGTCAGCCTGGCCGAGCCAGGAGAACGGTGCGGTCATCTGGTCCAGGCGGTCAGCGGGTGGGGCCGTCGCCGATCACGTTGGGCGGCAGCTTGTGCTCCTCGCCGAGAATAGACACCGACTCGGTCACCTGCTCGACTTCCCGGAAATCCCTGCGCCGCTTCGGCGCCTGGCCGACCACCGGCTCGTCGACCTCGCCGAACCACTGGTTCGACCCGATCGCGTCCATGCCGAACCGGCGCAGCGCCAGCCTGTCCTGGCCACCGCCGACCGGCGCACCCGCGGCCGGCGCCATCGGCGCGCCGGCCTGGTGCACGGCCGCCTGGCTCGCCGCGGCGGCCTGGAGGTCGCCGGCGGGAACGCCCATGCTCGTGGCACCCGTCCGCGGCGAGGCACCCGACGAGCTGCCGCCACCCGGCGCGCCCGAGTTGCCACCGGCCGACGACCCGCCGCCGGTCGAGGAGGACGAGCCGCCGGAGGAACGGTTCGACGAGCGCTGCTGCGAGCGGTCGCCCGTCGACGCGAACAGCGGGGCCGCGCCGCTGAACCTGCCCGGCGCGGGGGCCGGCGCGGACGGCGCCGACGGACGCCGGCCGACCTCGGGCTCGGTCCACGGCGCGGACGCGCCACCGGTGCCCCAGCCACCACCCCAGCCGCCGCGACCACCACCGTGGTTGCCGTGGCTCTCGCCCGGCCACGAGCGCGGGGTCTCCTGCTGCTGCGGCCGCCAGTCGGTGATCGCCGACGACGCGTGCGTGTGCTGGTTGCCGATCCCCTGGCCCTGGTGGATCTCGTCGCGGTGGATCAGCTCCGGTGGCGCCCCGAACACGGCCAGCGCATCGGTAGTGGTGTTCGTGTTCAGCTCGTAGGCGGCCATCACCTCGAACGCCCGCTCCTCGGCGGAGGACGCGGTGGCCTCGGCGCCCTCGAGGTCGGTCTGCGCGGCGGCCACCTGCACGGCCGGCGCGATCGTCGGGTCCGGCTGGGCGGGCGGCACGTCCTCGGGTGCGGGCATGTCGGCCCGGGCGCGCGCGATGTGCTCGGCCTGGTTCTCGACCGCGGTGCGCATGCCGGCCGCGTCCGCGCTGGTCTCCGTGGCCCACGTCGCGGTGGTGGACAGCCGGTCGTAGGCGGCGCCGGCGGCCCGGCCGGCCCAGCTCGCGCCCGCCTGCTCCAACGCCTTCTGCAGGTCCTGGCCGATCTCGGTGAGCGTGGTCGACAGCTCGGCCCAGCGCCGGGACGGCTCCGCCGACGCGGCCGCGCCCGGCCCGTCGTGCAGCAGCAGGTACAGCTCCTTGTGGGTGTGTCCACGCCAGCGGGCCGCCTCCACCGGCTGACCGCTCGGCCGGCTCCCTGGCTGCTCAGTCGGTTGAGTCACTGGGTACGTCCCTCGTGTCCGTCGCGCCTACTGGAGTTGCCTGCCCCGCCAACGGGATCAGCCCGTCTTGTTCACGCCGCTCCGGCCGTCCTGGTCGACCGCGCTGTACTGCTCCGCCGTCTTGTCCAGGTTGGCGACGGCCACGTTCAGCTGCTCGCGGTAGGCGCGCAGCGAGTCGACGGCCGACTCCACGGTGTCCACCGACCGCTCGTTGAACAGCGCCGCCGCGTCCTGGCTCACCGGGTCCTTCGCCCACGCGGTGACCCGAAGCTCGTGCTCCGCGACCGTCAGCTGCTGGTCGACCCTGGCCAAGGCGTCGACGAACGCGTTGCGCAGCAAGGGAACCGCGTCCGGATCGATCTGGAGGATGCTGCTCCGGCTGTCGCCATGACCATGACCGCCCCCGTGCTCGCCTGCCACGCCGCCCTCCAACCAAACCTGCCTGTGGTCAGTCAAACCTTATCCGCTACGGATGCTCGGATTCGACGGTTCACCTGATTTTTGTGAGATCTTTTTCAGAGTTTGGCAAGGGCGCGCAGGGGCCACAATCCGCCGATCGGCCCGTTCGGTTCCCAGTTGGTAGCGCTTTCAGTAGCGCTCGTCGCGCCACCGGCCGTGCATGCGCCGGCGGTGGTCGCGCCGCCGCTGGTCATCGCGCCAGCGGCCGCTCTGGACGGCGAAGAAGATGAACGGGATGAGGAAGAAGAACGGCAGCTTGATGAGGAAGACCAGGCCGAGCACCAGCATGACGCCGGCGACCGGCAGCAGTACGGGGGCGACCTTCTGGGCGAACGACACCGTGCGGGGGACCGCGGGTGCCGGGAGCTGGGCGGGCTTGCCGAACGTGGGCCGCGGCTCGGGCAGGTCGCCGAACAGCTCCAGCACCTCGCCGCGCGTCTTGGCGGCGGCGACCTTGGCGGTGCGGTCGCCGTACTCGTCGATGTCGAGTCGGCCGGCACTCATGTGCTCGCCGAGCTTGCCCAGCGCGTCTTCCCGCTCGGTATCACTCACCCGGATGTCGGATCGCTGGTACTCGGTCACAACTCGATGGTACGGCCGCTCCCGAGTAGCCAACCGTGAGTTGTGTCCTGAGCTGAGGAGATTCTCAGTCGTGGGGCTCGTCCGAGGGCTGTGGCTCGGCCGGCTGGGTCATCAGCGCCACGCCCAGCACCATCGCCAGCACGCCGGCCCCGACCACGATCAGGAACGTCCACCACAGGCCCATCGCCGCGGTCAGCACGATCGCGATCGGCAGGCCCACCAGGAGCGACAGCACGCCGATGACGTCCATGACATGGCTCGCCCGGGTGCCGACCCGCCCGCCCGGCCACTCCGGGTGCACCAGGGCGAGCGGCCGTGGCGTCACCGCGAGGCTGAGGTCGGGATGAGGTGAGGGCAGGTCGTCGAACAGGGCCTCGATCTCGGCCCGGGTGCGGGCCTCGATCGCGTGCTGGCGGCGCCGTTCGTAGTCGGTGAGGCTCAGCCGCCCGGTCGAGTGATGCGCACCCAGCGCCGCGACGGCGTCGTCACGCTCGGCCGAGCTGACCCGGATCTCAGCCAAGCGACCTCCCGGACGGCCTCAGTCCTTGATCTCGCAGAGCATGCTGCCCTGGGTGACCGTCTCGCCGGTGCTGACGGCGAGTCCCGTCACCGTCCCGGACTTGTGGGCGGTCACCGGATTCTCCATCTTCATCGCCTCGAGCACCACGATCAGCTCGCCGGACTCGACCTGCTGACCGTCCTCGACCGCGATCTTGACGATGGTGCCCTGCATGGGCGCCGTGACCGCGTCGCCGGAAACCGTAGTGGACTTTCCGGCGCCCCGCTTCCGTGGCTTGCCCTTGCCGGCCGAGCCGCCGGCCGCCGCGGGTGCGCCCACCGCGAGCCCGCCGGGCAGCGACACCTCGAGGCGCCGGCCGCCGACCTCGACGACCATCGTCTGCCGCGGCTCCTCCTCGGGCAGCTCGGCGCCGTCGGTGAACGGGGGGATCCGGTTGTCGAAGTCGGTCTCGATCCAGCGCGTGTGCACCGAGAACGACGAGCCGTCGCCGACGAACGCGGGGTCGCGCACGATCGCCCGGTGGAACGGCAGCACGGTGGCCATGCCGTCGACGACCATCTCCTCCAGGGCCCGCCGGGACCGCTCCAGCGCCTGGGTGCGGTCCTCACCGGTGACGATGACCTTGGCCAGCAGCGAGTCGAACTGGCCGCCGATCGCGGTGCCCGACTCGACGCCGGTGTCCACCCGCACGCCCGGCCCGTCCGGCGGCACGAACCGGGTGACCACGCCCGGCGCGGGCAGGAAGTTGCGGCCGGCGTCCTCGCCGTTGATCCGGAACTCGATGGAGTGCCCGCGCGGGGCCGGGTCCTCGGTGAGCCGCAGCTTCTCGCCGGCCGCGATCCGGAACTGCTCGCGCACGAGGTCGACGCCCGCGGTCTCCTCCGACACCGGGTGCTCGACCTGCAGGCGGGTGTTGACCTCGAGGAAGGAGATCGTGCCGTCCACGCCGACGAGGTACTCGACCGTGCCGGCGCCGGAGTAGCCCGCGGCGAGGCAGATCGCCTTGGCCGAGGAGTGGATCTGCGTGCGCTGCGCGTCGGTGAGGAACGGCGCGGGGGCCTCCTCGACCAGCTTCTGGTGCCGGCGCTGCAGCGAGCAGTCGCGGGTGCCGACGACCACGACGGTGCCGTGCTTGTCGGCCAGGACCTGGGCCTCGACGTGCCGGGGCTGGTCGAGGTAGCGCTCGACGAAGCACTCGCCGCGGCCGAACGCCGCGACCGCCTCGCGCACCGCGGAGTCGAACAGCTCCGGGATCTCCTCGAGCGTGCGGGCGACCTTGAGGCCGCGGCCGCCGCCGCCGAACGCCGCCTTGATGGCCACCGGCAGCCCGTGCTCCTCGGCGAACGCGACGATCTCGTCCGGCCCGTCGACCGGGTCCTTGGTGCCGGGCACGAGCGGCGCGCCGGCCCGCATCGCGATGTGCCGGGCGGTGACCTTGTCGCCGAGGTCGCGGATGGCCTGCGGGCCCGGGCCGATCCAGGTGAGCCCGGCGTCGAGGACGGCCTGGGCGAAGTCCGCGTTCTCGGAGAGGAAGCCGTAGCCGGGATGCACCGCGTCGGCGCCGGCCCGCCGGGCGACGTCGAGGAGCTTGGCGATGTCCAGGTAGCTCTCCGCCGCGGTGGACCCGCCGAGCGCGAACGCCTCGTCCGCCAGCCGGACGAACATCGCGTCCCGGTCGGGGTCGGCGTAGACCGCCACGCTCGGCAGCCCGGCGTCCCGGCAGGCGCGGATGACACGGACGGCGATCTCGCCGCGGTTGGCGATCAGGATCTTGCTGAGCTCGGGCACGCCCTTCTCCTCATCGATGCCGGGACGCTGTACACCTGGTACTTCTGGGGGAGTCTACGGACAGGACGCTGGAGCGGGACCGAGAGCAACCTCACGCGGACGAGGGACGGGTGGCGGACGGTGGCGGGAGTGCGCAGACCGTGGGCGATCATCGTGGTCGTCGTGGTGTCCGCGCTGGTGGCGGCCGGCGCGTTGGTCACGGCTGCCCAGGTCGGGAAGCGCCCGCCGGCCGCGCCGACCGCCTCGCCCACGCCGACCACACCCGACGTCGGCGTCGACGGGTGCAAGGTCGACCCCTGCCAGGTACTCGCCACCGCGCCGGTCGCGGGCACGACCATCGAGCTGCTCGCCGACCGCGGTGCCCGGTCCGGCCGGCTGCGCATCGGCGGGCCGGGGTCGAGCTCGGTGATCGAGGCGACGGTCACCGAGCTGGGCGTGACGCTCACGCCGGAGTCGCTGCAGTGCCTGGCCGGGTCGCTGTCGGCCTGCCTGGTGCGTGGCGCCTACGACGGCGGGCTCGCCGGGCAGGTCGTCGTGGGGCGGTCGGGGAAGTGGAGCTCGCTGCTCAAGCCGTTCGTGTCCGACGCGGGGTACCTCGCGCTGGCCGAGGTCACCGCCGACGTCGGCCCGGAGCTCGTCGCCGTCCAGCACCACTGCGACCGGGCGTCGACCCCGGACTGCACGCGGACGCCGGTGTTCGCCCAGGTCTTCTCGACGACCGGGGCGGTGCAGGGGTGCACCCGCGACTACGACTCGCTCGAGCGACTGCCGGGCTACCCGGCCGTCGAGGTGCGCTCGAACCACCTGTCCCCCTGCTAGCCCGCCTCCCCGGGATTAAAAGTGTGCGTTGCGTCCCGGCGAACAGTGCGGGTATCGAGGTGGATGGTGGCTGGGTGCCGTCACGGTCCCCTGAGGTTCCGGTGGTCGGCGCAGGACTTCACACGATGATCTACGAGACAGGCCTTAGCCCCGCTGCTAGCCCCGTTGCCACAGGTCTACGACCGAGACGCCGATCTCGAGCAGCAGGCGGCGGGTCAGCGGCAGGCTGATGCCGATCACGCTCGACGGGTCGCCGTCGACGCCGTCGACGAACCAGCCGCCGTAGCCGTCGAGGGTGAAGCCGCCGGCCACGGCCATCGGCTCGCCGGTGGCGATGTAGGCGTCGATCTCCGCGGGGCTGGGCTGGCCGAAGCGGATCGTGGTCTGGGCGGTGCCGCTCGCGACGCCGCCCAGCGCGCCGCCCTGGATGCGCAGCACCGCGTGGCCGGTGAGCAGCACGCCGGTGCTGCCGCCCATCATCACCCAGCGCTCACGCACCCGCTCCGGGCTGCCGGGCTTGCCGACCAGCAGGCCGTCGTGGGCGAGCATCGAGTCGCAGCCGACGACCACCGCGTCCGGGACCTCGTGCGCGATCGCGGCGGCGACGGTCTGCGCCTTCGCCTCGGCGAGCGCGGCCACCAGCCGCTCCGGTGAGGCGCCGGGCATGGACTCGGCCAGCGCGTCCTCGTCCACGCCGGACACGTACTGGAGCGGCTCGATGCCGGCGGCCCGGAGAACCTGGTACCGGGCGGGGGACTGCGAGGCGAGTACCAGCTGCACGGGCGGTGACCCTAGCCGACTTTCTCCTTCGAACGGGTGAGCCGCGGTACGCGGATCCCTGTCGCCGCAAGCATCCCGAGCACCAGCACCGCGATCGGCAGGACCAGGCTCGCCTTCGCCGCGTTGGTGAAGCCGACGTGGAAGACGTCGGTGACGATCCGGCGGACGATGTCGGCGACGTCCGGGTCGAGGTTCGACGGCACCGGCGGGGCCGTCGAGTCGAACTGGCTCGCCGTGTTGGCCGCGTCGGTGATCCGCTCGACGAACTCCTCGCGGTAGCGCGGCGGCAGCCGCTCGGCGTACCGGCGGGCCGCGTCCGGCACCGCGAACGCGACGCCGACCTGCAGCAGCATCCCGACCGCCGCGCTGCCGAGCACGCCGCCGACCTGCCGGGAGGTGTTGAACACCCCCGACGCCGAGCCGATCAGCTCGCCGGACAGGCGCGCGGTGGCCGCCGCGGTCAGCGGCGCGTAGACGCAGCCGATGCCCACCCCGGCCACGACGAGCCCGGGGATCAGCGCGACCGGCTCGGTCTCCGGCTCGGCGAGCCACGCCAGGAACCCGGTGCCGGCGGCGAGCATGAGCAACCCGGTGATGATCAGCGTCCGCGCGCCGACTCTCGTCCACACCGCGCCGACGACCATCGCGACGATGCCGGCGATCACCGCCATCGGCAGCGCCAGCGCGCTCGACCCGAGCGCCGAGAGGCCCAGCACGGTCTGCAGGTAGAGCACCAGCGGCAGGAACATCCCGGTCGTGGCGAAGCCGAGCGCGGCGTGCACGAGGTTGGCCGAGCCGAAGGTCCCGTCGGCGAACAGGCCGTTCGGCACCAGCGGCTCGACGTCCGTGCGGGCCCGGCGGAACCACAGCTGGCGCCACGCGAACAGGGCCAGCAGCAGCACGCCGAGCAGGATCAGGTGCAGCACGGTGACCGGCCCGAACACCGGCCCCCAGTGGTAGTGCTGCCCGTTCTGCACGCCGAACACCAGCGCCAGCAGGCCCAGCGAGCACAGGACGGCGCCGGGCACGTCGAACCGCAGGTGCCGGCGCGGCTGCCAGTCGGGGAGCGCGACGAGCGCGATCGCCAGGCTCGCCACGCCGATCGGCAGGTTGATCAGGAAGATCCACTGCCAGCCCACGTTCTCCACGAGGAACCCGCCGACGACCGGCCCGGTGATCGTCGCGACGCCGGCCACCGCACCCCACACGCTGATCGGCAGCCCGCGCCTCTCCGGCGGGAACAGCCGGGTGATGAACGACAGCGTCTGCGGGGTCATCGCCGCGGCGCCGAGGCCCTGCACCGCGCGGGCGGCGATCAGCATGCCGGGCGAGGTGGCGAGCCCGCTCCACAGCGACGCGCCGGTGAAGATCACGAGGCCGACGACGAGGACGCGCTTGGGCCCGTACCGGTCGCCGAGCCGGCCGGTGAGCAGCAGCGGGACCGTGTTGGCGAGCAGGTAGACGCTGTTGACCCAGACGACCTCGTTGAGGTTGGCGTGCAGCCCGCCGAGCATGGCCGGGATCGCGACGGTGACGATGGTCGAGTCGAGCATGATCATGAAGAAGCACGCGCACAGCGCCCACATGGCCGTCCACGGGCTGCGCAAGCTCGTCATGCTCCTCGTGATCCCTTCCGTCCGGCGGTTCGCCGGCCGGTCGGGGAAGTGTGCCGGTCGCGGTCAGTAGGCCGACGCGCGCCACGCCCCGGGCCCGCGCCGCAGCTCGGCACGCACCAGCGAACCCCGGTCCGACCACCGGGACCGGCCCGCCGGTTCCGCCTCGGCGCCACGAACCGCCCCGAGCGCGACGACGGCCGCGGTGAGCGCCGCGACCTCCACGTCGTCCGGCGCACCCCGGACGATCCGCAGTACAGGCCTGGTTTCCTCGCTCATAGGGGAATGTTCCCGTGCTTCTTGGGCGGCAGCGACTCGCGCTTGTCGCGGAGCAGCCGCAGCGCCCGGGCCACATGGCCGCGGGTGTGCGACGGCGGGATGACCGCGTCGACGTAGCCGCGCTCGGCCGCCACGTACGGGTTGCACAGCGCGTCCTCGTACTCCTGCTGCAGGCGGGTGCGCAGCGCGTCGACGTCCTCGCCGTCGTCGACGGCCCTCGCGAGGGTCTTGCGGTGCACGATGTTTGCCGCGCCCTGGGCACCCATGACGGCGATCTGCGCGGTGGGCCAGGCGAGGTTCATGTCCGCGCCGAGGTGCTTGGAGCCCATGACGTCGTAGGCGCCGCCGTAGGCCTTGCGGGTGATCACGGTGACCTTGGGGACGGTGGCCTCGGCGTAGGCGTAGATCAGCTTGGCGCCGCGGCGGATGATGCCGTTCCACTCCTGGTCGGTGCCCGGCAGGAAGCCGGGCACGTCGACGAAGGTGAGCACCGGCACGTTGAACGCGTCGCAGGTGCGGACGAAGCGGGCGGCCTTCTCGGAGGCGTTGATGTCGAGGCAGCCGGCGAACTGGGTGGGCTGGTTGGCCACGATCCCGACGCTCGCGCCCTCCACCCGCCCGAAGCCGACGAGCACGTTGGGCGCGAACAGCGGGTGGACCTCGAGGAACTCGCCGTCGTCGACGATGCGGGTGATGACCTCGTGCATGTCGTAGGGCTGGTTGGGCGAGTCGGGCATCAGCTCGTCGAGCTCGCGGTCGACGTCGGTGATCGAGTCGGCGACCGCGCCGGTCTCGGTGAAGCCCTCGAAGATCGGCGGGTCGGACATGTTGTTCGAGGGCAGGAACGACAGCAGCTCCTTGGTGTAGGAGACGGCGTCGTCCTCGTCGGCGGCCAGGTAGTGCGCGTTGCCGGACTTGGTGTTGTGCGTGCGGGCGCCGCCGAGGTCCTCGAAGCCGACGTCCTCGCCGGTGACGGTCTTGATGACGTCCGGGCCGGTGATGAACATGTGCGAGGTCTGGTCGACCATCACCACGAAGTCGGTGAGCGCCGGCGAGTACACGTGCCCGCCCGCGTTGGCGCCCATGATCAGCGAGATCTGCGGCACGACGCCGGACGCGCGGGTGTTGCGGATGAAGATCTCGCCGTAGAGGCCGAGCGAGACCACGCCCTCCTGGATCCGCGCGCCGCCGCCCTCGTTGATGCCGATGATGGGCCGGCCGGTCTTCATGGCGAGGTCCATGACCTTGACGATCTTCTCGCCGTAGACCTCGCCGAGCGCGCCGCCGAACACGGTCACGTCCTGGCTGAACACGCACACGGGCCGGCCGTCGACGGTGCCGTGCCCGGCGACGACGCCGTCGCCGTAGGGCCGGTTGTTCTCGAGCCCGAAGTTGGTCGACCGGTGCCGCGCGAGCTCGTCCAGCTCGACGAACGACCCGGGGTCGAGCAGCGCGTCGATCCGCTCCCGGGCGGTCTTCTTGCCCTTGGCGTGCTGCTTGGCCACGGCCCGCTCGGAGCCGGCGTGCACGGCCTCGTCGGTGCGCCGGTAGAGATCGGCGAGCTTGCCGGCGGTGGTGTGGATGTCCGGCTCACCGGCGGGCGGCTCACCGAGTGATGCGGTCGCACTGCTCATGTCATGTCCTCCGACTCGCGAGCCTAGCCAGTGGTCCCCGACCCCGACGCGTTGCTTAGGTCACTGCGCCGGCCGCACCGATCGTCCTCGACGATCACCGGAAGGCCGGCGGAGACGACCTGTTCACCAACTGTCGTCCCGGTAGGTTGAGCGGGTGACCGGACATGACGAGTTGGACGTGCTGGCCCTTCGGGAGCAGCTGGTGGCGCCGAACGGTCCCTACGCGGCGCTGGACGTCGTCGCGAGTACCGGGTCCACCAATGCCGATCTCCTCGCCGCGGTCCGGGACGGGGCCGCGGACCGGACCGTGCTCCTCGCGGACACGCAGACCGGCGGGCGGGGCCGGCGCGACCGGCAGTGGGTCTCGCCGCCCGGGACCGGGGTCTACCTGTCCGTGCTGCTGCGGCCCTCCGCCGTGCCGGCCGCGCGGCTGGGCACGCTCGGCATGGTCGCCGGCCTCGCGCTCGTGCACGCCGCCAAGGAGGTCGCCGGCGTCGCGGCCACCCTCAAGTGGCCCAACGACCTCATGATCGACGGCGCCAAGTGCGCCGGCATCCTGTCCGAGGCCACCCCGGACGGCGCCGCGCAGGCCGTGGTCGTCGGCATCGGCGTCAACGTCAGGGCCCTCGACGAGGACATCCCGGCCGGGCCGGGCGGACTGCCCGCCACCTCGCTGGAGCAAGCCGGCTCCACCGCCGGCCGCACCGCGTTCGCCGCCGGGTGGCTGCGGGCGTTCGTCGAGCTGGAGGCGGCCTGGCGGCTGTCCGACGGCGACGTCGAGCGCAGCGGCGTGCTCACCGGCTACCGCGAGGCCTGCGGCACCATCGGCCAGCGGGTGCGCGCGGAGCTGCCGGACGGCTCGGCCCACCTCGGCGTCGCGGTCGACGTCGACACCGACGGGCGGCTCCTGATCAAGCTCGACGACGGCACGGCCACCCCTCTGGCCGCGGGCGACGTGGTCCATCTGAAAAACGAGGCCTGAGCTTTACCGGTCCGGGCGCCCGGACGCTTGCCTCGCCGGTACGGTTACCGCGTCACATCGGCGAGGCGCTTACGGGAGGACGCCGTGCCCTATCCAGATGATCTGCTCAGCGACGGCGAGCGCGTCATTCTCCACAAGCACTCGCACTGGAAGATGCTTCTGGTGCCCTATCTCGTGCTGATCGTCACGCTCGCGGTCGGCATCTGGCTCGCCATCCTGGTTCAGGACCAGTCCTGGAACATGGTCGCCTGGATCGCGATCGCGGTCATCGGCCTGGCCATCCTCAGCTGGCTGTTCTTCGTGCCGTTCATCCGCTGGCGGACCACCCACTTCATCGTCACCACCGACCGCGTCATGGCGCGCGAGGGCGTGATCAACCGCACCGGCATCGACATCCCGCTCGGCCGCATCAACAGCGTCCGGTTCGAGCACGGCCTGGTCGACCGCATCTTCGGCTGCGGCACGCTGATCATCGAGTCGGCCTCGCAGGAGCCGCTGGAGTTCGACGACATCCCCAAGGTCGAGAAGGTCCACACGCTGATCTACCGCGAGGTCAACGACAACCCGCACGACGACTTCGGCCGCGGCAGCCAGCAGTACCAGCAGGGCACCCAGCCCTACCCGCCGCAGGGCGACCCGCGGGGCCGCTGAGTTGACCGCGCGGGAGCTCGGGCTGCCGGTCCGGGTGCCGGCCGACGGCCTGCCGGACACGGTCACGATCTGGGAGGTCGGGCCGCGCGACGGCCTGCAGAACGAGTCGGCGGTCGTGCCGGTCGGGGTGAAGCTCGAGTTCCTCGACCGGCTCGCGGACGCCGGCCTCACCACCATCGAGGCCACCAGCTTCGTGCACCCCAAGTGGGTGCCGCAGCTGGCCGACGCCGAGTCGCTGCTCGCCGGACTGTCCATGCGGGACGGTGTGCGCTACCCGGTGCTGGTGCCCAACGAGCGCGGGCTCGACCGCGCGCTCGCGGCCGGCGTGCGGCACATCGCCATCTTCGGCAGCGCCACCGAGACCTTCGCCAACCGCAACCTCAACCGCACGCTCGACGAGCAGTTCGCCATGTTCGACCCGGTGGTCTCCCGCGCCGTGGCCGAGGGGCTGGACGTGCGCGGGTACGTGTCGATGTGCTTCGGCGACCCGTGGGAGGGCGCGGTCGACCCGGCAGCCGTCGTCTCGGTCGGCCGGCGGCTGCTCGACCTGGGCTGCTCGCAGCTCTCCCTCGGCGACACGATCGGCGTGGCCACCACGGGCCAGGTCGCCGCGCTGCTCGGTCTGTTCGGCGCCGCGGGCGTGCCGATGTCCGCGCTGGCGGTGCACTTCCACGACACGTACGGCCAGGCGCTCGCCAACACGCTCGAGTCGCTGCGGCACGGAGTCACCACGGTCGACTCCTCCGCCGGCGGACTCGGCGGGTGCCCGTACGCGGAGTCGGCCACCGGCAACCTGGCCACCGAGGACCTGGTCTGGCTGCTCGACGGCCTCGGCGTCTCGACCGGCGTCGACCTCGACAGGCTCGCCGACACGAGTGCCTGGCTCGCCGGCACGCTCGGCCGGCCGAGCCCGTCCCGCGTGGTGCGCGCCCTGCGCGGCTGACGGGTGGACATCGTCGAGCTGACCCCGCGGACGTGGCCGTCGCTGGAGACGTTGTTCAGTGCCAACAAGACCGTCGGCGGCTGCTGGTGCACGTGGTTCATGCGGCCGCACGCCGAGGTCCGGTCCGGCTGGGGCGCGGGCAACCGCTCGTTCCTGCGCGAGCGGCTCGGCAGCCCGCTCGGGCTCCTGGCGCTCGACGGCGACGACCCGGTCGGCTGGGTCGCGGTGGCCCCGCGGTCGGCGTACCCGCGCCTGGCGACGTCGAAGATCAGCGCGTCCGACGCCGGCGCGGGGACGTGGTCGGTGACGTGCTTCTTCGTCCACCGCGGCGCCCGTGGCCGCGGGCTCGCCGCCACGCTGCTCTCCTCGGCCGTCGACTTCGCCGCTCGCCGGGGCGCCGACGCGGTCGAGGGGCACCCGGTCGACACCGAGGGCGCCCGGCGCTCGTCGGGCGACCTCTACCACGGCACGCTCGACATGTTCCTCGCCGCGGGCTTCACCCTCCTCGACCGGCGCGGCACGCGACGGGCGTTGGTACGCAAGGAGATCCGGTGACACCCGAGCTGGCCACCGTCGCCGGCGACGCGGTGCTGGTGTGGCGGCTGCCGGCGCCGATGCTGGCCGTGTCGTCGGGCTCGCTGGGCGGCGGCCTCGGCCTGCGGCGGTGGGTGGTGAACGCGTCGGTCTCCCACGCCTACGACCGGCAGGACCCGGACGTGCACCTGGCGGAGATCGCCGCCGCGCTGGGCCTGACGGGTGCGGGCACCGGGTTCCTCACCGCCGTGGACGTCCGCGAGGTGGTCCACCGGTCCGACGGCGAGGTGCACGCGTCGGTCACCACGGGCATCGGCGCCCACCCGACGTGGGCCGCCGCGCCGGCCGAGGTAGCGCTGCCGGGCCCGGGAACGATCAACGCGGTGTGCCTGCTTCCCGTTCGGCTGTCCCCCGCCGCGCTCGTGAACGCCGTGGCCACGGTCGCGGAGGCCAAGGCGCAGGCGTTGTGGGAGGCGGGCGTGCCCGGCACCGGCACGAGCACCGACGCGACGGCGATCCTGTGCCCGCCCGAGGGCGCCGCGGAGCCGTTCGGCGGCCCTCGCTCGCCGATCGGTGGCGCGCTGGCCCGCGTGGTCCACGCTGCGGTACTCGCCGCGCTCCGGTAATAACGAACCGAAACCCACGGGAACCGGCTCGCCAGGACACGCGTCCAACACGAGACCGACGACCATGCCGTCACCCCACCGGAGGTAGCCGTGGAGGCTGACCACCGAGCCCAGGTCGAGGAACTGCTGGCGGGCTACCGCCGCAGCCGGGATCAACTCGGCGCCGTGCAGCGCAAGCTCGCCGCCATCCAGGAGTCGGCCGCCAGCGAGGACGGGCTGGTCACCGTCACGGTCGGGGCCACCGGGCAGCTCGTCGGGCTGGTCATCGTCGACAACGCCTACCGGCAGCTGCGCCCGCACGAGCTGGCCCGGACCGTCGTCGCGCTCACCGCCGCCGCGGCGGCCAAGGTCGGTCGCGCGGCCGGCCAGGCCCTCGCGCCCGTGCTGCCGCCGGACACCGACCCGGAGGCGTTGCTGCGCGGCACGGCCGATCTCACCCCGGCGGAGCTCAAGCCGGAGCCGCCGGATGCCGAGGAGACCTTCGAGGATCTCAGCTGGATGCGGGCCGGGGGTAAGCAGCGATGAACGACGGGTACACCGCCGACGCCGAGCGGCTGGCCACGGAGGCGGGCCAGTTCGACGGGCTCGCCGGCCGGGTCGGCGCGATCCACCGCACGCTCACCGAGACGCTCGCCGAGAACGGGCGGTGCTGGGGTGCCGACGCCGTCGGCCAGAGCTTCGGGTCCGCGCACGCCGGGCCGGCCGACGCCACGGTCACCCAGCTCGGGTCGCTGCCAGAACAGCTCGGCGGGGTCGGCGCCCGGTTCGCTGGCACGGCCGCCCAGTACACCAGCGACGACCAGGGCGGCGTCGACCGGCTGCGGGCCGCCGGCCCCGACATCGCCGAGGCGTAGGCCATGGGTATCGAACTGCCCCCCGAGCTCGCCGCCGTCGCCACGCAGGCCGGCGTGGCCTGGCCGCAGGCCGACGAGGAGGCCATGGCCCGCTCGGCCCAGGCCTGGCGCGACGCGGCCACCAGCATGACCACGCTCACCACGGACGCGGACACCACCGTCCGCACCGCGCTGGGTGCCGTCCAGGGCGACACGGGCACCGCCGCCGCGCAGCACTGGCAGGCGTTCGTCGAGCCCGACTCCGGGCACCTCACGGGCACCGTCCGCGGTATGAACGACGCCGCCGACCGCCTCGAGCACGCGGCCAGCCAGGTCGGCACGGCCAAGGTCGAGATCGTCCGCAACCTGGTCGCGCTGGCGCAGAACTCCGACGCCGCGCACACCGCCGCCGCGGCCGGCCACCCCACGGCCCTGGCCGGCCTGGACACGGCGATCCGCGGCACGTCCGCGAACGTGGCCCACATCGAGTCGAACCTGATCAGCGCCGTGCAGCCGGCCACCGGGGTCGACATGGCCGCGGTCCAGCCGCCGGTCAACGCCAACCCCGGAACGCACGGCCCGAGCCTGCTGAGCGGCGTGTCGACCCTGGCCACCGACACGGTCGCGGGCGCGCCGGACCTGGTCGGCGCGGGCCAGGACCACGGCGGCCCCGGCGCCCACGGCGGCCCGGGCACCCACGGGGGAGGAAACCTGCTCGGCGACACCGTGCGAGGCGTCACCAACGTGGTGGACAGCACCACCCACCACGCCACGAACCTCGTCGACAGCACGACCCAGGGCGCCACCGATCTGGTCGGCGGCGGTCACGGTGGCGGTCACGGTGGTCATGGCGGCAACCCGGTGGGCGACACCGTCCGCGGCGTCACCGACGTCGTCGACGACACCACTCGCGGCGCCACCGGCCTGGTCGGCGACGGCCCCGGCGGCCAGGGTGGCCAGGGTGGCCAGAGCGGTCACGGTGCCAACCTGGTCGGCGACACCGCGCGCAACACCGGTGACCTGGTCGGCGGCCACCCCGGCACCCTCGACCCGGCCCGCCCGGACCCCGGCGGCCATCCGGACGTCACCGGCCCCGTCACCATCGGCGACGGGCCCGGCCGCGGCGACAACCCCTGGAGCCCCGGCGGCGACTTCGTCGACAACCGCCCCACCCCGCCCACCGGCCAGACCGTCCAGGCCGGGTTCGCCGGCGTCGATGTGGCGCCGGCCGGTGCCGGGCCGGCGGCCGGCCTGCCACCCGTCGCGCCGCCCGTCGGTGGCGCACCCGCGCCCGGGTTCGGCGGCGGTCCCGCGTTCGGCGGCACGCCGGGGTTCACCGGCGGCCCCGGGTTCACCGGCGGCCCGGGTTTCACCGGCGCACCGGCCGTGCCCGGCGGCATGGTCGGCGGCGCCCCTGCGCCCGGCGGCGTGGCACCCGTCGGTGGTCCGGCACCCGGCGTCGGCGCGGCACCCGGCGGCGCGGCCGCGGGTGGCGGCCCGGCCCGGCCGGTCGACCGGCCGCTCGTCCGCCCCGCCGAGGTCCCCCTGCCCGAGCCGCGCAAGGGTGCCTACAGCGCGGCGGTCCCACCCGCGCCCGCGCAGCCCGCGGCGGCACCCGCCGCCGCGCCGGGCCGTGAGCGCGACCAGGCGCTGGCGTTGTTCTGGGTCCACATGTTCCCGATCGGCCACATGCCGGTCGCCGCGGCTCGGCCCGCTCGGCAGCTGCCGCCGCCACCGCCGGAGCTCGACTACGCCCCCGGCCTGCGCTTCGAGCCGGGCGACCACCCGCGGTCGGATCTCGTCGACAGCGCCGGGCGGCGGGCCGCCTTGCGCGAAGGCGTGTCCCCGCTGGTGCCCTCCGACGCGCTGCCCGCGGACGCGCCGCAGGTCACCGCGTTGGCCGAGGGCCACGACCCGCTCGGCGGCGAGCACGAGCGCGACTGGGACCGCCGGTACCTCGTGCGCTTCGGCAGCGTCACCGCGCAGGGCATCAGCCGCGACGGCGTGGAGTTCGCGTGGCCGCCGGGCGAGCAGTACCCCGAGGGCGGCAGCGCACCGGGCGAGCCGGAGGTGCTCGAGGAGGGCGCCGAGCTCGACCGGTTCGGCCGCTGGGAGGGCCGGGTGTTCGCGGCCGCCGGCACGCCGTTCGCGCAGCGCTCGCTGCCGCCGGCGCACCTCGAACACGGCTACCGCCGGTACCGCGCGCTGCGGCCGCTGCCGGTGTGGCGCGCGGTGTCCGCGGCCTGGTTCGCCCAGACCGGCGGCGGCGTGCGGTACCGCACCACGCACTCGGCTCTGGAGCTCGTCGCACTCGGCTACCTGGCCGACGTCACGCAGGAGGAACGATGAACGCCGAGTCGATCACCGAGTGGCTGACGGCGGTCGGCGTCCCGACGGCGATCGTGTCGGTCGGTGTCGAGGCCGACAACTCGTGGTGCCTGGTCCGCGACGAGCACCCGGACGAGGAGGGCGGCTACGGCTGGGAGGTGTTCTGGCGCGAGCAGGGCAACCGCTACGACTGGGCCCGGTTCACCAACGAGCAGGTCGCCTGCCACTACCTCTTCGGCCGGCTCGCGTGGGCCCAGGTCGTCCGCGGCGCCGTCGGCCTCCTGCCGGCGCCCGCCGTCTAACCGTTCAGGATCGCCAGCGCGGCCTGGTGCAGGCGGCCGTTCGTCGCCAGCGCGGTGCCGTGGTCGAAGCCGGGCTTGCCGGACAGGTCCGTGAACTCCCCGCCCGCCTCGGTGACGACGATCTGCACCGCGGCGAGGTCCCAGGCGTTCGCGATCGGCTCGGCCGCGATGTCGATGGCGCCCTCGGCCACCAGGCAGTGCTGCCAGTAGTCGCCGAACGCGCGGGTCTCCCAGCAGGCCTCCGCCAGCGCCAGGTAGCGCTCCCGCGAGTGGTATTGCGTCCAGGCGTTCACGTCCGTGGTCGACAGGTACGCGTCCTCGAGCGAGGCGACCCCGGACACCCGCAGCCGGCGCGGCGCCTCCTCGAGGAAGGTGCCGAACGCGCCGCCGCCCGCGCAGGCCCACCACCGCCGCCCGAACGCCGGCGCGCTGACCACCCCGACCACCGGAAGGCCCTCGTCGACCAGCGCGATCAGCGTCGCCCAGGCCGGCCCGCCGCGCAGGAAGTTCTTCGTCCCGTCGATCGGGTCGACGATCCACGTGCGTCCCGCGCCGAGCGTCCCGCCTCGCTCCTCGCCGAGAATCGCGTCGGCCGGCCGCTCGTGGGCGAGCACGGACCGCATCGCGTCCTCGACCGCGGTGTCCGCGTCGGTGACCGGCGTGCGGTCCGGTTTGCGGTCCACCACCAGGTCGGCGGCACGGAACCGCGCCCGGGTGATCTCGTCGGCGGCGTCGGCCAACCGCAGGGCGACGGAGAGGTCGTCAGCATGGCTCGGCATGCCGGCATGCTGTCACGCCTAGTCTTAACGGCGTGAGCGTGGTGCTGTTGGCCGAGGACGACGCGGCGATCGCGGATCCGCTGTCCCGAGCCTTGAATCGGGAGGGGTACGACGTGCGCGTCGTGGTCGACGGCCACAGTGCGTACGAGTCGGCCAACGGGGGCGGGGTGGACCTGCTCGTCCTGGACCTCGGGCTGCCCGGGATCGACGGCCTGGACGTCTGCCGGCGGCTGCGAGCGGCCGGGCGTGGCATCCCGGTCCTCATGCTGACCGCGCGGGCCGACGAGGTCGACTTCGTCGTCGGCCTCGACGCCGGGGCGGACGACTACGTCGCCAAGCCGTTCCGGCTGGCCGAGCTGCTCGCCCGGATCCGCGCGCTGCTGCGGCGCCAGGCTCCGGGCACGGTCGAGGTCAACGGCGTGCGCATGGACCTGGCCGCGCGGCTGGTCATCGTCGACGGCGTCGAGGTCACGCTCGCCAACAAGGAGTTCGAGCTGCTGCGGGTGCTGATCCAGCGTGCCGGCCAGGTCGTCACCCGCGAGGAGATCCTCGACGAGGTGTGGGGCGGTCCCGAGCTCAAGACCAGCAAGACGCTGGACATGCACATGTCGTGGCTGCGCCGCAAGCTCGGCCACGGCGCGGGCCGGATCGCCACCGTGCGCGGTGTCGGGTTCCGGTTCAACGCCGAGTAAAGCCGTGCGCCGTCGCATCCTGCTGGCGATCCTGCTGGCCGTCACCGTCACCGCGTGCCTGCTGGGCATCCCGCTCGGCTATACGGCGACGGCCATCGTCGAGAGCCTGACCAGGGACAACCTCGCCGGCCGGGTCCGCCAGATCGCGGCCACCCTGGACGACGAGGTCGCGAACGGCCGCGACCTCGACCTCAACCGCGTGCAGCTCGCCGTCCCGCCCGGCGGGCACCTGCTGGTCACGCTGCCCGACACCGGGCAGCGGCTCAGCCTCGGTCCGGAGCTGCAGAGCGACACGGTCACCGAGGAGGTGCCGATCGTCCAGCACGGCACCGTGCGGCTGTCCATCGACGCCGCGCCCATGCGGACCAGGCAGACGCAGGTGGCGCTGCTGGTCGCGCTGGTGGTGGTGGCGACGATCGCGATCGGCTTCGTGGTCGCCAGTGTCACCGCGCGCCGGCTGGCCCGGCCGCTCAGACACGTGGCCGAGCGCGCGTCCCGGCTCGGCGCGGGCGACTTCCGGCTGGATCGGACCCGGTACTACGTGCACGAGCTGGACATGGTCGCGGAGGCGTTGGACGCGTCCGCCACCGCGCTGGCGCAGCTCGTCCAGCGGGAGCGCGAGCTGGTCGGCGATGTCTCGCACCAGCTGCGCAGCCGGTTGACGTCGCTGCAGCTGCGCATCGAGGAGCTGACGGTGGTGCCGGACGAGGCCATCGCCCACGAGGCGAGGGCGGCGCTGGAGCAGGCCGAGCGGCTGGCGGACGTGCTGGACGAGCTGATGGCCGCGGCGCGCGAGGCCAGGGCCGTCGGCGCCGAGCCGGTCGACCTGGGCAGCGAGCTGCTGGGCATAGCCGACGAGTGGCGGGCCCCCCTGCGCGCCGAGGGTCGTTCCCTGAAGCTCAAACTCCAGGACGGCCTCTGGGGGAAGGTCTCCCCGGCCCGCCTGCGCGAGGTGATCGGTGTGCTGCTGGACAACGCCCTGCGGCACGGCTCGGGGACGGTGACCTTGGCCGCCCGCGGCGACGGCACGGGCGCGACGGGCCCGTCGGTGGTGATCGAGGTGTCGGACCTGGGCGCCGGCGTCCCCGACGAGCTGGCAGAACACATCTTCGAACGCGGCGTCTCGGGCGGCGGCTCCACCGGCCTGGGCCTGGCCCTGGCCCGCGCCCTGATCGACTCGGACGGCGGCCGCCTGGAACTCTCGACGAAACGGCCCGCGACGTTCACGGTGTTCTTGCCGGTCCCAAGAGCAGGAGACGTCCAAGGCGTCCGCTGGCCCGCCGAACGCTCCCCCCGCTGACCCTCAGCTCGCATCTCCCGCGCTCGGGGTCACCGCGCAGGCGTTACGAGTGGCCCAGTTCTTCGACCGGGTCGTCGGTCGTCGGGCTGCTGCCTCGGCGGCCGCCCAGCTCGTCCGGGAAGACCCAGCGCTTGAAGGCCCAGAAGCGGAAGAACATCGCCAGCAGCATGCCGATGATCGAGCCGCTCGTGAAGTCCGCCACCTCCTGGACCAGGCGCGACACGTGCGGTTCCTCGAGGTTGAGCCAGTAGCGCGAGATGTACAGCGGCGCCGAGTTGAGCGCGACGCCGATGCCGCTGATGAGGAAGAACAGTGCCGCCTCATGGTGCCGTTCGCGGCCGCCGCGGGTGCGGAAGGACCACTCGCGGTTGAGGACATACGAGACGATCGTCGCGACGATGATCGCGATGATCTTCGCGGTGACCGGCTTGTCCTCCAGGATCGTGAACTTCATCAGGTACCAGAGGCCGTTGTCGATCACGAACGTCGTGCCGCCGACGACGGCGAACTTCAGCAGTTCGCGATGCTTGATGAGCACGGCACGCAGGCGTTCGGGAACCCAGGCCAGCACGGAGTCGACGACGGTCACGCCCGCAGTCTACGGAGAGCTACCGGCAGCCTCAGGCCGCCCGCCCGTTCTCGCCCGGCTCGGGGGGTGCTTCGGACAAGCTGCCACGAATCGCCTGCGGTCGGGCATTGGCCTGCGGAAACACCCATTTCCGGAACGCCCAGTACCGGAAGATCATGGCCACGAGCGACCCGATGACGATGCCGCTGACGAAGTCCGCGACCTCCTGGGTCACCAGCCCGACGTGCGGCACCTCCAGGCCCAGGAAGTACCGCGACACGTACAGCGGCGCCGAGTTGAGCCCCACGCCGATGCCGCTGATGAGGAAGAACAGCGCCGCCTCGTGCTGGCGCTCGCGGCCGCCGCGGGTGCTGAAGGACCAATCACGGTTGAGCACGTACGACACGATCGTGGCGATGATGACCGCGATCGTGAGCGCGGTGACCGGGTTATCGGTCAGCACCGTGTACTTGAGCACGTAGTTCAGCACCGTCGACACCGTGTTGCAGATGGCGCCCACGATGAGGAACCTGACGATCTCCCTGCTCATGGTGACCGAGGCTAGGCGCTCCGAACACACTCAGTGATCGTTCTGTAGCCCTGCTGCACCCGGCCGCGAGCCGCGAGTCAGCCCCTACCGGCCGCCACCGAGCAGCCAGCCGAGCAACCCGCCCAGACCACCGTCACCCGGCGGCGCGGTGGACGGCGGGTCGGCCGGCGAGGGCGGGATCGGCTCGGAGCGGTCCGGTGGCGTCGACGGTGGCGTGGTCGGCGTGGTGGTGTCCGTCGGCGTCGTGGGCCCGTGGTGCTGCGGGGGCCGGTTCGGCTGGTTCTGACCCGGCGGCTCCGGCGGCGGCTGCTGCTCCGACGACGAGGACGGCGGCGGAACCGGCGTCGGCGGCAGGGTGCCCGGCGGGTGCGGCCAGAGCCAGTTGCCGAGCTGGACGATCTTGCTGTCCCGCGCGGTGCCGAGCGTCGCGCCGACGTGGACCTCGCGGTGCGGCTTGCTGTCGCCGGACCGGACCGGCCACGGGTCGGGGTCGAGCTCGAAGACCATCTTGAGCCGCTCGCCCGGCGCGACCTCGGCGTCGGTCGTGCAGGTGAGGCCGCCGCCGACGGTGCAGGTCATCTTCTGGCTGGCGTACAGCAGCTGGCCTGGCTGGTCGACGGTGACGGTGATCGGCTTGGAGCTGGTGCCCGTGTTGTCCGCGCGCGCCTCGAGCGTGGGTTGCAGCCAGATGCCGGGCAGCAGGCCGAGCCACTCGGCGTCGGCGGACAGGACGACGGCGTCGACCGCGGTCGGCGGCCTGACGTCCACCCGGACCGCGACGCTGACGTTGATCGCGGTGCCCGCGGTGACCGTGCCGGTGACCTGGCCGCCCTGGCTGTTCGCGTCCGCGACCAGGCGGAACAGCAGCGTGACGCTGTCGCCCGGCTGAATGCCGGTCCCGCTGGTGCAGGTGACGGTGCCGGTGCCGCCGGGGCAGTTGACCGTGCCGGCCTTGCGTGCGCCGTTCAGCCGCAGCATCGGTTGGTGGCCGTAGCGGCTCGGACCGGCCGGGATGGCGGTGACGCCGGACGGCAGGTTCAGCGAGGCGACCGCCGGCTCGGACACCGTCCCGCCCGTGTTCCGGACGGTGATCGGCAGGTCGGCGGGCTGGCCGCCGGCGACGAGGCTCACCGGGGTGGCCGGTGGCGTGGCCGTGAGGTTCGGCGGCGCCGGGGCCGGCTGGTTCGGCGCGGGTGGCGGCGGGGCCGGCGGGTTGGGCTGCTGCTGTTGCGGCGGCGGGGCCGGTGGCGCCGGCGGCTGCGGCTCGGGCGCCGGGGCCTGCGGCTGGGTGGGCGGCGGCTGCTGCTGGGTGGGCGTGGGCGCGGCGACCGGGATCTCCTGGTTGCCGCCGCCGGCGGTGAGGCCGACCGCGATCGCGGCGGCGAGCGCCACGCCGGACGCGGCCACCCCGAGGAACTGGCGAGGTGCGGACGAGGCCGCGCCCGCGGCGCCACCCGCCGAGGTGCCGGCGGCCGCCGCGGTGCCGACCGCGGTGAGGGCGCTGCCCTTCGCCGCACCGGCGGCGGCCAGGTAGCCGACCGTGCCGATGCCCAGGACCAGCGGCGCGACGATCCCGCGCATGGCGCCGTTGACGTCGGCGAGCTCGGCGGCCAGCGCGCGACAGCGGCCGCACTCGTCGAGGTGCGCCTCGACCTGCGCCTTCTCCCGCTTGGCGAGGCCACTGCGGGTCCAGGCGCCGAGCCGTTCGGCGGTGGCCCGGCAGCGGCGCTCGGTGGTCTCGGCGAGGTGAACCTGCAGGTAGGCCTGGCGCAGTCCCTCGCGGGCGCGGTAGGCCAGCGCGGAGACGCCGTTGGCGGTGAGGCCGAGGATCGGCGCGACCTCGGCCGGGGACTGGCCCTCGATCTCGGTGTGCCAGAGGACGGCCTGCCAGCGTTCGGGCAGCCGGGCGAAGGCCCGCGCGGCCAGGGAGCGCTCGAGGCCGGCGACCGCGGTGTCGGAGAACGGCTCGCTGACCGCTGCCGTGCTCACCCCGCTGACCGTCTCGACGTCCTCGGAGAGCTCGACCTTGCGGTCGCGCCGGGTCTTGTCGTACGCGGTGTGACGCAGCGCCGTGAGGAGGTAGGCCCGGAAGGCTGAGTCCGGCCCGCGGCCTGCACGGAGCGTGTCCAACACCTTGGCGAACGCCTCGGAGACGAGGTCGTCGGCTTCCGCGGGAGAGCGGCTGAGCTGGCGGGCGAGGTTGTAGGCGGAAGCGACGTGCCGCTCGTAGAGCGACCCGTAGGCGGACACGGTGCCCTTGCGCACCGCATCGATCAGGTCCGCATCACTGGGCCCCTCGATTTCAGCGGGAAGGGTGGCCACGATCCTCCTCTACTCGCACACGTCTACCCCCAAGGACCGGGGGAAATGTTCCTCGGATCCTCTATAGACGCGCTCCCGCGCATAGTGTGACGGATCCCGCCGAACGCGGCATCATCCGATCACCGGAATGGCGGTACGGGGTCCCCTCACCGGCCCATGACTGGAACAGTTCCCCCGAACGGCGTCACAGGTGTCGCTCGTTCGCGTTTCTAGGTCGAACGCGCCGGGTCGGAGGATGGGACGACAAGTGACAGTACGTGAGGCCGGGTCGCGCTCACACCGTGGCGACGCCGAGGGTACTGACCGGGCGCTGCGGGTGTTGCGAGCGCGCTGGCGGACGGCGAGCATCGCCGCTGGCTGGCGGTTCCCCAGTGACTGGGGCCTGCCCGAGGTCGACGCGGTGTGCTCCTCCGCCGTGCTCAAGACGGACCTGACCGGGGCATTGACAGGCCTCGGCCGGGCTCGCGCCGAAGCCGGCGCCGGCCTGGACGAGACGCTGACGGACCTGGCCGCCCTGCACGCGGTGCTCACCAACCCCGACAGCGCCAACGGCCTGATCGCCACCGACCCGAACGCCGCGCCGACGGCGCTGGTCCGGGCGGCCGCGCTGGCCTGGGCGGACGCGTCGTGCGGCGAGCTGCGCAACGCCGAGACGACGGAGAACCTCACCAGCCTGACCACGCACGCCTACCTGCGGACGCGGCTGGCCGAGGTGTACCGGCAGGCCGCCCGGGACCAGGTGCCCGTGTCGGGGAGCCACTCGCTGCTGGCGGTGACGCTGGACCTGTCCAAGGTGAACGGCTGGCCACGCCTGATGGCGATGGTCCTGGCGGCCGACGTGCTGCGGGACGTCTTCGACGGCGGGGAGAGCATCGCGATCCTCGGCCCGTCGGTGGCCGTGGTGCTGGCGCCGCGCGAGCCGTCCTTCGGTGACCGCGCGCTGAGCGCCGGCTGGCTCCTGATCGAGCGGCTGTCGGTGGACCCGCAGCTGTCGTCTGGCCGGCGGCCGTGGCTGCGCGTGGAGACGCTGCCGGACACGGCCGAAGAGGCGCGGGAGCTGTTGCAGCACATCAGCCGCGCCTAGGTTCCACCCTATCGTTGGGGGGCCACGGGATCGGGGTTGTCGATCTTGGCTGTGGACAACTCCATCGGTTGTGGACAACTCCGGGTTCGGGGCAGGGCGGCTCGATCGGTTGGCGGTCCGGCGTGGTTTCCTTGCGAACGTGAGCGAGACCGTCCGGGACACGCCTGTCATCCGCGTCGATGACGGGCATTGGCTCGCGCGTTCGCTGCGGCGCCTCTTCGCCTCCAGGCCCACCACGCTCGCGCTCTTCGCGGTCCCGGCCGGCCTGCTCGTGGCGGGAGTCGTCAGCTGGGTCATCCACTGGCGGCTCGGTGTCGACAGCGCGGTCTACCGGTCCGGCGCCATCGCGCTGCTCACCGGCGAACCGTTGTACGACAACGACTTCCTCTCGTCCGAACCACCCTGGGCCAGGCTCCCGTTCACCTACCCACCCACCGGCGCGCTCCTGTTCGTCCCCCTCGCGCTGTTCGCCACCCAGGTCTCCTGGGGCATCCTCGGCGCCGTCTCGGTACTCGCCCTGGCGCTCGTCATCCGCACCGCGATCCAAGCCTTGCCGCGGCGGCCGAGCTGGCTGACCCCGGCGAAGACCACGATCCTGCTGACGGTCCTCGCGCTGGGCATCGAGCCCGTCTGGCGCACGCTCCTCCTCGGCCAGATCAACCTCATCCTCATGGCCCTGGTCGTCACCGACGTCCTCGTCCTGGGCGCCGCGCAAGGCCGCGCCCGCCACCTCGGCGGGGTCCTCGTCGGCGTCGCGGCGGCGGTCAAGCTCACGCCGCTGATCTTCGTGCCGCACCTGTGGCTCATCGGGCGGCGCAAGGACGCGGTCCGGGCGCTCGCCACCTTCGCGGTCCTCCAGGGGCTGATCTTCGCGATCATCCCGCACGACTTCGCCCGCTTCTGGACCGTCGCGGTCACCGACCCGGCGCGCACCGGCCCCACGTTCTGGGCCGGCAACCAGTCGCTCAACGGGCTCGTGCTCCGGCTCAGCGACCTCGCCCCCTGGGCCCTCGCCGCCGCCATCGGCATCGGCGCCGTGCTCGCGGTCCCGGCCGTCTACCTGGCCCGCCGGTTCCACCTCGGCGGCCAACCGCTGCCGGCGCTGCTGGTCACCGCGTTCTTCGGGCTCCTGCTCAGCCCGGTGTCCTGGTCGCACCACTACGTCTGGGTCGTGCCGCTCGTCGTCTACCTGCTCAGCCGGCTGCCCGACGAGCTGCCGCACGGCGCGGCGCGCGTCCGGGTGCTCGCGGGGCTCGGCGCCGTCGTCGCGGTGTTCGCCAGCTGCGTGCTGCTGATCATGCGCACGTCCGACCCGTCGCGGCCGCCCGGCGTCAAGCCCGAGCTCGAGTGGACGCCGCCGGAGGTCGTGCTCGGCAGCGCCTACCTGCTGGTCCCGCTCGTGGCCGGCCTCGTACTGCTGTTCCGGATCCGCCGGACGGGAAGGTAGGGCCAGGTGGACACCCGAACCGGACTGCCCATCGTCGGCATGGTCGGCGGCGGCCAGCTCGCCCGGATGACCCAGCAGGCCGCCATCGCGCTCGGCCAGTCGCTGCACGTCCTGGCCACGTCGATGGACGAGTCGGCCGCCCTCGTCACGCCCAACGTCACGCTCGGCGCGCACACCGACCTCGACGCCCTCACCGCGTTCGCCGACGGCTGCGACGTCCTCACGTTCGACCACGAGCACGTGCCTACCGAGCACCTGCGCGCGCTGGTCGAGCGCGGCGTCGTCGTCCGGCCCGGGCCCGAGGCGCTGCTGCACGCGCAGGACAAGCTGGTCATGCGGCACAAGCTCGCCTCGCTCGGGCTGCCGGTGCCGCCGTTCGCCGCGGTGTCCGAAGTGGACGACGTGGTCAAGTTCGGCGACGAGCACGGCTGGCCGTGCGTGCTCAAGGCGGCCCGCGGCGGCTACGACGGCCGCGGCGTCTGGATGCTCAACGGCCCCGAGTCGGCCCGCGAGCTGGTCCCGCGGCTGCTCGAGTGGGGCACGCCGCTGCTGGTCGAGGAGCGGGTCGCGATGCGCCGCGAGCTCGCCGCAGTCGTCGCCCGCTCGCCGTTCGGCCAGGGTGGCTGCTGGCCGGTGGTCGAGACCGTGCAGTCCAACGGGATCTGCGTCGAGGTGCTCGCCCCCGCGCCGGGTCTGGACGCCGGGCGGGCCGAGGACGCGCAGGCGCTCGCGCTCCGGATCGCCGCCGAGCTCGGGGTCGTCGGGGTGCTCGCGGTCGAGCTGTTCGAGACCGCCGCCGGGTTCGTCGTCAACGAGCTCGCGATGCGCCCGCACAACTCCGGCCACTGGACCATCGAGGGCGCCGAGACCTCGCAGTTCGAGCAGCACCTGCGCGCGGTCCTCGACTACCCGCTCGGCGCCACCGAGCCGCGCGCGCCCGCGGTGGTCATGGCCAACGTGCTCGGCGCGCCGCAGCCACCGGCGATGAGCACGGACGAGCGGCTGCACCACCTGCTCGCCCGGTACCGGGACGCGCACGTGCACTACTACGGCAAGCAGGAACGGCCCGGCCGCAAGATCGGCCACGTCACCCTGCTCGGCCTGCGGATGGCCGACGTGCGGGCGCGGGCCAAGCTCGCCGCGCACTGGCTCTCGCACGCCGAGTGGCTCGACGGATACGACATCCACACAGGCACGAGCACAGGCATCAACACAGGGGAGCGGACATGACACCGCTGGTCGGCGTCATCATGGGCAGCGACTCGGACTGGCCGGTGATGAAGGCCGCCGCCGAGGCGCTCGACGAGTTCGAGGTGCCCTACGAGGTCAGCGTGGTGTCCGCGCACCGCACCCCGCAGCGGATGCTCGACTACGCGCGCGACGCGGCCGACCGCGGCTTACGGGTGATCATCGCGGGCGCGGGCGGGGCGGCGCACCTGCCGGGCATGGTCGCCTCGGCCACCACGTTGCCGGTCATCGGCGTGCCGGTGCCGCTGAAGTACCTCGACGGGCTCGACTCGCTGCTGTCGATCGTCCAGATGCCGGCCGGCGTCCCGGTCGCCACCGTGTCGGTCGGCGGCGCGCGCAACGCGGGGCTGCTCGCGGTGCGCGTGCTGGCCGCGTCCGACGAGAAGCTGCGCAGCCGGCTGGTCGAGTTCCGCGCCGACCTCGAGCGGCTCGTGCTCGACAAGGACGCCGCATTGCGGTCAAGTCTCGGTGTGACATCGGACGACGAGGCGGACGGCGACGTGAACGAGCGCTAACATCTGTGTGTTACGGGTATGCGCACCAGGAGGTGGCGACGGTGGAGGGCCAGTACCAGCTGAGCGAGGAGCACGAGGCGCTGCGCGAGGCGGTGCGGGCGCTCGCGGAGAAGGAGATCGCGCCCCACGCCGCCGAGGTCGACGAGCACGAGCGGTACCCGGCGGAGGCGCGCGACGCGCTGGCACGCGCTGGTTTCAACGCGGTGCACGTGCCCGAGGAGTACGACGGCCAGGGCGCGGACGCCATCGCCGCGTGCATCGTCATCGAGGAGGTCGCCCGGGTCGATGCGTCGGCCTCGCTCATCCCGGCGGTCAATAAGCTCGGCACCCAGCCGATCATCCTGTCGGGCTCCGAAGAGGTGAAGAAGCTGGTCCTGCCGTCGATCGCGTCGGGCGAGGCGTCGGCGTCCTACGCGCTGTCCGAGCGCGAGGCCGGCTCGGACACCGCGTCGATGCGCGCCCGGGCCGCGCGCGACGGCGACACCTGGGTGCTCAACGGCACCAAGGCGTGGATCACCAACGCGGGCGAGTCCACCTGGTACACGGTGATGGTCGTGACCGACCCGAACGCCGAGAAGAAGGCCGCCGGCATCTCCGCGTTCGTGGTCCACAAGGACGACCCCGGCTTCACCGTGGGCCCGAAGGAGCGCAAGCTCGGCATCAAGGGCTCGCCGACCTGCGAGATCTACTTCGAGAACTGCGTCATCCCCGCCGACCGCATCATCGGCGAGCCGGGGACCGGCCTCAAGACCGCGCTGCGCACCCTCGACCACACCCGCCCCACGATCGGTGCCCAGGCGGTGGGCATCGCCCAGGGCGCCCTCGACGCGTCGCTCGCCTACGTCAAGGACCGCCGCCAGTTCGGCCAGCGCATCGCCGACTTCCAGGGCGTGCAGTTCATGATCGCCGACATGGGCATGAAGATCGAGGCGGCCCGGCACCTCGTCTACACCTCCGCCGCCGCCTCCGAGCGCGGCGACAAGCGCGCGGGCTTCATCGCCTCCGCCGCGAAGACCTACGCCTCCGACATCGCCATGGAGGTCACCACCGACGCGGTCCAGCTCTTCGGCGGCGCCGGCTACACGAAGGACTTCCCGGTGGAACGCATGATGCGCGACGCCAAGATCACCCAGATCTACGAGGGCACCAACCAGATCCAGCGCATGGTCATGGCCCGCGCCCTGCTCAAGGGCTGACCCGGACGCGCGGACGCGCTCAGGGCCGGGTCGTCAGGTGAGCGTGACCGTCACGCGTTCGGTGTCGGCGTGCTTGGTCACGAGGTCGGGGTCCGGGTTGGTCACCTGGACCAGCGAGGCACCCGCGGCCAGCACCGAGACGAGCCCGGCCAGCACGCCCTCGGGGACCGTCCAGTCCAGTGTGGACAGAACACGCGAGGATGCCGTCAGCTCCTCGGTCTCCGCGCGCCGGCGGGCCGCCGCGAGGATGGAGTCCACTGTGGACCCGGCCAGGCACGGGGTGTCGCCGGGAACCGGGGCCGGCGCGAGGAAGTCGTCGCCGTGGAGGCGGGCCTCCGCGATGTAGTCGACGACCCCGGTGGGCACGTCGCCGCGCAGGTCGCGGCCCATCGGGTCCAGGGACACCGCGGCCACGGCCCGCGCGCCGGCCGCCGAGCCGCCCGGGGGGACGAAGGCCACCGATACATCGAGCGGGTCGGCCACCACCTCGGCACCGCACCACCACGCACCCAGCAGCACCCCGGCCGTCTGCCAGTGCGCCGGCAGCAGCGTGGCCACCCGGTCACCCGGCTCGACGTCGTGCTCCTCGACCAGCCAGTTGGCCGTTTTCGCCGCCCAGTTCCGCAGCGTCGCCACCGACAGCTCGACCCGCGTGCCCGCGGCGTCGTCGTAGTGGGTGACCAGCGGCCGGGCGGGCGACCCGGCGTAGGGCCGCAGCAGCGTCTCGGTGAGGCTCAAGCGAACTCCCAAACGATCAGTACACGCACGGCACGGCGACGCGAGCCGAGGCCGCGGCGGGCGCGGTCAGGTCCAGCGGCCGCGACCCGCCGAACTTGGCCGGCGGCGAGGTGGCCGGCGGTGCGGCCGGTGGCGGCGTGCTGGTGACCAGCCCCGCCACGTAGTCGTGCACCGCCGGGATGTCGACCGTGATGATGCTCTGCCCCCGGTCGTTGCGCGCCCCCACCCCGGTGACCGGGATCGTGACGAACCGAACCTGCCCGGTGGCCAGCACCTGCGCCTGGTTGACCAGCTCGAGGAAGTGCAGCCCGGCGTCCATCACCACGGTCTTGGACACCGCGTCCTCCAGCGCGTTGAGCTTGGCGTTGTTGGTGAGCAGGTCGCCGGAGAGGACCTTGTTCATCGCCGCCGACAGGAACGTCTGCTGCCGCACGATCCGGTCGAGGTCCCCGCGCGGCAGGTTCTTGCGCTGCCGCACGAACGACACCGCGTCACCCCCGCGCACGGTCTGCGGCCCGGCCGCGAACGACGCCCCCGAGTCCGGGTCGCTCGTGGACCGCTTGAGGCACACGTCCACGCCGTCGATGACCTCGGTGAGCAGGTAGAACCCGTACAGGCTCACCTCGGTGTAGTGGTCGACGCGCACGCCGGTGAGCACCTGCACGGTCTGGATCAGCGCGGTGCGCCCGGCGTCGTCGGACAGCCGCTCGATCTTGGCCCGGTCCTTCTCGCCCTCGTTGACCAGCTTCTCGGCGGTGCGCGCCTTCGTGATGCCGAACGCGCCGTTGATCTTCTCGTCCCGCCCCAGGCCCGGGACCCGCACCGACGTGTCGCGGGGGATCGAGATGGCCGCGCCCCGGCCGCCGTCGCGGGGGATGCGCAGCAGGATCAGCGTGTCCGTGTTGAGCGTCTGGGTGGCCTCGGTGCGCAGCTCCTTGAGCAGCTTGGCCGACAGCGGATGGCCCTGCATGTCCGTGCGGCTGTCGTTGCCCACGATGAGGATGTCGTTGGCGCCGTCGTCCGGCGGGGGCGCGTCCTTGCCCTGCTGCGCGTCGGCGACCGCGTCGGTGGTGTTCTTGCTGCTGTCCAGCTCGCCGATGCGCAGGTAGACCATCGACATGGCGGCGAGCGCGACCGCGGACACCAGCCCCACGAGCACCCGGCCCAGCACCAGCACCGGCGACACCCGGCGCCGCGGCCGGACGGGCGCGGGCTCCGGCTCGTCGTCGTGCGCGGGATCCTCGAGGTCGTCGTCGGGCCAGCGGCGCACCGACCCGACGGCGGCGGCATAGGTGGTCGGCTCGTCGACTCCGGACTCGTCCGGCACCCAGCTCACCTCCCCCGCGCGATGGACCCCCGGCTCAGGCTAGCCAATGACACCGACGGATCCGCCCTCCTTGGGCTGTCGTCCACCGCATGGAGGATGTTTCCGTCACCTGGGTCACGCAGGAGTCAGTTCACACAGTTCAGGCCGGAAGCGTTCAGCTGGGGCGGCGGCTTGGTGCCCGACGAGGGGGGCTGGCTGGGCGAGCTCGACGGCTGGCCCGTCGTCACCAGGCCGTGGCCGGAGAGGCCCGCGGCCGGCGGCTGGTAGTCCAGGCCCAGCACGATCGAGAGCCGGTTGGTCTGCTGGTTGACGTCCTCCTGCAGCTGGAACGGCACGCCCAGCTCGTCGGCCACGTACTGCGCGAGGTTCTGCTCGCCCGGCGCGAACCGGATCACCGACCGGCTGCGCACGGCGGAGTCGCCGAGCTGCCCTGGGTTGAAGCCCTTCTCGACGAGGCTGTCCCGCACGGTGGCGGCCAGGCCCGAGGTGTTCGAGCCGTTGCGCACGTCGACGGTGACCAGGCCCAGCGACGGCCGGTTGCCCTCGTCCGGCGTGCTGCTCGCCGTCGACGTGGTGCCGGGCACCGGGTCGGACGCGCTCGATGGCGGGGCCGACGAGCTCGTCGTGGACGCGTCGGTGGTGAGCGACTTCACGAACGCCGCCACCTGGTCCGGGTCGACCCGGAGCACGTCGGCGCCGCCGATCTTGGCGTCGCCCAGCGTGGGGATGGTGTAGAAGTCGATGCCGCCCGCGGACAGGCCGGACATCTGCGCGGCGAACGTCGACAGCTGCCAGCCGGTGGACAGCACGACCGACTTCTGCACCGCCGTGATCAGCTCGCGAACCTTGCCCGGGCTGGTGAGCATGTCGGCCGAGAGCACCTTGTCGGCGAGCGCCCCGAGGAACGCCTGCTGGCGCACGATCCGGTCGAGGTCGCCGTTCTTGAGGCCGTAGCGCTGGCGGACGAACGCGAGCGCCTGCGCGCCGGCGATGGTCTGCGGGCCCTTCGTGAAGTTGGCGCCCGACTTCGGGTCGTGGGCGGCCTGGTTCAGGCACACCTCCACGCCGCCGATGGCCTTGGTGACCTCGTAGAAGCTCGCCAGGTTGACCTCCGCGTAGCGGTCGATCGTGACCGCCTCGCCGATGAGCGCCTGCACGGTGTTGATCAGGTTCTTGCGGCCCTCGACGGTGGCCTGCGCGCCGAGTTCCTTCTCGTTGGGTGCCGTGTTGGCCAGCCGCTCCCGGGCGTCGTTGTAGGCGTAGGCGAACGCGGAGTTGAGCCGGTGGTGGCCGAAGTCGCCGGCGAGCTGGACCCAGGAGTCGCGCGGGAAGGAGATGGCGACCGCGCGGGTGCCGTCGACGGGGATGTGCACCAGGATCATGGTGTCGGTGTTGCGCTCGCCGTCGCTGATGCCGGCGTGGAGCATGTCGAGCACCTGGCGGGGCAGCGGGTTGCCGTAGGCGTCGATGCGGCTGTCGATGCCGACCAGCAGCATGTCCACCGCGCCGTCGAGCGGGACGCGCTGGTCCTGGACCTCCTTGGGGATCACCTCGGTGGTGACGGTCCCCGCGTTGACGTCACCGACCGCCCACCAGCCGTAACCCATGGTGCCGAGCACCGCCACCGACGCGAGCGCGGCCACCGAGCGACCGGTGTAACGGCCGGTCCTTCGCCAGCCGCTGGGCGCCCGCGGGTGAGCAGCCAGCACCTGCGTACGTTCTTCCACGCACGCTCCTCCCCGTCCCCCGACGGAACTTGACCAGTAGGATACCGAGACGTGACCCCGGTGGCCGCGGTCTCGCTATCGATTAGGACGCAATAGTGCCCCTTGCGGGTTTATCTCCGAGTGAAGGAATTGGTGGAGCTTCTATGCGGGTGTTGGTCACCGGTGGCGCCGGTTTCATCGGATCGCACTACGTCCGGAAGGTACTGGGTGGCGCCTATGCCACGCTGGCCGACGCCGAGGTGGTCGTGCTCGACAAGCTCACCTACGCGGGTAGTGAGGCCAACCTCGAGTCCGTGAAGGACCACCCGCGGTTGCGCTTCGTGCGCGGCGACATCTGCGACCGTGAGCTGGTCCGCGAGCTGATGCCGGGCACCGACCTGGTCGTCCACTTCGCCGCCGAGTCGCATGTGGATCGCTCCATCCTCGGTGCCGCGGACTTCGTGATGACCAACGTGGTCGGCACCCAGACGCTGCTGCAGGCCGCGGTGGACGCCGAGGTCGGCAAGTTCGTGCACGTCTCCACCGACGAGGTCTACGGCTCGATCGACGAGGGCTCGTGGCCCGAGACCCACCCGCTGGAGCCGAACTCGCCGTACTCGGCGTCGAAGGCGTCCTCGGACCTGCTCGCCCGCTCGTTCTTCCGCACCCACGGGCTGCCCGTGTGCATCACCCGGTGCTCGAACAACTACGGACCGCACCAGTTCCCCGAGAAGGTCATCCCGCTGTTCGTCACCAACCTGCTGGACGGCAAGAAGGTCCCGCTCTACGGCGACGGCCAGAACGTGCGTGACTGGCTGCACGTCGACGACCACTGCTGGGGCATCCAGCTCGTCGCCGACGCCGGCCGGGCGGGCGAGATCTACAACATCGGTGGTGGCACCGAGCTCACCAACCTCGAGCTCACCGAGCAGCTGCTCGAGGCGTTCGGGGTGGACTGGTCCATGGTCGAGCGGGTGCCCGACCGCAAGGCGCACGACCGGCGCTACTCGGTGGACATCACCAAGATCTCCGCCGAGCTGGGCTACCGGCCGCTGATGTCCTTCGAGGAGGGTCTGTCCAGCACCATCGCCTGGTACCGGGAGAACCGGGCCTGGTGGGAGGCGCTGAAGGACCGCGCGAAGCTCCCCGGGAACTGACATGTCGCTCGCGCTCCTGGTGCCCGGCGGGACCGGGCAGCTCGGCCGCGAGCTGGTGGCGCGCGCGCCGGCGGGTGCCGAGGTGCGGGCGCCGGGCTCGGCCGAGCTGGACGTCACCAACGCGGGCGCGGTGATCGAGGCGGTCAAGACGCTCGCGGCCGCTGCCGCCGCGGCGTCGGTGCCCCCGGTCGTGATCAACGCGGCCGCCTACACCGCGGTCGACGCCGCGGAGTCCGACCGCACCAAGGCGTTCGCGCTCAACGCGGACGGACCCCGGCTGCTCGCCGCGGCGTGCTCGGCCTACGACGTGCCGCTGGTGCACGTGTCCACGGACTACGTCTTCGCCGGCGACGCCGACCGTCCCTACCGGACCGGCGATCCCATCGCGCCGCGGTCGGTCTACGGGGCGACGAAGGCGGCCGGCGAGGAGGCCGTGCTCGGCTCCGGCGCGCGGGCGTGGGTGGTGCGCACGGCGTGGGTGTACGGCGCGTACGGCAACAACTTCGTCAAGACGATGGCCCGGCTCGCCGGCGAGCGCGAGACGCTGTCCGTCGTGGACGACCAGCGCGGTTCGCCGACGTGGACGGGGGATCTGGCCGTCGGTCTGCTCGAGCTGGCCGCCCGGGCTGTCGGGTCCGACCCGCCGGCCGAGCGGATCCTCCACGCGACCGGCGCCGGGACCACCACGTGGTTCGAGCTCGCCGGGGCCGTGTTCAGCGAGCTGGGCCTGGACCCGAAGCGGGTGCGGCCGTGCAAGTCCGACGAGTTCCCCCGGCGGGCGCCGCGCCCGGCGTACTCGGTGCTGTCCGATGAGGAGTGGCGGGAGGCGGGCCTGAAGCCGCTGCGCCCGTGGCGCGAGGCACTGACCGCCGCCTTCGCCGAACACGGCGACGCTCTCCGCGGCAACTGACGCCCTGCACGGCAACTGACGAGCACGCCGCAGCCGGATTGGGGACGGCGGCCTGCTTCGGCTGAACTTGGTGGCGAGCGGGCGGCTGGTCTCGCCCTGCGGGCCGCCTCTTGTCTCGCGGCTGTGGATGGTTTCCTTGGCGGCGCGGGGTTTTGTCGGTGGCCGCCCGTAGAATTGATACCGGGGGGCCGGCGGCCACGCCCCCCGGTGCTGCCTCCGCCTGTTCGGGCAGGTCAGCAGGGATGCGGGAGATCGGCCGCGCGCGAATTCAGCGGTAGCCGGGTGGTGGGTAGCCGGGCTGGCCGTATGGCTGTGGGGGCTGTGCCGGATATGGCTGGCCCGGATACGGCTGCTGGGGATACGGCTGCTGGGGGTAGCCGGGCTGGGGCGGGTATTGCTGCGGATGGCCCGGCTGGGGATAGCCGTACTGCGGCTGCGGTTGCGGATAGCCCGGGTATTGCGGCTGCGGCGGATATTGCGGTTGGTACGGCTGCGGCTGCTGGTATTGCGGGGGCTGCTGATACGGCTGAGGCGGCGCAGGCTGCGCGGGCTGTGGCTGCGCGGACTGCTGGGTGCCCTGCTGCCACAGGTGCGGCGGCAGCGCGGCGATGAGCTGTCCGAGCTCACTCACCTTCGTGGTCAGCTCCTCCGGCTTCACGCGGCCGAAGATCGGGTGCTTCACGCACAGCAACTCCGCCCCGGACACCGCCCAGTTGTGCAGCTTGAACTGCTTCATCACGGCCGTCACCTGGGGCGTCAGCATCTGCGTCGCCACCGCCGGGTCGGTCTCGACCAGGAGGTAGGAGCGGTTCACCTTCGGGTCGGCGGTCTGCGGGGGCACCGTGCCCGTCTCGTCGAAGTTGGGCTCCGCGTTGTCGAAGACCTGGAACCGCGGCAGCGCGCCCGGCAGGCTCACCACCCACACCGTGTCGATCAGGATGGTGTCGATCGACATCGTGGTCTTGCCGTGCTTCTGCCAGTTGGTGACCTTGGGCCGGCGGTGGTAGTCGAACGCGGTGAACGCGATCCCGCCCGCGTTGCCCGACACGACACCGAACACCAGCCGCTTGTCGCCGATCTCGGTGAACGGCTTCAGCGGCCACCGCTCGAGCAGTTCCGGCGCGTCCGGCGAGAAGCCCCACCCCCGGCTCGCGGCGAGCGTCTGGCGCTCGTGGTTGGTGGTCTCGATCCGCTTGGCCTCATGGCTGTCTACCACGACCGCACCCTCTCACAAGCGCCCTAGTCCGCCTCCCCGGGATTGAAAGTGTGCGTTGCGTTCCGGCGGATGGTGTGGGTGTCGGGGTGGGTGGTGGTTGGGTGTCGTCACGGTCCCCTGAGGTTCCGGTGGTCGGCGCGGGACTTCACATGATGATCTACGAGACAGGCCTTAGCCCATGGCCCGGCGGTACGCGGCCACCGTCAGCTCGGCCGTGCGGCGCCAGGTGTACTCCGACG
>NZ_DASWSJ010000123.1:0-20846 GCF_036402745.1 Actinophytocola sp. | reverse complement strand
CGTGCCCGAACATCGCCTGCCTGCCGAGCAAGAACATCATTCACTCGGCCAAGGTCAGGTCCTTCACCATGCGTGCCGCCGAGTTCGGGGTCGACCTGGAGTCGGCGGTGACCAGCATGCGGGGCGTGCAGGCCAGGAAGCGGGCGATGGTCGACAGCCTCCGCCGGTTTCACCTGGACCGGTACCGGGCCAGCGGCGCCGAGCTGGTCATGGGCGAGGCCCGCCTCGTCGACGAAAGAACCGTCGACGTCCGGCTGGCCGACGGCGGCAGGCGCACCATCAGCGGTGAGAAGGTGTTCCTGGACCTGGGCACCCACGCGACCGTGCCCGACGTGCCCGGGCTTGCCGCCGCCCGGCCGATGACCCACGTCGAGCTGCTGGACCTCGACCGCCTGCCGGAGCACCTGATCGTCATCGGCGGCGGCTACGTCGGGCTGGAGCTGGCGCAGGCCATGCGCCGCTTCGGCGCCCGGGTCACCGTCGTCGAACAGGGGCGGCAGCTGGCCGGCCGCGAGGACGCGGACGTCGGGGCGGCGCTGCTCGAGCTCTTCCGCGACGAGGGGATCACCGTCCACCTCGGGACCCGGGTCCGCGGCGTCGACGGGCAGTCCGGCAGCGGCGTGCGCGTGGTCACGGACGGACCCGTCGTCGAGGGGACGGACCTGCTCGTCGGCGTCGGCCGCACGCCGAACACCGGCGGCATCGGGCTGGAGCAGGCCGGGGTGAAGCTCACCGAGGCCGGCTACATCGCGGTCGACGAGCGCCTTGCCACCACGGCGGCCAACGTGTGGGCGATGGGCGAGTGTGCGGGCAGCCCGCAGTTCACCCACGTGGCCTTCGACGACTTCCGCGTGGTGCACGACAACCTGACCGGTGGCGACAGCACGGCCACCGACCGCCTCGTGCCGTACTGCATGTTCACCGATCCCGAGCTGGCACGGGTCGGCTGGAACGAGTCCGAGGCCACCCGGCGCGGGGTCGGATACCGCCTGCTCACCCTGCCGATGGCCGCGGTGCTGCGGACCAGGACGCTGTCCGAGCCGCGCGGGTTCATGAAGATGCTGGTCGCCGCGGACAGCGACGAGATCCTCGGGTTCACCGTGTTCGGGGCGGAGGCCAGCGAGCTGATGGCCGCCGTCCAGACCGCGATGATCGGCCGCATCCCGTACACCGCACTGCGCGGCGCGATCTACGCCCATCCGACCGCGGCCGAAGGGCTCACCTTCCTGCTCAGGAACACGCCCGCCGCGCCGGCCCCTTCGACGACCTCCAGCGTGGGTTGACATGGTTGCTCTCGGACGCACTGACCTCGACGTCTTCCGCCTCTGCCTCGGCGGCAACGTGTTCGGCTGGACCGCCGACGAGCCGCGGTCCCGGGCCGTCCTCGACGCGTACACCGCAGCGGGCGGCAACTTCATCGACACCGCCAACTCCTACCTCGTCGAGCACGGCCGCTCCGAGACGATCATCGGGCGCTGGATGGCCGACCGGGGCAACCGCGACCGGGTCGTCGTGGCCACGAAGGTCGGCGGCGGCCGCGGACCGGTCCGCAACCTGCGCGCGGAGACGATCAAGCGCGAGGCGCACGCCTCCCTCGAGCGCCTGCAGACGGACCGCATCGACCTCTACTACGCGCACTTCGACGACGGGGAGACGCCGCTGGAGGAGTCGCTGCGTGCCTTCGACGCGCTCGTCGAGGCGGGCACGGTGCGCCACCTCGGCGCCTCCAACTACACGGCGGAGCGGCTCTCCGCCGCCCTCGAGCTCCAGCGCGCGCAGGGGCTCGCCGAGTTCACCGTCCTGCAGCCGCACTACAACCTCGTCGAGCGCGAGTTCGAGCGCACGCTGCTGCCCGTCGCCGACGCCTGGGACCTCGCCGTGCTGCCCTACTACGCGCTGGCGAAGGGCTTCCTGACCGGCAAGTACCGCCCGGGCAGCGCGGCCGTCGAGTCCCAGCGCGCCGAGGGCGCCCGCGCGTACCTCGACGAGCGTGGCGCGGCGGTGCTCGCGGCACTGGACGAGATCGCCGCGGCCCACGACACCACGGTGGCCGCGGTCGCGCTCGCCTGGCTGCTGGCCCGCCCGCGGGTGGTCGCCCCGATCGCCAGCGCGCGCACCACCGAGCAGCTCGAGCAGATCCTGCCCGCCGCCACGCTGACGCTGACCCCCGCCGAGGTCGACCGGCTGTCGGCGATCACGCGACCGAGCTGAGGTCACGTGCCGGTGACGCCGTCGATCCGTTCCCGGATGAGGTCGGCGTGACCGCAGTGGCGGGCGTACTCGCTGATCATGTGGCTGTAGATCCACCGTAAGGTGACCTTGCCGCCCGCGAAGGGGCTGGTCCCGTCGAGCCCCCGGCCGGCGCAGTTGGCTCGCGCCTGGTCGATCTCCCGTTGCCAGATGCTCTCGGCGGTGGCGAACGAGGTGTCGTCGGTGAGCTCGAACCCACCGTCGTGGCCGTGCGGGTCGGCCTGCGGGTCGTGGATCGGCGGCGCGTGCTCGCCGGTGAGGACGCGGCGGAACCAGTTCCGTTCGACCTCGGCCAGGTGCTGGACGAGACCGAGCAGGGTCAACGGTGACGGAGGCGCGGACGCCGTCCGGAGCTGGGCTTCGGTGAGTCCCGAGCACTTGATGGCGAGGGTGGTGCGGTAGAACTCGAGCCACCCTTCGAGGGTGCCGCGCTCGTCGGCCACCATCGGCGGCACCGGACGATCGGTTGTGGTCATGGACCGGACGCTGCCACAGGGGTCCGACAAGAATTCGTCGGCGTTCGTCCCGGCGTGGCGGACAGCGAAGATGTCCTATGTGGACTTCGCCTGGCCGGGCGGGTGCGGCCGGTCAGATCTCCTGGAGGAAGAAGCGGCTGTTCTCGCGCATGGTGGCGACCAGCTGGGCCGGCGCCTTGGCGGGTGAGCCGGCGTCGTGCGGCGGCTGCGGGTCGTACTCCAGGCCGAGCTGGATGGCCTGCGCCGCACCGTCCCCGGCGATCCGGTTGGTCAGGGCGAGCGCCATGTCGATGCCGGCGGACACCCCGGCCGCGGTCACGTACTTGTCGTCGAACACCACGCGCTGCTCGGTCGGCACCGCGCCGAACGCCGGCAGCTGGTCCAGCGCCAGCCAGTGCGACGTGGCCTTGCGTCCGGTGAGCAGCCCGGCCGCGGCCAGCACGAGCGAGCCGGTGCACACCGAGGCGGTCCAGGTGCTGGTCCGATCGACCTGGCGCAGCCAGGCGTGGACGTCGTCGTCGGTCATCAGCCGCACCTGGCCGGGACCGCCGGGCACCACGACGATGTCGGCCTCCGGCACCTCGGCGAGCGTCGCGTCCGCGATCAGCCCCAGGGTGCCGGCACCGGCGCGCACCTCGCCCTTCTCCTTGCCGACGAACACCACCTCGGCGTCCTGGACATACCGCAGGACCTCGTACGGTCCGATGGCATCCAGCGCCGCCATCTGGTCGAAGAGCAGGATCGCGATACGCATGCGGGTCTCCACGGATCGTTGTGTCGCGCCTCGCTCACCGTAGCGGCGCACACCATGCCGTGGGGAGCGGTCACCCGCGCAGGGTGTCCGAGGGGAGGCGGCCGAACTTCCGGCGGTAGGCGGTGGCGAAGCGGCCCGGGTGCAGGAAGCCCCAGCGGGCGGCGACCGCGGTGATCGTGACGGTGTCGGGCGTGGCCGCGGTCAGCTCGTCGTGCACGCGGTTCAGCCGGACCTCCCGCAGGTAGGTCATGGGCGGCAGGCCGTAGGAACGCTGGAACCCGACCTGCAGCGCCCGGACGCTCGCCGCGACCTCGTGGGCGAGGGTGGCCGACGACCAGGGGCGCCCGGGGTCCTCCTCGATCAGCTCGACCGCGCGACGCACCGTCCTCGGCGGCGCCGGGTGCGCGGACGCCAGGAGGAGATCGCTGTAGTTGTGCGGCTGGGCCAGCAGCAGGCCGGCGATCAGCAGGCTCTGCAGCCGCGCGGCCACCAGCGGGTAGTGCGCGAGCCCACCCGGCCGGCCCGTCTCGCGCTCCACCAGCTCCAGCATCGCGAGCCAGGACTGGGCGGCCGGGGTTCGCAGGTCCATCGCGGTGGCGAAGTGGACCGGCTTGCCCAGCGGCCGGCCGAGCTGGCGCTCCAGCTCGAGCTCCAGCTCGGACCTGTCGATCATGAGGCAGAGCTGCGCGCAGTGTGCCTGCCACCGCAGGTCGGCCGGGTGGTCCGGCATGAACACGGCCGCCCGGTCCGGCCTGGTGAACACGGGGTCGAACGAGCCGCACCGCTGCTCCATCGAGCCGACGAGCGGCACGTTGACGTGATAGTTGCTGGCCTCGACGGTGACCAGCCGGACCGCGCCCCCGTAGCGCAGGTAACCAACCGTGACCGCGCCGACCCGGACCGCGTTGAGCTTCATGTTCAGCCGGACGTCGCGCTCCAGCACGTCCAGCCGGTGCGGCAGGAACGTCCGGGTGACCGCCGCGTGCGCCTCGTCGACATCGGCCGCGCGGGCCACCGGATGCCGGGACAGCAGCTCTTTCTGGGTCGGGGTCACCACGAACCGAACGATAGGCGTGCACCTGTGATCCCGCCATGCGCGCACCGGACAGAACCCCGCGCGAACCGGCTGGAGCGGCGCCCAGGTGTGATCTTCACTGGCAGGCCATGGGATTTCGCTTGCGAGGAGGGTGTCTCGGTGAGTGCAGTGGACCGGGGGCCGATGCCGTCCGGCTTCGAGGCGCAGGTGTTCTCGCTGGAACACACCAGACCCGGCGCGCGCCTGGTGCGCGTGTTCGGCACCCTCAGCCACCGGGCCGGCGCCGAGCTCCTGCTCCTGGTCGACGAGCAGCGCGCCCTGTCCATGGACATCCTGATCCTGGACCTGACCGAGCTGACCAGCTTCGACGCGGAGGCCGTGCGCGTGCTGGTGAAGGTCGCGAGCGAGCTCGGCCGGCTGGACATCGGGCTGTGCCTGGTGGCCTCCGACGGCATCGTGTCCCCGGCGCTCGCCGCCGCCGGGGTGCGGGCCATGTTCGAGCTGCACGGTAGCGTCGCCGACGCCCTCGACGTGCCCTGACCGCGGCTACGGCCGGCGCCGGGGCAGCGTCGACATGATCTGGGTGGCGAGCCGCTCGGTGATGCGCAGCCGCGGGGTGTTGCTGGCGGCCCGCTCCGCGACCTGTCGCGGGTTGAGCCCCATCTCGTGATACAGCCGGACCGCTCGCTCCTGCTCGGCGGTCCACGGCCGCGGCCGTGCCGTCTGGCCCGGCTTCCGGACGGCCTTGTGCGGCGTCCGGGGCATGGCGTGACCCGCGCGGTAGTCGAGCCCGAGCGAGGTGTCCTTCTTCGCCAGCTCGCCGGCCTCACCGCGCCGCCTGATCTCGTCCGGATCCCCGACGACGATGGTGTCGGCGCCCTTGTTGACCCCGATCGCGGTCACCAGCACGCCGCGGTGGTGCACCGCCTGACACCGGGGTTTCGTGCAGTACCGATATCCGAGCTCGACCCGTTCCGCGGGCATCTCCTCGCCGCATTCGATACAGGTAACCCTGCTTACCATCCCGACAGTCACCTCCTCGGAATGCAACGCCGCGAACAGATCGCGTGTTCCACCCGGGCGGTCCCGGCCGCCGCGCGCCGAATCCACCAGCGCGCTGTCCCGGCGCGATTCGGAGGTGGATTGTCAGTCCCGCTGCCGGGCGTCTTCGTCGTCTTTCCGGTGGTCGCCGGCTCGGTCGTCCTCTGCCGGGCCGGCGCGAAACTCCCGCAGCAGCTCGTCGAATATCGGTGTCGCCACATCTTGTTCGGTCACGCGTACCTCCCCTGTGGTCGCGAACGTGGATCGCTCGGCTTCACCGCGACGCAACGGGCTCCGGACCAATCACCCACCTTTTGCGACGGTCGGCGCAGGGGACTGGGCCGATCGGCGTAGCTGGACGTGCTCCCGGGCTCAGGTGGCTCCTCGTCGAACACGCGACCAGTCAGTTCCCAGTTTCGGGCCGGGTCGCCTGGTGCGGGGCGTGGGTGCGCAGCGGGGATCTGTCGCCGATCAGCCACAGGTGGCCGAACGGGTCGGTGAAGCCTCCCTGGCGATGGCGGCCCCACGGCCTCAGGTGGTCGCGGATCTCGTCGACGCTTCCGTCCGCGCCCGCCGCCACCGCGCGGGCGATGAGGCTGTCGGGGTCGTCCACGAAGACCTCGATCCGGACGGTTCTCGTGCCGCACGTGGCGGGGGTGTCCCAGCCGTTGTTCGCGGGCTCGCCGAGGAAGAACGGCGCGCCCTGGACGGTCAGGCCGATGACGCTGCCCAGGTTCCACAGCTCGGTGGCGCCGAGTCCCTCCGCGTACCACCGGGCGGCCGCCGGCGCGTCGTCGACCGCGAGCATCACCGAGAGCACCGGGGTGTCAGGCATCGGCGTGGTGGCCGGGGTCGAGCTGGAAGACGCCGATCGCGTTGCCGGCGGGGTCGTGGATGGTCGCGAGCAGCCGGACGCCATCGTCCACTGTGGGCGGTTGGGTTATCTCCCCGCCGTTGTCGGTGGCCAGCTCGAGGGCGTGGCCGAGGTCGTCGACGTTGATCCACACCAGCGGGCCGGCGTCGGGGGCGGGCGGCCGGTCGTCGATCCACTGGCCGATCAGGCCGGGGGCCTCGAAGCTCGGGTAGGGGCGCTCGACGTGCCAGCCGAACACCGCCCGGTAGAACTCCGCCGACCGCCACACGTCCACCGCGGGGATCTGCAGGTAGCCGACCTGACCGTGGGCAAGCGGAGCTGTCTCATGTTCGACCATCGGAGTGTCCTTTCGCATCCCGGCCCGGTGCCAGGAGAAGTCGGGGAACGCTGTCGGTGAACCAGTGTTCGACGTCGTCCGGGCGCCACCCGCGACGCCGGGTGAGCCTGGTGAAGACGACCGGGTCCATGAGCAGCCAGACGGTGTCGACGGCGGCGGCCCGGCTCATCCCGGGGCGCAGTGGCGCGCGGGCGAGGATCCCGTCGACGAGCCAGCCGGCGGTGATCGTGCGCTGGGCCTCCTGCCGCTCGGTGAGGGCCTTGATCTCCGGGTCCGTGGGTGCGGCCTCGTAGGCGGCGGCCACGAGCTCCGCGGCCCGGGTCGCGGCCGCCGCGAACACCTGGCCGAAGATCGCCACGAAGTCCGCGACCGTGTCGCTGGCCTCCGCCTTGCGCGCCCAGTCCCGCTCCAGCACGGCGACCGGCTCGTCGTCCCCGGCGATCGCCACGTCGATGGCCGTCTTGAGCAGCCGCGGCTTCGTGCCGAACGCCAGCTCGACCGTCGGCACCGACACGCCGGCCCGGGCGGCGACCGCGCGCACGGTGGTCGCCGCGTAGCCGTGGGCGCGGAACAGCTCGGCGGCGGCCGCGACGATCCGCGCGCGGGTGTGGCGCGCACGCTCCGCGCGGCGGGGCGCGTGGTAGGCGCGCCGCGCCGGGTCACGGTCGTCGTCCGGCATGGGTCCGATATTAACTAGGGTAGGCCCATATCTAAAGTGCCGGGCTCCGTCACGCCGCCGGCCCGGGCGGTCGCCGCGATCGGGGGGATGTGTGCCTCGCCCACGCTGAGCAGCAGGTCACCGTCGCGCGTGTGCAGCTCCAGGCGGGCGAACTGGCGCTGGGTCATCGCCTGGCCGACCAGCTGGGTCTCGATCCGCGTGGTCATCACCAGGTCGGGCCAGGGGTACGGCGTCAGGCGCCCGCCGGCCACGAACACGAGCCCGCCGGCGAACAGGTGGGCTCGCGGCGCGGCGGCCCGCGTGCGGCGCAGGAACCGGACGCCGGTGATCGCGAGCGCGGCGCCGGTCACCGCCAGCACCGCGCCGATCGCCTTGCCCACGACGCTCTCGTAGGTGACCAGCAGGATCACCCCGATGAGCAGCAGCAGCGCCGCCGCCAGCCACGACAGGAAGCACCCCCGCGCCCCGGCACCGCCGAACGACACCGTGCGGACGAACGCGCCGAAGCCGCTGCCCGCCGCGAGATCGTCGACCTCGTCGGAAACCTTGTCCACCCGACCTCCCCGCCAGCGCTCGCGCCATCGTCGGGGGCGCCGATCCGGCGGTCAAGTCCGATCTTCCCGACCGCGCCGCGCGTTCGCCCGCACCACGGTGGTCGAGCCGCCTGTGCTACAGGTGATGGCACACGGAAGGGGAGGAGCCACGATGTCCGATGAGGTCACCGTCGAGGAGGTCGGCCGCACGCTGGTCGTGACCATCGACCGGCCGCGGGCCCGCAACGCGATCAACGAGGCGGTCGGGCGGTCGATCGCCGCCGCCCTGGACCGGCTCGACGCCGAGGACGGGCTCGTCGCCGGCATCATCACCGGGGCCGGCGGCACGTTCAGCGCCGGCATGGACCTCAAGGCGTTCGTCCGCGGTGAGCTGCCGATCGTGCCCGGGCGGGGGTTCGCCGGCATCGTCGAGCGCTCGTCCCACAAGCCGGTGATCGCCGCCGTCGAGGGGTACGCGCTCGCCGGCGGGTTCGAGATCGTGCTCGCCTGCGACCTGGTCGTGGCCGGCCGCGGGGCGACGTTCGGCCTGCCCGAAGTCACCCGCGGGCTGGTCGCCTCGGCCGGCGGGCTGCTCCGGCTGCCCCACCGGGTCCCGTACCACGTGGCGATGGAGCTGGCGCTGCTCGGCAGCCACGTGGGCGCCGAACGGATGCACGCGTACGGGCTGGTCAACCGGCTCGTCGACGACGGCACCGCGCTCGACGCCGCGCACGAGCTGGCCCGCGGGATCGCCGCCAACGGCCCGCTCGCCGTGGCCGCCACCAAGCGGATCATCGTCGAGAGCGCGGACTGGCCGGCCGCCGAGGCGTTCGCCCGCCAGGGGGAGATCGCGGGACCGGTGTCGGCCTCGGCCGACGCGCGGGAGGGTGCGATCGCCTTCGCCGAGAAGCGCGCGCCCGTATGGACCGGCGAGTGAGACGCCGGGCTCAAGCCCCGGTTGCTACTCGCCGACGCCGCCGGGCGATGAGCGCCCAGATCCGGTGCGGCACCATCAGCGGCTCCTCGGGGAACCGCTCGCGCAGCAGCGCGGACAGGTCGGCGTCGAACGCGGCGACCCCGGCGTCCGGCAGGCTCGCGCCGACGCCGTTGGAGCTGCGCATGCGTCCGCGCCACGCGTCGTGGGTGAACGGGACGTCGACGTCGAAGCAGACCGTCCCGACGTCGTCGAACCCGGCCGCCGCGAGCTCGGCGCCCCACTCCGGGTGGGTGCCGCTGCTCCCGGCCAGGGGCCAGCCCGGGTTGTGGGCGAGGACCAGTTCCTCGCTGACCGCGCAGACGTTGCCCGGCACCACCAGGTAGTCGCGGGTGCAGATGGTGACCGCGCCGCCGGCGACCAGCAGCCGGCGTGCCTCCGCGGCGACGCGCTCGCGGTCGAACCAGTGCCAGGACTGCCCCGCGCAGACCACGTCCCAGACACCCCCCGGCAGCCCGGTGTCCTCGGCCGGCGCCACCCGGTAGGCCACCTCCAGCCCGGCGGCGGCATCCTGCCGGCGCGCCTCGTCGAGCAGCTCGGGGGCGAGGTCGACCCCGGTCACCACACACCCGGCGGCGGCGAGGTCCCGCGCCAGCACCCCGGTCCCGGTCCCCAGATCGACGACGCGCTGGCCGGTCCGGCCGATCCCGGCAGCGGCCAGCCGGGCGAACAGCTCGGGCGGGAACGCGGTGCGGTACCTGGCATAGTCACGGGCCGTCCGGCCGAAGTCCACGGGCACCCGGCCATCATGCCTGGTCGGTGTCGCGGCTGCCGAGCCTCGCGCACGAAGCCCTCGGGCGGTGCCGAGCATCGCGAAACACGGCCACGACGGGCTGTCGATTTCGTCGACAGTCGTTCGTAGTGGGGCAGGGTGGGAGATGCCCGCCTGGACGAGGAGCGTTCCGATGACCCAGTACCTGTTGTCCGTGCACACCGGTGTCGAGAGCGGCGCGGACGGCGGCCCGCCGCCGTCCGAGGCGGCGGCGCAGGCGCAGTACCAGGAGATACTGGCGCTGGAGGAGGACATGAAGGCGGCCGGGGCGTGGCTGTTCTCCGGCCGGTTGACCGAGCCCGACCTGGCCACGGTGGTGCGGGTGGCGGCGGGCGACGTGCTCACCACGGACGGTCCGTTCGTGGAGTCGAAGGAGCACCTGGCCGGCTTCTACATCGTCGAGGCGGACGACCTCGATGCCGCCCTGGGCTGGGCGAGCCGGACGGCCGCCATCGTCGGCAAGCCCATCGAGGTGCGCCCGTTCTGGGACAGCCGAGCCTGACCGGATGACGGACCCGGTTGGGGAGGCCGCGATCGGCCGGGCGTTCCGCGAGGAGTCCGGCCGGTCGGTGGCCACCCTGATCCGGGTGTTCGGCCAGATCGACATCGCCGAGGACGCGGTCCAGGACGCGTTCGCGACGGCGCTGCGCGTCTGGCCGCGGGACGGCCTGCCGCCCAACCCCGGCGGCTGGATCACCACGACGGCGCGGCGGTGCGCGATCGACCGGCTGCGCAGGGACGGCCGCGGCCGCGAGCTGCTCAAGGAGCTCGCGGTGCTCGACGGTCCGGACGAGGTGGAGGAGGCACCCGAGGTGGCTGACGACCGGCTCCGGCTGATCTTCACCTGTTGCCACCCGGCGCTGGCGCCGGAGGCCCAGGTCGCGCTGACCCTGCGGCTGCTCGGCGGGCTCCGCACCGAGGAGGTGGCCCGCGCGTTCCTGGTCGCCGAACCGGCCATGGCGCAACGGCTCGTCCGGGCCAAGCGCAAGATCAAGCTCGCCCGCATCCCGTACCGGGTGCCGCGCGACCACGAGCTGCCCGCCCGCCTCCGGTCCGTGCTGGCGGTGCTCTACCTGATCTACAACACCGGCGCCGCCGAGTTTCGGGCCGAGGCGATCCGGCTGGCCCGCGTCCTCGGCTCGCTGATGCCCGACGAGCCCGAGGCGACCGGGCTGCTGGCGCTGCTGCTGCTCACCGAGTCCCGGTTCCGCACAAGGGTCGCCGACGACGGCTCGCTGGTCCTGCTGCGCGACCAGGACCGCACCCGGTGGGACCGCGCGCTGATCGACGAGGGCCACGCGCTCGTGCGTGCCTGCCTGCGCCGCGACCGCCCCGGCCCCTACCAGCTGCAGGCCGCGATCAACGCCGTGCACACCGACGCCGGGTCGTTCCCGGCGACGGACTGGGCGCAGATCCTCGCCCTCTACGACCAGCTCCTGGCCCTCGCGCCGACCCCGGTGGTCGCGCTGAACCGGGCCATCGCCGTGGGCGAGGTCCACGGCCCGCGAGCCGCCCTCGACCTCGTCGACGAGCTGGACCTGCCCGACTACCACGCCTTCCACGCCACCCGCGCCGACCTGCTGCGCCGCCTCGGCCGGGCCGGGGACGCCGCCGCCGCGTACGCCGCCGCGGCCGCCCTCGCGCCGAACCCCGCGGAACGGGCCTACCTCGCCGCGCGGGCGGCGGCCCTGCGGCAGGGTGGCTGAGCCGGGGACAGGGCGACCGTGGTGGATGGCGGTGCGCGCCGGACTACTCCGCCTCCCCGGGATTTAAAGTGTGCGTTGCGTTCCGGCGAATGGTGCGGGTATCAGGGTGGGTGGTGGCTGGGTTCCGTCACGGTCCCCTGAGGTTGCGGTGGTCGGCGATCCGATCGAGGCCCAGGCGTTGCTCGCAGGGCTTCACACGATGATCTACGAGACAGGCCTTACCTAGGGGTCCGCGCGCGGGGTCGTCGTCTGGTAGATCGCGTTCAGCCAGATGGTCAGCAGGACGTCGACCACGCTCTCCTCGGCCACCGACGGGCCGTCCTGGGCGAAGGTGGCGTACAGGACCCGCTCGTTCATCGAGTTCAGGGCCACCGCCAGGTCGCGGGCCGGCAGGCCGGGCGGGGCGGCACCGCGCTCGCGTTCACCCTCGATCGCGTCCACGACCAGCAGCGCCCAGGACTCCATGACCCGCGCCCACAGCGCGCGCACCTCGCCGTTGGTCACCCGGGCGGCGGCGCTGGCGAGCGTCACCGGGCGGTGCGCGCGGAACGTCTCGTGGAACGCGGCGATGCAGTCGCGCCAGTACCGCGGCGGGTCGCTCGCCAGGACGTCGGGCACCGCCTCCACCGCGGCGTCGGCCTCCTTGACCACGCGGTCCAGCAGCGCCAGCAGCACGGCGTCCTTGGAGTGGAAGTAGAAGTAGAACGTCGGCCGTGAGATGCCGGCCCCGCGGGCCAGGTCGTCGATGGAGATCTCGTGCAGCGGGCGCTCGGCGAGCAGCCGCTCGGCAGTGGCCAGGATGGCGACCTCCCGGTCGTCGCCGGAGGGCCGGGTCGTGCGGCGGCCGCGCACGGACCTGGCGGAAACGGGCATGAGCCAGACGCTACCCCGCCGCGGAACCCTCGTTCAACACCCTGTTGACTCACTCGACACCGTGTCGATACCGTGGCCGGCAAGGCTCGACAAGGATGGGGACGTCATGTCTGTGGACCACGTCGACGTGCTGATCGTGGGTGCCGGGCTCTCCGGCATCGGCGCCGCCTGCCACCTGAAGCGGGAGTGTCCCGACCGGACGTTCGCCATCCTGGAGGCGCGCGACGCCATCGGTGGCACCTGGGACCTGTTCCGCTACCCCGGCGTGCGGTCGGACTCGGACATGTACACCCTCGGCTACTCGTTCCGGCCGTGGAACCAGGCCAAGGCGATCGCCGACGGCGCGTCCATCCGCGAGTACGTCCGCGACACGGCGCGCGAGTTCGGCGTCGACCGGGAGATCCGGTTCGACCACAAGGTCACCGGCGCCGAGTGGTCCACGAAGGACAGTCGCTGGACCGTCCACGTGCGCCACGGCGGCACCGAGAAGACCATCACCTGCGCGTTCCTGTTCGTCTGCTCCGGCTACTACCGCTACGACCAGGGCTACACGCCGGACCTGCCGGGCATCGAGAAGTTCGCCGGCCAGGTCGTGCACCCGCAGCACTGGCCCGAGGACCTCGACCACGTGGGCAAGCGGGTCGTGGTCATCGGCAGCGGTGCCACCGCGGTGACGCTCGTGCCGTCGATGGCCGAGACCGCCGCGCACGTCACGATGCTGCAGCGCTCGCCGAGCTACATCCTGGCGCTGCCGTCCCGGGACCCGCTCGCCGACCTGCTGCGCGGCCGGGTGCCGGAGAAGGTGCTCTACCCGCTCGTGCGGTGGAAGAACGTGCTGAGCGCGCAGCTGTTCTACCAGCTGAGCCGCCGCGCGCCGGCGGCGGTGAAGTCGTTGCTGCGCAAGGGCGCGCAGAAGCTGTTGCCGGCCGGCTACGACGTCGACACGCACTTCGCGCCGCGCTACAACCCGTGGGACCAGAGACTCTGCTTCGTACCCGACGGCGACCTGTTCAAGGCGGTCACGAGCGGTCGCGCGTCGATCGTGACCGACGAGATCGAGGGCTTCACCGCGTCGGGTGTCACGGTGGCGGGCGGCCACGAGCTGCCGGCCGACATCGTGGTCACCGCCACCGGGCTGAACCTGCTGCCGGTCGGGGGCATGTCGCTCACCGTGGACGGCACGGAGGTCGAGCTCGGCACGACGCTGGCCTACAAGGGCATGATGCTCTCCGGCGTGCCCAACTTCGCGCTCACCATCGGCTACACCAACGCGTCCTGGACGCTCAAGAGCGACCTCGTCGCCCGCTACGTGTGCCGGCTGCTCAACCACATGACCGAGCGGGGCTACCGGATGAGCACGCCGCAGGTGCCGGCCGGCACCGAGGCCACCGTGCCGCTCGTCGACCTGCAGGCCGGCTACGTGCTGCGCAGCATCGACAAGCTGCCCAAGCAGGGCCCGGCCGCGCCGTGGCGGCTGTACCAGAACTACCCGCGCGACGTGCTGCTGATGCGCCACGGCCCGGTGGACGACGACATGCGGTTCGACCGCGCGCCGGCCGCCGCGCCCACCGTCCTCAGTGGACAGCCGGGATGACGGCCGTCGACGAGCGGGTCCGGGTCGCCGGCCGGCAGGTCCGCTACCGGGTGACCGGCGACGGGCCGCCCGTCGTGCTGCTGCACGGGATCGGCCGCAGCCTCGACGACTTCGCCGAGCAGCACGAGCTGCTCGGCGACGCCTTCCGGGTGTACAGCGTGGACCTGGCCGGGTTCGGCGGGTCCGACCCGCTGCCCGGCACGTGCACGCTGCCCGCCCTCGCCGACACGGTCGCCGGCTTCCTCGACGCGGTGGGCGAGACCCGCCCGGCACACCTGGTCGGCAACTCGCTCGGCGGCGCGGTGGCCATGCTGCTGGCGCTGCGCCACCCGGACCGGGTGCGCAGCCTCGTGCTCGCCAACAGCGCCGGCTTCGGCCGCGAGGTGACGATCGCGCTGCGCCTGCTGGCCCTGCGCCCGCTCGGCCGGCTGCTGCTGCGCCCGTCCCTCGGCGGCTCGCGGCGCACCGAGCGGGCGATCTTCCGGGACGCCGCCTTCGTCACCGAGGCGCGGATCGCGCGTGCCTTCGAGCTGTCCAGACGCCCGCACGGCGCCCGGGTGATGCTGGAGCTGTGCCGCCAGCTCGGCACGGTCCGCGGCGTCCGGCAGCCGTGGCGCGACGCCGTGCTCGCCGCCACCGCGGCGGCGGCCGTGCCCACGTTCGTCGTGTGGGGCGAGAAGGACCTGATCCTGCCGGCGGCCCACCTGGAGGCGGCGAAGGTCGTGCTGCCGCACGCCCGCACGCACCTGTTCCGCGACACCGGACACATGCCGCAAATCGAGCGCGCGGAGGAGTTCGCGCGGCTCGTTCGGAGCTTCTGGGCGGACTCGGTACCGGACTGACCTTGCCATCCGGCGCACGGCCGGTACGGTGCCCGCATGTCCCCATCCGGCCCGTACCAGGGCGAGCCAGGGCGCCAGGACCCCTACGGACGGCAGCAGTACCCGCCGCAGCAGTACCCCCCGCGGCACCAGCCGCGGCAGCCGTACGAGCCCTACGAGGAGTCGTACCAGGAGCCCTACCAACAGGATCCGTACCAGGACTCCTATCAGGACCAGGGCTACCGGCAGCAGCCGCAGTACGGCCAGCCCGGCCAACCGCCACCGCGACCGCCGGGGGCGCGCCGCCCGGAGCCGCCGCCGGAGTACCCGGACGACGGCTTCAAGCTCCGGCTGCCGGGTCTCGGCCTGATCCTGAGCCTGCTCGGGATCGTGGTGCAGCTGCTCTGCATGCTCGTGCTGCCGTGGGTGTCCGCGTCGGCCGCGGGTGGCCAGTCGATCTCGCTGCCGCAGCTGTGGGACCTCGCGTCCACCGCGGGCGCGCAGGGCTTCGGCGGCTGGTACGTCGTCCTGTTCAGCTACCCGCTCGCCGCGCTCGGCATCGTGCTGGCGCTCGTGTCGGTGCTGGAGTCGGTGGCCGGGAAGGTGATCTTCGCCGGGCTCGCGATCATCGGGATCGGCTGGCTGCTGCTGCGCTACGGCGTCGGCCCGGCCGCGGGCCTGTTCGGCGAGCAGGCGGGCCTGGACTTCTCCCGCCAGGAGATCACCACGATCGTGATCGCGGTGGCCGCGCTGGTGCTCGTGGTCTTCATGCTGCGCACCGGGCTCGCCATGTTCCGCCGGATCGCGGGCCTGGTGCTGCTGGTGATCGCGGGCGTGCACATCTACGCGGTGCAGGACCTGGCCTCCGCCGCCGACGGGCTCTCCTTGGGCGCGTACGGGCCGGCCCTCGGGTATGTGCTCAGCGGCGTGGCGGCCCTGGTCGGCCCGCGGCGCCTCACCCCCGGCTGAGCCTCAGCCAGGATTGAGGACCTCCGCCAGCTGGTCGAAGCTGCTGACGGAGAAATCCGCCGCCACGTCGGCGGCGCGGTCGGCGGCGTGGTGCGGGCCCTTCTCGGCGGGCCGCTCGAGGAACGCCGTGCGCAGGCCCGCGTCGCGCGCGCCGTCGAGGTCCCACCCGTGCGCGGCGACCATCAGCACCTCGTGCGGCTCGACGTCGAGGAGCCCGGCCGCGGTCAGGTAGACCGACGGGTCGGGCTTGTAGGCGCGCGCCAGCTCGGCGGACAGGATGCAGTCGAACGGCAGGTCGGCGTGCTTGACCAGCGCGGTGAGCAACGCGAAGCCGCCGTTGGAGAGCGCGGCGAGCGTGTAGTGCTCGCGGAGCCGGCGCAGCCCGCTGGTCGAGTCGGGCCAGGCGGGGAGGCGGTGCCAGACGCGGACCAGCTTCTGCCGGGTCTCCTCGGCCGGATCGAGCTGGTGCTGATCGAGCAGCTCGTCGAGGGACTCGCGGTGCAAGGTGTCGAGATAAGCCCAGTCGCGCTCGCCGTTGCGGACCCGGTCCATCGATGGGACGTACTTCCGGCGCCACTCGGTCGCGAACGCCGTGCCGTCGACCTCGATCAGGCTGCCGACCTGCTCGGCCACGCCGGTGTACCAGTCCACAGTGGTGCCGAAGATGTCGCAGGCGATCACCCGGATCCCGTCCATGCCGTGCCACCCTTTCGCCGGTAGGTCCTGCGTACTCCCCGGGAGGTTGTCTTGTCGACTCCGAAGATCGCGCTCGTCACCGGTGGCGGCTCCGGCCTCGGCCGGGTGATCGCGACCGCGCTGGCCGGCGCCGGCTACCGGGTGGTGGTGTCGGGCCGCACGGCGAGCACGCTGGCGCGGGTGCCCGACGCGGACCCGGTCGTCGCCGACGTGACCGACGCCGAGGCCGTGCGGGCGTTGTTCGACCACGTCGCGTCCCGGTACGGCCGGCTCGACGTCCTGGTGAACAACGCCGGCGTGTTCGGCCCGGGCGGGCCGGCCGACGAGCTGTCCGATGAGGACTGGCAGGCCGTGGTCGACACCAACCTCACCGGCTCGTTCCGCTGCGCCCGGGCGGCGTTCCGGCTGATGAAGGCCCAGGACCCGCGCGGTGGCCGGATCATCAACAACGGCTCGGTCTCCGCGCACGTCCCGCGCCCCAACGCGGTGGCCTACACCGCGACCAAGCACGCCGTCACCGGCCTCACGAAGGCCTTGGCGCTGGAGGGCCGCGCGCACGACATCGCGGTGAGCCAGCTCGACATCGGCAACGCGGCCACCGACCTGACCGAGAGCTTCGCGTCGGGCACCCTGCAGGCGGACGGCTCGCTGCGCCCGGAGCCCACGATGGACGCCCGGCACGTGGGCGACATGGTGGTACACATGGCCCAGCTCCCGCTGACCGCCAACGTCGCGTTCCTGACGCTGATGGCCACGACGATGCCCTACCTCGGACGAGGTTAAGGCCTGTCTCGTAGATCATGGTGTGAAGTCCCGCGCCGACTGCGCCGACTGCGCCGACTGCGCCGACTGCGCGGACCACCGGAACCTCAGGGGACCGTGACGGCACCCAGCCACCATCCACCCCGATACCCGCACCATCCGCTGGGACGCAACGCACACTTTGAATCCCGGGGAGGCGGACTAGAACGCACACTTTTAATCCCGGGGAGGCGGACTAGAGCCGCGGGTCGACCGGCTCGGACTCCAGGGCCAGCACGGCGAACACGGCCTCGTGCACCCGCCACAGCGGCTCGGCGGCGGCGAAGCGGTCGAGTGCCTCCAGGCCCAGCGCGTACTCGCGCAGCGCGAGGGATCGCTTGCGGCCCAACGACCGCTGCCGCAGCCGGTCGAGGTGGTCGGGGTAGTCGGGGCCGTAGATGATCCGCAGGTACTCCCGGCCGCAGCACTTCACGCCCGGCTGCACCAGCCCGTGCCTGCCCCGCACGATCCCCTCGTCCGGCTTGACCACCATGCCCTCGCCGCCCGCCGCGGTCAGCTCGGTCCACCACGCGACCCCCTCGGCCACCGACGCCGGGTCGGTGACGTCCACAGTGGACCGTCGGGTGGCGCGGAACAGCGCCGGGTCCGCCGCGACCAGCCGGTCGAGCCGCTCGTGGTGCCAGCCGCGGTCGCGGTCGGCGTACCCCGTGCCCTCGCCGGCGAGGATCGTGAACGGCGCCAGCGAGATCCCGTCGAGGTCACGCACGGGCCAGCAGTACCGGCCGTACGCCTCCGTGAACGCGGCCGCGTTGGCGAGCCGGGCGCGCTGCCGGGCCGCCAGCGCGTCGATCGCGGACGCGTCGGAGTAGCGGGCGGCCGCCTGCTCCAGCACGGCCAGGGCCGCCGGCAGCACGTGCCGGGCCGCGGCGCCGACCGGCGCGTACTGGCGGCGCAGCAGCTCGCCGGCCTTCAGCGACCACGGCAGCAGCTCGGCGTCGAGCACCAGCCAGCCGGTCGCGAGCTCGTCCCACAGCCCGGCGGCGTCGACGGCGGCACGGACCCGGGCGAGCAGCCGCTCGGTGACCTCGCCCGGGAAGAACGGCCGGCCGGTGCGGGTGTGGATCGCACCCGTGGCGCCGTCGGTGGCGCCGAACCGGTCGCGGGCCACCTCGGGTGTGCGGCAGAGGACGACCACGGCCCGCGAGCCCATGTGCTTCTCCTCGCACACCACCCGCTCCACGCCGTCCGCGCGGTAGGCGGCGAACGCCTCGGCCGGGTGCTCCAGCATTCCGTCCACAGTGGACGTCGCGGGCGGGGCCATCGTCGGCGGCAGGTACACCAGCCAGTGCGGGTCGATCGCGAACCGGCTCATGACCTCCAGCGCGCCCGCCGCGTTCTCCTCGAGCACCTTGACCCGCCCGTGCAGCGCGGTCTCCACGAACCGGGTGCCCAGCACGTCGTCGACCCGCAGCAGGTCCGCGGGCCGCGCCGGCGGCGCGAGCGGCCGCACGGGCTCGTAGTGGGTCTTCTCCGCGGGCACCGAGACGAGCGCCTTCTCCGGCCACCGCAACGCGGTCAGCGAGCCGCCGAACACGCAGCCGGTGTCCACGCAGATCGTGTTGTTGACCCAGGCGGCGTCGGGCACCGGGGTGTGGCCGTAGACGACGGTGGCGGCGCCGCGGTAGTCCTCGGCCCACGGGTAGCGCACCGGCAGGCCGTACTCGTCGGTCTCGCCGGTGGTGTCGCCGTACAGGCAGAAGGTGCGCACGCGCCCGGACGAGCGGCCGTGGTAGGACTCCTTGAGCCCCGCGTGCGCCACCACGAGCCGGCCGCCGTCCAGCCGGTAGTGGCTGACCAGCCCGTACATGAACTCGCGGGCGTCCTTGCGGAACTCCTCGGGCTCGGCCGCCAGCTGGGCCAGCGACTCCGCGCGCCCGTGCGCCATCGACACGTCCCGGCCGTCGAGCGCGCGGACCAGCTTGTGCTCGTGGTTGCCCGACACGCACAGCCCCGTGCCGGCCGCGACCATCCCCATCACCAGCCGCAGCACGCCGGGTGTGTCGGGTCCGCGGTCCACCAGGTCGCCGACGAACACCGCGGTCCGGCCGTCCGGATGCGTGGCGCCGGCCGGCCGGCCCACCTCGTCGCGGGTGAGCACGTAGCCCAGCCGCGCCAGCAGGGTCTCCAACTCGGCGCGGCAGCCGTGCACGTCGCCGATGACGTCGAACGGCCCGGTGAGCTGGCGCTTGTCGTTGTAGGCCTTCTCCCACTCGATCGCCACGCCGTCCACTTCCTCCACAGTGGACAGCACGTGCACCTTGCGGAAGCCCTCCTTGTGCAGGTGGCGGACCGAGCGGCGCAGCGCGTCGTGCTGGCGGCGGATCACGTGCTCGGGGAGCTTGCGGTGGGTCGCGTTGCGCTCGTGGGACAGCGCCACCGGCAGGTCGAACACGATGGCGACCGGCAGCACGTCCTGCTCCTTGGCCGCGGCGATGAGCTGCGCGCGGTCCTGGCGCTGCACGTGGGTGGCGTCGACGACGGTGAGCCGGCCGGCCCGCAACCGCTTGGCGGCCACGTAGAACAGCGCCTCGAACGCGTCGCTCGTGGCGCCCTGGTCGTTCTCGTCGTCGGACACCAGCGCGCGGAACATGTCCGAGGACAGCACCTGCGTCGGCAGGAAGTGCCGGGCGGCGAACGTCGACTTGCCGGACCCGGTGGCGCCGACCAGCGCGACCAGGCTCAGCTCGGGAATCTCCAGCGTCCTCATCAGTGCCCCCTGCCGAACACGGCGAGCTGGGTCGGTGCGCCCACCTCGGCGTCGACGGGGCCGACGGGCACGTGGCGCACCGCGTACCCGTGCGCCTCGGCGACCGCGGCGGCCCACGCGGCGAACTCGGCGCGGGTCCACTCGAACCGGTGGTCCGGGTGCCGCGGCTCCCCGGCCGGCAACGACTCCCAGCGCACGTTGTACTCCGCGTTCGGCGTCGTCACGAGCACCGTCGCCGGCCGCGCGGTGCCGAACACGGCCGCGGCGAGCGCGGGCAGCCGCGGCGGGTCGACGTGCTCGACGACCTCCGACAGCACGACCGCGTCGTAGCCGGCGAGCCGCGGGTCGGCGTAGGTGACCGAGCCCTGCAGCAGCGAGATCCGCGCGCGCTGCCGGTCGGCGAGCTGGTCCAGCCGCAGCCGCGCGGTCGCGACCCGCAGCGCCCGGGCCGCCACGTCCACGCCGACGATCTCGGTGAACGCCGGCTCGGCCAGCAGCGCGTGCAGCAGGTTGCCCTCACCGCAGCCCAGGTCCACGACCCGGGTCGCGCCCGCGGCCCGCAGCTCGGCGAGGACCGCCGCTCGCCGCTGGTCGGCCAGCGACAGCAGCCGCTCGTCGCCGGCGTCGTGCCCGGTGCCCGGCCTCGGCTCCGCGTCGGTGTCGTCGTCGGTGTCGTCGGCGGGCCGGTCGTCCAGCTCGGTGAGCCGGGCGATCGCCTCGGCCGCGTACCGGCGCTGGTGGGCGAGGTAGCGGGTGGTGATCAGCTCCCGTTCGGGGTGCGTGGCCAGCCACGCGCCGCCCGAGCGGATCAGCTTGTCGATCTCGTCGCCGGAGACCCAGTAGTGCTTGGCGTCGTCGAGGACCGGCAGCAGCACGTACAGCTGGGACAGTGCGTCGGCCAGGCGCATCGTC
>NZ_DASWSJ010000122.1:0-4130 GCF_036402745.1 Actinophytocola sp. | reverse complement strand
CGGCATCTCCACGGTCGCCGTGTACTCCGACGCGGACGCGGGCGCCCCGCACGTGCGGGAGGCCGACGCCGCGGTGCACCTGCCCGGCACCGCCCCCGCCGACACCTACCTGCGCACGGACCTGCTGATCGCCGCGGCACTGGGGGCCGGCGCGGACGCGGTCCACCCGGGATACGGCTTCCTGTCGGAGAACGCGGCGTTCGCCCGCGCGGTGCTCGACGCCGGGCTGGCCTGGGTCGGCCCGCCGCCGGAGGCCGTCGAGCAGATGGGCTCCAAGATCGAGTCCAAGCGCCTGATGGCCGGCGCCGGGGTGCCGGTGCTGCCCGAGCTGGACCCGTCGTCGATCACGCGGGACGACCTGCCGGTGCTCGTGAAGGCGTCGGCGGGCGGTGGTGGCCGGGGCATGCGGGTGGTCCGGACGCTCGACGAGCTGGTGTCCCAGGTGGACGGTGCGCGGGCCGAGGCGGCGTCCGCGTTCGGCGACGACACGGTGTTCTGCGAGCCCTACCTCGCCACCGGCCGGCACATCGAGGTGCAGGTGATGTGCGACGCGCACGGCACCGTGTGGACGGTCGGCGAGCGGGAGTGCTCGATCCAGCGCCGGCACCAGAAGATCGTCGAGGAGTCGCCGTCGCCGCTGGTGGAGCGGGTCCCGGGGATGCGCGCGGAGCTGTTCGCGGCGGCCCGCGACGCCGCCAAGGCCATCGGGTACGTCGGCGCCGGGACGGTCGAGTTCCTCGCCGACGACGCCGGCCGGTTCTACTTCCTGGAGATGAACACCCGGCTGCAGGTCGAGCACCCGGTCACCGAGTGCGTCACCGGCCTGGACCTGGTGGAGCTGCAGCTGAGCGTCGCGGAAGGACGGTCGCTGCCCGCCGAGCCGCCGGAGCCGCGCGGGCACGCGATCGAGGTCCGGCTCTACGCGGAGGACCCGGCCGCGGGCTGGCGCCCGGCGAGCGGCACCCTGCACCGGTTCGACGTCCCGGGTGTGGCCGCCGAGTTCTCCGTGCTGGACAAGGGGATCCGGCTCGACTCGGGGGTGGTGGGCGGCGACGTCGTCAGCCCGCACTACGACCCGATGCTGGCCAAGGTCATCTCGCTGGCGCCGACCCGGGACGTGGCCGCCCGCGCGCTGGCCGCCGCGCTCACCCGCGCCCGGATCCACGGCGTCACCACCAACCGCGACCTCCTCGTACGCGTCCTCACCCATCCGGCATTCCTCGCGGGTGACACGGACACCGCGTTCTTCGACCGGCACGGCCTGGCCGCGCTCGCCGCGCCGCTCGCGTCCGAGGAGACCGTGCGGCTGTCCGCGCTGGCGGCGGCGCTGGCCGAGGCCGCCACGAACCGGGCGGACGCGCGGGTGCTCGGCCGGATCCCCAGCGGCTGGCGCAACGTCGTGGCCCAGCCGCAACGCAAGCGCTTCACCGCCGGCGAGACCGAGCACGAGGTCCGCTACCGGCTCGCCCGTTCCGGGCTGGTCGCCGAGGGTCTCGACGGCGTGCGGCTGGTCGAGGCGACGCCGCACGCCGTGGTGCTCGACGTGGGTGGGCTGCGCCGCCGGTTCGACGTGGCCGCCCACCCTGGGTTGTCCTGTGTGGACTCTCCACTCGGCTCGGTGGCGCTCGTGCCGGTGGAGCGGTTCGCCGACCCGGCCACCCAGGTCGCGGCCGGCTCGCTGCTGGCGCCCATGCCGGGCACCGTCGTGCGGGTGGCCGCGGCCGTCGGCGACCGGGTGACGAGCGGGCAGCCGTTGCTGTGGCTGGAAGCCATGAAGATGCAGCACCAGATCAACGCCCCGGCCGACGGCGTCGTCACCGAGCTGGGTGTCGGCGCGGGAGACCAGGTCGGGGTCGGCCGGGTACTGGCCGTTGTGAGCCCAGAGGAGGAGCGATGAACGCGTTCACCGAGTCCGAGGAACGTCAGGCACTGCGGGCGGCGGTCGCCGACCTGGGCAAGCGCTACGGCGGCGAGTGGTTCCTCAAGAAGGCCCGCGGCGGGGAGAAGACCGCCGAGCTGTGGGAGGAGGCCGGCAAGCTCGGCTACCTCGGCGTGAACGTGCCGGAGGAGTTCGGCGGCGGGGGCGGCAACATCGGCGACCTGGCCGCGGTGGCCGAGGAGCTGGCCGCCGCGGGCTGCGGGCTGCTGCTGATGGTGGTCTCACCGGCCATCTGCGCCACGATCATCAGCCGGTACGGCACCGACGAGCAGAAGCAGACCTGGCTCCCGCGCTTCGCCGACGGCTCGCTGCGGATGGCGTTCGCGATCACCGAGCCGGACGCGGGCTCCAACGCGCACAAGCTCACCACCACCGCCCGCCGCGACGGCGACCACTGGGTCCTCAGTGGACGGAAGGTGTTCATCTCCGGGGTGGACGAGGCCGCCGCGGTGATGGTGGTCGGGCGCACCGGGGACGCGCGGACCGGCCGGCTCAAGCCGGCGTTGTTCATCGTGCCGACCGACGCGCCGGGCTTCGAGGCGAAGCCGATCGAGATGGACATCATCTCGCCGGACAAGCAGTTCATGCTGTTCCTCGACGATGTCCGGCTGCCCGCCGACGCGCTGGTCGGCTCGCAGGACGCGGCGCTGATGCAGCTGTTCGCCGGGCTCAACCCCGAGCGGATCATGGCCGCGTCGTTCGCGATCGGCATGGGCCGGTACGCGCTGGACAAGGCGGTCGAGTACACGAAGACGCGGCAGGTGTGGAGCACGCCGATCGGCGCGCACCAGGGGGTCGCGCACCCGCTGGCGGAGGCCAAGATCGCGCTGGAGCTCGCGAAGGTGATGACCCAGAAGGCCGCCGCGCTCTACGACGCGGGCGACGACATGGGGGCCGGCGAGTCGGCGAACATGGCCAAGTACGCGGCCGCGGAGGCGTCGATCAAGGCGGTGGACACCGCGGTCCAGGTGCACGGGGGCAACGGGCTCACCGCCGAGTACGGCCTCGGCGCGCTGGTCGCGGCCGCGCGGGTGAACCGGATCGCGCCGGTGAGCCGCGAGATGATCCTCAACTTCGTCGCCCAGAACACGCTGGGCCTGCCCAAGTCGTACTGATCATGACCGAGGTGGTGCGGGAGCCGCGGCAGGACCGCAGCCGGGCGACCCGGCGGCGGCTCCTCGAGGCGGCGATCGAGTGCCTGGCCGAGCTCGGCTGGTCGGGCAGCACGGTGGCGGTGGTGGCCGAGCGGGCCGGCGTGTCCCGCGGTGCCGCCCAGCACCACTTCCCGACCCGCGAGGACCTGGTGACCTCCGCGGTCGAGTTCGTGTCGCAGGAGCGGCTGGCGCTGCTGCGGTCGCACGCGCGGAACCTGCCGCGCGGGCCGGGCCGCACCCAGGCCGTGGTCGACATGGTGGAGCACATGTACACCGGGACGGTGTTCCGCGCGGCCATCCACCTGTGGGTGGCCGCGTCCTCGGACGAGCGGCTGCGCGAGCGGGTGGTCGGCCTGGAGGCCCACGTCGGCCGGGAGACCCACCGGGTGGCGCTGGAGCTGCTGGGCGTGGACGAGTCGGTGCCCGGCGTCCGCGAGGCGGTGCAGGCGACCCTGGACATGGCCCGCGGACTGGGCCTGGCCAACCTGCTGACCGACGACAGCCGGCGCCGGGCCCGGGTACTGCGCCAGTGGGCCGCGATGCTGGACGCGGCGGTGGTGGACGCGCGGTGTTGAGTCGGTCGTTGCCTCGCTCGCCGCCTGTGCGGCGCGGATCGTCATGCCGCCGATGCGTGCCCACGTCCGCCACGCTCACCGCGCTCGCCTCCGTACTCCCCGGCGACTCGTGCGGCGGCTCGGGCCCGCCGCCGCTCCCGAAGGGAGTCGGAGACCAGCCACCAGACGGCCCATAACAGGAAGGTGAGGAAGGGCGACGAGGCCAGCAGGACCACCCACGGTTTGTCCACGACTCACCGCCGTTCCGCGCTATCGGTGTCGCCGACCAGCCGTGTGTACGGGATGCCGTCGCCGTACTTGGCCAGCACCTTGCAGACCACCCGGATACGTCCGGGCCGTATCGGGTCGATGCCGTTGACGGCGTTGCGCATGGTGCCCTCGGCGAAGGTGTCCTCGCCCAGGGCACTGCATTCCGCGGCGAGTCGCCGCACCGTCCAGTTGTGCTCCTCGAGCCACGCCCGG
>NZ_DASWSJ010000121.1:0-8482 GCF_036402745.1 Actinophytocola sp. | reverse complement strand
GTCGCGCTGACTGTCGCGCTGGCGTCGGAGATGCTGTCGCTGGCGGGGGTCTCGGCGGACCCGGCCGCGGTCCTGGCGTCGGGCCAGGCGTACGAGACGTGGTGCGCGATGATCTCGGCGCAGGGCGGGGACCCTTCGGCGGCGCTGCCGTCGCCGGGTCACGTGCACACGGTGGTGGCGCCGTCGTCCGGGGTCGTGTCGAGGCTGGACGCGCGGGCGGTCGGGCTGGCGGCGTGGCGGCTGGGGGCCGGGCGGGCGCGCAAGGAGGATCCGGTGCAGGCCGCCGCCGGCGTGGTGTGCCTGGCGAAGCCTGGGGAGAGCGTCGTGGAGGGGGCACCGCTTTTCGAGCTGCGCACGGACACGCCGGGGGCGGTTCCGGGCGCTTTGGCGGTTCTGGCCGATGCCGTGTCGATCTCCGACTCAGCACCCGCTCCCACTCCGTTGGTCCTTGAGACGATCCGCTGAGCCCTGCTCCGGTGCCCTCGCACCATGAGGGGCTGGTCGGCGCGCATTCTCAGGCCGCGACTCTCATCGCCCCCCACCACGGCACGCCGCCGCCTCGCCCCCCGAACCCTGCCGACGAAAGCGAACGGCCCCAACCGCTCGAGGCGCTCGGGGCCGTTCCGCTCTTACCTGCTCAGTTCGTCGAGGCGTCCGCGTCCTCGTTCTCGTCCGTCCTCGGCTTCTGGGGCTTGCCGTTGCGGCGCCTCGCGGTCTGCCTCGGCAGGGTGGCCGGCGGGCGGGGTGGCTGGGCGCCGCCACCCATCATCAGCTCCGCGAAGGTGGCCATCGCCTCGTCCAGGTGGCCGCCGATGCGACGCTCGGACTCCTCGTTGCTCTTCTTCACCATCGACGCCAGCTGGTCGTTGTCCGGCTGGTGGGAGAGGGTGCCCTCGACCTTGGTGAGACTGTCCGTGATCGCGGTACCCAGTTGGGCGATCTTTTCCGTGAACCCGTCCTCGACGAGGTCCAGGCGGGTCGTCATGTCGTCCAGCCTGCCGGTCACCTGCTCCAGGCGCTGCGCCAGCGACTCCAGCCGCTCGGTGCCGTCCACCGTGGACTTGGTGTCCTCGATCGCGTCCTGCACCGTCTTGCGGGACTCGTTCACGACGCTGCGGACGCCGGTGGCCTTCTCGTCGATGTTGTTGTGCAGCGCGTTGGCCGTGTCGGCGAGCTTCGACTGGACGGCCTCCGACGCATCGGACACCGACTGGCGCACCGCGTCCTTCGTGGAGTCGACCTGACCGCGCAGGGCACCGTCGACCTCGTCGATGCGGCCGCGGAGGTTGTTCTCCGCCAGCTCGATGCGCTCGCGGACCGGACCGTGCACGGTGGCGGGCAGGGCATCCAGCTTGGTGTCCTGCTTGTCCAGGTGCTTGTCGAGATGCCCGTCGAGCTCGTCGATGCGGCGGTGGATGCTCGCGAGCTTGTCCTCCAGCCCGTCCATCCGCCCGGCCACGCCCTCGAACCGGCCCGCCACCCCGTCGAGCCGGCCGTCGAGCTGCGCGAACGGCGTCGCGAGCTTGTCCACGATGCCCTCGACGGCCCTGGTGATCGCCGCGATGGCGGCGTCCTGGGTGTCGAGCTTGCCCAGCGCCTCCTCGACGCGGCCGGCGAGCGCGGAGAGCTCGGTGCGGTCCGGCATCTCCGACAGGCGCTTGCGCACCGAGCCGATCGATTCCAGTGGGGACAGCCTGGCGTGGATCTCGTCCAGCGTGTCGAAGATCTGCTGCTGTTCGCTCTCACGGATCTCGGCCGCGCGCACCAACATGTTGCGCATCCGGTCGAACGACACCGTCGAGTTGTTGTTCTCGTTCACGGAGGTGACCTTCGTCGTGGGGAGGGGCAGGGCCGACGCTGGGGAGCCTAGCCACTCCCAGAACGCGTCCATACACCACCCGTTAGTTCGTTGCAGGCCCAAACACGAGCTATTGGGCCGTTCGGAGGATGGCCGTAGCGCAAATGCCGCGACCGGGCATGACCTTACGTGGTCCTGTGCTTACCCGATCGGATGACACCCCTCGTTGAGTACCGTTGCATCATGTCGACCACGAGCCCCGTTCCGGTGACCCCGGAGGCTGTCCGCGCCGCTCCCAAAGTTCTACTTCATGATCACCTGGACGGTGGGCTCCGGCCCGCCACGGTGATCGAGCTGGCCGACGCCTCCGGTTACCGCGACCTCCCCACCACCGACCCTGTCGAGCTCGATGCCTGGTTCCGCAGTGCCGCCGACTCGGGCTCGCTGGTCCGCTACCTCGAGACGTTCGCCCACACGTGCGGCGTCATGCAGAACCTCGACGCGCTCGTCCGGGTGGCCGCCGAGTGCGCCGAGGACCTCGCCGCGGACGGCGTCGTCTACGCCGAGGTGCGCTACGCGCCCGAGCTCTTCTCCGAGCACGGCCTGAGCCTCGACCAGATCGTCGAGGCCGTGCAGGAGGGCTTCCGGCTCGGCGAGCGGCGCGCGCTCGAGCAAGGGCACAAGATCCGCGTCGGCACGCTGCTGTGTGCCATGCGGCAGAACGCGCGGTCGCTGGAGATCGCCGAGCTCGCGGTGCGGCACCGGGACACCGGCGTGGTCGGGTTCGACATCGCCGGGCCCGAGGCGGGCTTCCCGCCCACCCGCAACCTCGACGCGTTCGAGTACCTGCGCCAGCAGAACCACCACTTCACCATCCACGCCGGCGAGGCGTTCGGCCTGCCGTCCATCTGGGAGGCCATCCAGCACTGCGGCGCCGAGCGGCTCGGCCACGGCGTGCGCATCGTCGACGACATCAAGGTCGACGGCGACGGCACCATCCACTTGGGACGGTTGGCCAGCTACGTGCGGGACCGGCGGATCCCGCTGGAGATGTGCCCGTCGTCCAACATCCAGACCGGGGCGGCGCCCTCGATCGCCGAGCACCCGATCGGGCTGCTCACCAAGCTGCGCTTCCGGGTCACGGTCAACACCGACAACCGGCTGATGTCGGGCTGCCTGCCGTCGACGGAGATGTCGGCGCTCGTGGACGCGTTCGGCTACGGGTGGGCGGACCTGCGGTGGTTCACGATCAACGCGATGAAGTCGGCGTTCATCGGCTTCGACGAGCGCCTCGCCATCATCAACGACACCATCAAGCCCGGCTACGCGGCGCTGACGGGCTGACGGCGGGCCGGCGCCCGCGGCGGGCGGGCGCCGTCGCTACTTGACGTCCAGGCGCTCCTCGAACGCCTCGATGAGGTGCTGCCACGAGGCCTGCTCCTGGTCGAACGGCGCGCTGGGCGCCAGCCGTGTCGGGTCCGGGCGCAGCACGAAGGACACCAGCCAGCCCAGGGTCTCCGACTGCGCCAGGGCCTCGGCAACGCTCTTGTCGTCGGCCCAGTCGGCCGCGTCGTTGAGCAGTTCCACCGCCAGGTCGAGCTGCACCGGGTCGACCGCGTCCGGGCCCTCGCCGATGTCGTCGGCCAGACCGTTGAGCACGTAGGTGTTGTCGGTCTCGACCTCGATGTCCAGGCTGCCGTCGGTGGCCTTGGTCTGGACCTCGTCCCAGGTCGACACCTCGGCGAGGTCGTTGTCGACGTTGCTGGCCTGCGCGAGGTACTTGGCGAGCGCCCGCGGCGACTTGGTGACCACGATCTTGCCGTCGGAGCCCAGGAAGATCGGCTCGTCGTCGAGGTAGCAGCGCAGCGTGTAGTACTCCGCCTCGGCCGTGATGATCTTGATGGGGTCGATGCCGACCTCACCCCAGAAGCCGACCGGCTCCGGCTCGGCCTCTTCCTCCTCGTCGTCGTCCTCGTCCTCGGCGTCCGCATCGGCGTCGGTGTCCGCGTCGGTGTCCTTTTCGGACTCCTCGGTGTCGACGTCCTCCGCGTCCTCGGTGTCGAGCGCGTTCTCGGCCTCCTCGGACTCGGCGAGGTAGGCGGCCAGCTCGTCGGTGGTCTGGTCGAGGACGGCCTTGTCGACCTCGGGCACGTACACCACCTCGTCGATGGCGTCGAGCACCTCGTCCCACCGCTCGGAGATGGTCTCCGCGAGGTCGGTCCACAGCTTCTCGCCCTCGCGCCCGGTGAACGGGAACGTGCCCTGCTCGAGGACCGAGAACCCCGCCGCGGAGTTCAGCACCTCGTGCACCTCGTCGAGCTCGCACACGTCGGCGAGCGAGCGGACGATGGTGATGATGTCGGCGAGCTCGCCGATGGTCCAGGTGTCCGGATCCTCGGCGGCGAGCTCGGGCACGCCGACCAGGTCGTAGGTGTGCGCCTCGTCGGGCAGCAGCTCCGGCACCGACAGCTCCGGCACGACGTCCCACGCGGGGTGGTCGGCCAGGTCGTGCTCGTCGACCGTGCGGACGAACGCGGCCAGGTGCGCGGCGTCGGGGAAGGCGTAGAGGTCGTCCTCGTGGCCGAGGAAGGCCTCCCACTCCTCGCCGTCCTCCCGCCACCGCGGTGCCCAGAGCGTGACGAGGTCGCCCTGGGGCAGGCCGAGCTCGATCGAGACGATGTCCTGGGACATTGCTGGACCTCCTGGTCACGCAATCCGGCGGCACACAGAACGTCGGCACTCTACGTGGTGCGGACTTAGAGGTGGATCACCGGTCGGAGCGTAGCGACGATGGGTCGAACGACGCGAGCTCATCGGCGGAGTCGTGGCCGCCGTTCGTGCTCCCGTCATCGGTCGTTTCCTCCGTTATACGGCGTAAGCGGTCGTCGCGCCGGGCCTGGAACTCCTCCGCGGTGACGCCGCCGTCGCCCTCGCGGCGGGCGGGCGCCGCGCGGCCGGACAGCTGCTCCAGCGCGAAGGTGAGGTTGTCGCCCAGCAGCAGCGCCACCTTGTTGTAGCCGGACTGCGTGGCGTCGTCCATGGCGACCCGGGTCACCTTGACGATGAGCTGGCCCAGCCCCTCCGCCCCGTAGCGCGCCGCCTCGGGGGCGAGCCAGAGCCGGACGAGCTTGCCCCGCCCGTCGACGGTGACCTCGACGGTTCCGTTGCGGTCGTGGGCGGTTCCGGTCACCTGAGCCAGGATGTTGTCTACTTTGGACAACGCCTCCTGGCGGGCGCGGCCGTCCGCGATGAGCTGCTTGGTGCTGCGGTTGAGCGGTTCGCGTTCGATCACGGCCGGCGCCTGCCCTGCTTGAGCGGGTCGCCGAAGTCGGCGTCGGCGTCGGCCTGCTCGTCCTCGACCGGGACGTAGCCGAGCGACTCGAGGTCCTTGTCACCGACGACCGGCGCCAGCGCGTTGTACATGTTGCCGCCCGCCAGCCGGGTGGCCCGGTCGGCGAGGACGGTGATCTGCCGGGCCAGCGTCTCCATGTCGGCCGCCAGCGCGCTGGGCTCCAGCCGCACGTCGGTGAGCAGGCCGCCCGGCGCCACCTCGACGACGATGCCGCCGTCCGGCGAGGCGGCCCGGCCGCTGATCCGGCCCACCCTGGCCACCTGCGCCGCGGCCTGGTCGCCCGCCTGTTGCACGCGGCGGTCCACCACCGCCAGCTCGTGGTCGATGTCTATCTCCACGACCCACCCCCTACTGTCCGCAACCAGTGTGCCCGAAAGGTCCGACACTCGCGCTCAGCCGCTCGGACGAAGCCGGCCGAGCACGGCGCTCGTGGTGGCGAGGTCAGGCGAAGCCGCTCACCCGGTCGGGCGGTAGAAGCCGACGAAGGCCATGCCGGAGTTGGTGGTGCGCAGCGGGCCGACCTGCACCGGGTCGCCGGCCTCGACGAGCTGGCCGTTGCCGATGTACATGGCGACGTGGCCCTCCCAGCAGATGAGGTCGCCGGGCAGCAGCTGGTCGGCCGACGGGACCTCGGCGCCGATGTCCTGCTCGCGCGAGGTGCGCGGGATGTCGAGGCCGCCCTCGCCGTAGGCGTACTGGGTGAGGCCGCTGCAGTCCAGGCCCGAGCCCGGCGCGGTGCCACCCCAGACGTAGGGCACGCCGAGCTGGCCGAGCGCGGCCCGCACGGCCTTGGCGGCGGTCTCGTTGGGGGCCATGACCGTGCTGCCGTCGGGCAGGTTGACCGCGACGCCGGTGCCCGGCTGCGGCGGGATGGCGACCGGCAGGCGCTTCTTGGTGGCCACGCCACCGCCACCGCCGCCACCCCCGCCACCGCCGCCGGAGTCGCCCCCGCCTCCGCCGCCCCCACCGCCGCCGGTGTTGTAGGCGGACGGCGGGTTGCTGCCGCTGTCGGCGCTGCTGGCCGAGGTGGTGCCGTCGGCGCCGTCGAGCCGGGTGACGACGTCGGTGAGCTGGCCCATGACGGCTTCGAGGTTGGTGCTGCTGTCGCCGCTGACCTGGGCGCCGAGCCGGATGAGCTCGCTGATCTTGGCCTGCGCGCCCGCGTGGTCGCCGGCCTGGCGCAGCGCCGCGGCCGCGGAGAGCAGCTCGGCGGCGCGGTCCATGAAGTTGTCGATGAGCTGCTGGTTGGTGGACTGGCCGACCTTGAGGACGCTGGCCGCGTCCCGCACCGCGGCCTGGACGTCCGCGCTGTAGGTGCTGATGTCGCGGGCGGCGGTGGTCATGGTGGTGGCGTCGGCGGCCTGCCGGTCGGCCGAGGAACCCTGCCAGCCGTGCTGCAGGTTCTGCGTCTGCCGGCCGGCGTCGGTGTCGTAGGTGTAGAGGGCGGTCTGGACGCCGCCGTGCGCCTGGTCGACGGAGTCGATGGCGCCGTCGTCGGTGGCGAGCTGGCGCTGCGCGTCCGCGGCCGGGGAGACCAGCGTCTCGACCACCGGCCCGGTCGTCATCGTCGGGCTCACGACAGCCCCTCGCACGCTCGGTGTCGCCGCTCGCGGTCGCCTCGTGTCATGGGTTCACTCGCACGCTCGTTCACGTCGCGTCACCCGCGGCGCGGCGGAACGCGCGGTCGTGGCTGTCCTCGGTGTCGACGTAGTTGGTCCACGTGGACTCGACCGCGGTGGCCATGTCGGTGGTGTTGGTGGCGAGGCCCTTGACCCGGTCGACCTGGCGCTGGGTGGCGTTGCGGATGGCGTCGGAGAGCCCGACCTCGTTGCCGACGCGTGAGAAGGCGTCGCCGTGCAGCGAGGTGTGCGCGGCCAGCGGGTCGGTGCTCAGCTGGTCGGCCAGCGGCCGGTAGCCCCTGGTGAAGTTGGCGAACGCGTCCGCGTCGGCGTCGTAGCCGGGCGGTGGCGGCGGCACCGGGTTCTCGTGTGTCATGTGTTCCCCTCCTGCCGGGGTCAGACGCACCGCCTGCCCCGGTGGCTCCCCTCAGTGTCCAAAGGGTAGGTCAAGTCCGGGGCCCTCCGCAGAGCTTTCACACTCCCATCGGGTGCCAGACGGTCTTGGTCTCGAGGAAGGCGCGGAGCCGCGAGATGTCCGGGGCCGCGGTCCAGTCGGGCTCGGCGGACCTGACCCGCAGGACCCGCTTGACCGTGTTGGCCGCGGACCTCTCCAGCTCGGCGGTCATCGACTCGGGGGCGCCGGTCGGGTCGAGCGCGTTGACGTCGGCGTGCGAGGCCAGCCAGGGGGCGAGCTCGGCGGTGCGGCCGGTGAGGATGTTGACCACGCCGCCCGGCACGTCGGACGTCGCGAGCACCTCGGACAGGGTGATGGCGGGCAGTGGGCGGTCCTGGCTGGCCACCACGACCACCGTGTTGCCCGTGGCGATGGCCGGGGCGACGACGCTGACCAGGCCCAGCAGCGACGACGCCTGCGGGGCGAGCACGCCCACCACCCCGGTGGGCTCGGGCACCGAGAACGAGAAGTACGGGCCGGCGACCGGGTTGGCCGCGCCGAGCACGGTGGCGACCTTGTCCGCCCAGCCCGCGTACCAGACCCAGCGGTCGATCGCGGCGTCCACAATGGACTGCACGCGCTTGGCCGGCACGCCCTCGCTCAGGCCCACCTCGGTGATGAACTGCTCGCGGCGGCCCTCCAGCAGCTCGGCCACCCGGTAGAGGACCTGGCCGCGGTTGTACGCGGTGGCCCCCGACCAGCCGCCGAACGCCTTGCGCGCGGCGACGACCGCCTCGCGGACGTCCTTGCGGGAGGCCAGCGCGGCGTTGGCGAGGAAGCCGCCCTTGGCGTCGCGCACGGGGAACGAGCGGCCGGACTCCGACCTGGGGAACGCGCCGCCCACGTAGAGCTTGTAGGTCTTGGCGATCGAGAGACGCTCAGACATCGAGGTAGGCCTCCAGTCCCACGCGGCCACCCTCGCGGCCGAAGCCGGACTCCTGGTAGCCGCCGAAGGGCGCGGTCGGGTCGAACCGGTTGAACGTGTTGGCCCACACGACGCCGGCCCGCAGCTTGTCGGCCATCCACAGGATCCGGGACCCCTTGTCGGTCCAGATGCCCGCGGACAGGCCGTAGGGGGTGTTGTTGGCCTTGGCGACGGCCTCGTCGGGGGTGCGGAACGTGAGCACCGACAGCACCGGGCCGAAGATCTCCTCGCGCGCGATGCGCATGGCCTGGCTGACACCCGCGAACACGGTGGGCGCGAAGAAGAAGCCCTTGTCCGGCAACGGGCACGGGCTGGTCCACCGGGTGGCGCCCTC
>NZ_DASWSJ010000120.1:0-2434 GCF_036402745.1 Actinophytocola sp. | reverse complement strand
CGCGGTCGTGGTGCGGCGGGCGGTTCTGCTCGTACCAGGAGTCGGAGTCGGGCCGCTCCTGGTCCCGCTCGTCGGAGGTGGTGTCCGGCAGCACGTCGCCGAAGATCTCGTCCAAGTCGAGATCCCGGCGACGGTGCGGCTCCTCCGGTTCCGTCATCGGGGCTAGTTGGCGTCCAAGCCGGACAGTTCGTCGATCACGTGCGGCACCAGCGCCGACAGCGTGGCCATGCCGTCGCGGACCGCGGCCCGCGAGCCGGCCAGGTTCACCACGAGCGTGCTGCCGGAGATGCCGACGAGCCCACGCGAGATACCGCCGTCCACCGCGCCGGCGGCCAGGCCGGACGAGCGGATCGCCTCGGCGATGCCCGGGATCGGCCGGTCGAGCACGCCCTGCGTGGCGTCCGGCGTCATGTCGCGGGGCGACACCCCGGTGCCGCCGACCGTGATCACCAGGTCGGCGCCGCCGATCACGGCGGTGTTCAACGCGTTGCGGATGTCCACGATCTCCCCAGCCACCGCGACGATGCCGTCCACGATGAACCCGTTCTCCTCCAGCAGCTCGGTGACCAGCGGGCCGACCGAGTCCTCGTGCTCCCCATGGGCCACCCGGTCGTCGACGATCACGATGAGGGCCCTGCCGAGCCGCTGCGCGCTCCGTTCCATGGCTGTCACCGTAGTCGGAGCGCCGGGAGGCTCGCCGCGAACCCGTCCAGCAGATGCCGCAGGCCGAACTCGAACCGCTCGTCGAGATCCAGATCGAAATCCGCCATCTCCACCACGCGCACGAACGTCGGGTAGGCGCCGGACGCGGTCACGCCAGCGAACGTCGCGTCCTGCTCGACGAGGTGCTGGTCGGGGGTGATCCCGGTACACCTGGAACTTCCGGTACGGATCCAGCCCGGTGGGCTCCAGCACACACAGCACCGCCTCGCCGAAGGCCAGCTTTTCCGCGCGGCGACGCCGCCGCCCAGAAGCGGGTGGTCGCGGACGCCTACGCCGGCGTGGGCTGGGACGCACCGCGGCTGCTCGCGGCGATGGCCGAGGCCACCGAACTTCTACTTCGACTCGCTCAGCCAGGTCCGCATGGGCACCTGGTCGGCCGGCCGGGTCGCGCTGCTGGGCGACGCCGGCTACTGCGCCTCGCCGATGTCGGGCCGCGGCACGTCGCAGGCGCTGCTCGGCGCGTACGTGCTGGCCGGCGAGCTGGCGACGGCCGCCGACCATCGGACCGCGTTCGCGGCCTACGAGCGGACGCTGCGCGCGTACGTCGAGGTGAACCACGAGCTGGGCCGCCAGGCGACGGCATCGCCGCTCATTCCGCCGACCCAGGAGATGGCCGACGCGATCGCCGCCGCTCCGGACGACGGCGAGGTGTCCAACGACGACGTCCCGATCGCGGACTACCTGGCGCTGAGCAAGATCTGACGGTTCTGTGACGGCCCGGCCGCCGACCTCGCGCGACGCGGCGGCCGGGCCCTAGCGTCGGTGACATGCGAGTGCTGATCACCGGTGCGGCCGGGTTCATCGGTTCCCACATCGCCGACCTGCTGGCCGAGCGCGGCCATCGGACGGTGCTGCTGGACAACCTGCTGCCGAAGGCCCACGGTCCACAAGCGACAGTCGGCGACGTGACGGTCGGCGACGTCCGCGACCCGGCGCTCCTGGACGACCTGCTGCGCGGCGTGGACGTGGTGTGCCACCAGGCGGCGGTGGTCGGCCACGGCCTCGACCCGTCGGACGCGCCCGACTACGCCATGCACAACGACTACGGCACGGCGGTCCTGCTGGCCGCGATGCACAGGGCCGGCGTGCGCCGCCTGGTGCTGGCCTCGTCGATGGTCGTCTACGGCGAGGGCCGCTACACCTGCCGCGACCACGGCATCGTCCGCCCGGGCCCGCGCCGCCAGTCCGATGTGGACGCCGGCAGGTATGAGCCCCCCTGCCCCGAGTGCGGCGCCGAGCTGGCACCGCGGCTGGTGCCCGAGGACGCCCCGATCGACCCCAGAAGCACCTACGCGGCAACGAAGGCGGCGCAGGAGTTCCTGGCCTCGGCGTGGGCCCGGCAGACGGGCGGCGGTGTGTGGGCGCTGCGGTACCACAACGTGTACGGCCCGCGGATGCCGCGCGACACGCCCTACGCCGGCGTGGCGTCGCTGTTCCGCTCGTCCCTGCAGCGCGGCGAGCCCCCGACGGTCCTGGAGGACGGCCGGCAGCGCCGGGACTTCGTCCACGTGACCGATGTGGCGCACGCCAACACCCGAGCCATCGAGACCGACCCTCCCCCCGGCGCCCTGACCCCGCTCAACATCTGCTCCGGCGACCCCCACACCGTGGGCGAGCTGGCCACCGAGCTGGCCCGAGCCTGCGCAGGCCCACCGCCACGCGTGATCGGCGGTGCCCGCCCCGGCGACGTCCGCCACGTCGTGGCCGACCC
>NZ_DASWSJ010000119.1:0-3359 GCF_036402745.1 Actinophytocola sp. | reverse complement strand
TCCGTCCCGGTCCGGTGTGTCGAACATGGACATGGCATCCCCGTCCTGCCGATTTGGTTGGTTCACCGCATTGACGCGGTTCGCCACGCGCAGGTTCTTAACCAGGGATTACGGCCGGACTAGGTGTCTCGTAGATCATCGTGTGAAGTCCGCGCCGACCGCCGGAACCTCAGGGGACCGTGACGGCACCCAGCCACCACCCACCTCGATACGCACCATTCGCCGGGACGCAACGCACACTTTTAATCCCGGGGAGGCGGACTAGAACCTCAGGGGACCGTGACGGCACCCAGCCACCACCCACCCCGACACCCGCACCATCCGCCGGAACGCAACCCACACTGTTAATCCCGGGGAGGCGGGTTAGCGCAGGCCGGTCCCGCGGGCGATCGCCGTGTCGATCAGTGTGGCCAGCAGGGTCGGGTAGTCGACGCCGGTGACCGCCCACATCTTCGGGTAGGCCGACGTGGAGGTGAAGCCGGGCATCGTGTTGAGCTCGTTGATGGTGAGCGTGCCGTCGGCGCCGACGAAGAAGTCCACCCGGGCCAGGCCCTGGCAGTCCAGCGCGCGGAAGGCCTTGACGGCCATGGCCCGCAGCCGCTCGGTGACCACGTCGTCCAGCTTGGCCGGGATGTCCAGCTCGCAGACGTCGTCGAGGTATTTCGTCTCGAAGTCGTACCAGTCCGGGCCGTCCGCGGTGATCCGGATCTCGGCGGGCAGCGACGCCTCGACCCGGCCGTCCGGGAACTCCAGCACGCCGCACTCGACCTCGCGGCCGACGACAGCCGACTCGACGAGCACCTTGGGGTCGATCGCCCGAGCCGTCGCGATCGCGTCGGCCAGCTGGGACCAGTCGGCGACCTTGGTGATGCCGGTGGACGAGCCCGCGCGGGCCGGCTTGACGAACACGGGCAGCCCGAGCCGGTCGCGCTGCGCGTCGGTGAGCGTGGCCTGGCCGCGGTGCAGCACCTCGTACGGCCCGATCGGCAGGCCGTCGGCGACGAGCAGCTTCTTGGTGAACTCCTTGTCCATGGCCACCGCGCTCGCCAGCACGCCGGCTCCCGCGTAGGGCAATCCGACCATCTCGAGCAGGCCCTGGATGGTGCCGTCCTCGCCGTACGCGCCGTGCAGCACGGGGAAGACGACGTCGACCGCGGAGAGCACCTCGCCCTCGCGGCCGCGCTCCAGCACGACCAGGCTGGCCGAGGTGGGGTCGGCCGGCAGGGTCAGCGCGGTGCCGGTGGAGATGCTCGGCATCCGCCGGTCCTGGATCTCCAGCGTCGAGGGGTCGGCCGGGCCGAGCACCCACGAACCCCGCTCGGTGATGCCGACCGGCAGGACCTCGAAACGCTCCGGGTCCAGGTTGGCGAGCACGCTCGCCGCCGACACGCAGGACACGGCGTGCTCCGTGCTCTGCCCCCCGAACACCACTGCCACGCGGATTCGCTCTTGGCTGGCCATGGCGCCCGACCCTACCCGGGGCCGCGCCCCGGTCGTCAGCTTCCCGTCCGCACCAGCTCGACCAGCACCGGGAGCGCGTCCCGCAGCTCCTCGCGGGAACACGCGGCGTAGCCGAGCGCGATGCCGAACCAGCGCGCGCGGCCGACGTGATGCCTGGCCAGCCCGTCGAGGAGCAGGCCGCGTTCGAGGGCGCGGCGGACCAGCTCACGCTCCGCGTCCGCGTCCGCGACCGGCACGACGACGTGCGCGCCGGCCTCATCGCCGAGGACCGGGACGGCGGCACGGACGAGCGCGTCGACCACGAGGGAGCGGCGTTCGGACAGCTCGCGGCGCAGCCGGCGCAGGTGCCGGCCGAGGTCGCCGTTGCGGGCGAACTCGACGACGACGAGCTGGCCGGCCGGGGCCGGGCCGCTGCCGGTGCGGTCGCGGTGGGCGAGGATCGCGGTGACGACCGAGGGCGGCGCGACCATCCACCCCACGCCCAGGGTCGGGGTGAGGATCTTGCTCGTGGTGCCCAGGTGCACGACGACGTCCGGGGCCAGCGCGGCCAGCAGGGGCAGCGGGGCGACGTCGTAGCGCAGCTCGCCGTCGTAGTCGTCCTCGATGACGAGCCAGCCGCGTTCCCGCGCGCGCTCGACGAGCGCGACCCGGCGGGCCGCGGACATGCGCCCGCCCAACGGGTACTGGTGCGCGGGTGAGCAGTAGACGGCCCGCGCGGTGGCCGGCACGGCGTCGATCAGGAGGCCGTCGGCGTCCACGGTGGCCGGCACGACCCGCAGCCCGGCGGCCCGCAGCGCGCCCACCGCCCGCTGGTAACCCGGCTCCTCGACGGCCACCACGTCGCCGGGGTGCAGCACCGCGGCGGCCAGCTCACCCACGGCGAAGCTCGTGCCCGACGTGGCGAGCACCGCCTCCCGACCGTCCTGTTCAGACAGTGCGCCGACACGCAAGCCCCTGTGCCGCAACAGGTGCTCGGCCACCGTCGCGCGGTAGCTGGACAGCCCGGCGCGGTTGGGCCGGACCATCGGCGCCACGTGCGCGGCCGCCCGCCACGCCCGCCGCCACGCCGCCCGGTCGATGCCACCCGCCCACGGCGAGCCGGGGGTGAGGTCGAGCGCGGTGTCGGTGGCCGCGTCCCGGCGCACCGGCCGGGTGTCGGCACGCAGCGACCCGGGCGGCTCGGTGGTGACGTAGGTGCCCGAGCCGTGCCGGCCGGCGATCCAGCCTTCGGCGTGCAGCTGCTCGTAGGCCGCGGCGGTGACCGTGCGGCTGACCTCCAGCTCGGCGGCGAGCGCGCGGGTGGACGGCAGCCGGTCGCCGCTGCGCAGCCGGCCGTCGCCGGCGGCCGCGCGAAGCTGCTCGGCGAGCTGCACGGCCAGCGGGGTGACCGACGCGCGGTCCAGCGTCACCGGCAGCGCGGGTGTCTCGGTCATTCCCGTGAGCGGGAGCGCCGGAGCGTTCGCCGTCTGGACGCGTGAGCGGGAGCGACGGAGCGTTCGCCGTCTGGACTGACGAGCGCGCGCAGGCGCGTCAGCGCCGAGCACGAGAGGAGGGAAGACGGCGAGTAGCGGAGAAGCGGAGCGAACCATCAAACACAGTGGCCTTTCAGAATCGGTGGGTCGTGGCCCTTCCAGGATGCCACTATCTCGGGTCACGCTGGCGGGGTGACTCAGCAAGCGCTCTCCCCCACCCCCCGCAGCACCGTCCAGCGCGGCAAGAAGCGCGCGGTCACCGATCGCGCCGCGCTGTACGCCGTGCTGGACGCCGGCCTGATCTGCCACCTCGCCTTCGTGGCCCATGGCGCGCCGATCGTCATCCCGACCGGATACGGCCGCGCCGGCGACACGCTGTTCGTGCACGGCTCGACCGGCGCCGCGAGCCTGCGGGCGGCGGCGGCC
>NZ_DASWSJ010000118.1:0-10162 GCF_036402745.1 Actinophytocola sp. | reverse complement strand
CGCCACCTGCGCCCACACCGACGCGAGCCTGTCCTCGGTGACCTCCGCGAGCATCGCCCGGTCGAAGTCGGCACGCACGACCGACCACCGGCCGGCCACGAGCTCGGCCAGCAACGCGACCGCGCGGTTGGCCGCCTCGGGCAGCACGTCCTGGCGCGGGTCCGCGCCCGTCGCCGGATCGACCGGGCGGCCGAACCGCTGGAACGCCGCCTGCCGTGAGGTGCCGAGAACCTCGCCGATCTCCTGCCAGGTGTGGCCGGCGTCGCGGGCGCGCTCCACCGCCTGCCGCAGCGCCTCCTCGGCACTGCGTGCCTGCTCGCGGGCCCGCGTCACCACCTCCAGCGGGGCCGAACCGCCACCGTCAAGGTAACCTTTACGCGCGTGGACCGTCAGGTCCGCGTTGACGGAGGCGGCCCGGGACCGTCGTGCGGTGCTGCGGCAGGTGGCGTCGCAGTACCGACGCCGACGACCCTTTCCGTGCTGCGACGGCATCAGGCGGCCGCAGGCCAGGCAGCTGGTGGGTCGGTTGACGTTGGCCATGGTCACCTGATTTCGTGCCGACAAACGACCAGCACGTTATCACAAAACGTGCTACCAGCGAGGGTTAGGGCTACCTCACCGGCGGCGCATGAGGCAGGCTTGCACGGTGACCGACCAGGCGACCGAGCGGCAACTGTCGCTGCGTGAGCTCCTCGGCGGCCGGCGCGGCGCGGTCGACGCCAGCATCCCCCCGGCCGTGTTCGTCCTCGGCTGGCTCCTCACCGGTCGCTCGCTCGGCTGGGGCGCGCTCGCCGCGGTCGCCGCCGGCGCGGTGATCGGCACGGTCCGGCTGGTCCGGGGCGGCCGGGTCACCGCCGTGCTCGCCGGCGTCGCCGCGGTCGCCGGCGCCGCGCTCGTCGCCCTCTACACCGGCCGTGCGCAGGACTTCTTCCTCATCCAGCTGCTGTCCAATGTGGCCAGTGCGCTTGCCTGGGCGGTCAGCATCCTCATCCGCTGGCCGCTGCTCGGCGTGGTCGTCGGCGTGCTGCTCGGCCAGAAGACCCGCTGGCGCCGCGACCCCGACCTCGTCCGCGCGTACGGCCGCGCCAGCTGGGTCTGGGTCGGGCAGTACGCCGTGCGCGTGCTCGTGTTCGGCATCCTCTGGTGGTCCGGCTGGGTGGTCGCGCTCGGCGTGGCGCGGGTCGCGCTCAGCTGGCCGCTCGTCGCGGCGACGGTCGCGGCGAGCGCGGTCGTCCTGCGCCGGTCGCTGCCGGCCGACCACCCGGGCCTGCGGCACCCTAGGATGCCCGCGTGAACGGCTTACGCGGTGCGGCCGGTAGCGAGGTCGGCCGCCGGTACCGGGCGAACTTCGACGTCGCGCACCTCGACCTCGAGCCGTTGCTGGCCGTCGTCGCCGACGGCATGGGTGACAGCGAGGGCAGCGCGCTGGCCGGGCGCGCCACTGTGGACACCTTCGTCGAGCGCATCCGCGCCGCGCGGGGCGACATCGGGCCGAAGACGATCCGGGACGCGGTCGAGGCTGCGCAGGACCAGGTCATCGACCTCGGCCGCGGCGACGTGGGCCTCGCCGGCTGCACGCTCACCGCGCTCCTCGCCGGCGCCGACGGCCTGTGGCTGGCCCAGCTCGGCGACTCCCGCGTCTACCGGTTCCGCGACGACCTGCTCGAGCTGCTCACCGTCGACCACACGATGGCCTGGCTCGGCGTCGCGCACGGGCTCTACGCCTACGACTCGCCGCAGGCCAAGGCCGCCCGCTACCACCTGACCCGCTACGTCGGGCACGCCATGCGCCCCGAGCCGGACGTGCTGAGCATCGTGCCCGCGCCCGGTGACGTGTACCTGCTGTGCAGCGACGGCATCGCCGAGCAGGTCCCCTACCAGCGGATCCGCGAGATCCTGCGGCTGCACATCGAGCCCGCCGCCATGGTCGAGCGGCTGCTCGGCGCCGCGGACGTGGCCGGCGGTCAGGACAACGCGACCGCCGTCGTCGTCACGGTCGCGTTCTAGGCCGGGGCGCGTCCGGCCCGACGACCTCCAGCGCGGCGAGCCACGCCGCCCCCGCGGCACCGTCGGTCGCGAACAGCACCGGTGCCGGCGTCAGCTCGGCGAGCGCGGCCCGCAGCGCGACGCCGACCGGGCTGTCCGGCCCGATCACGCTGCCCGCCAGCACGATCGGCGAGTCCCCGGCCGGCCGCGCGGCCACGGCGAGCCCCGCGAGCAGGTCCGCCGCCCGCGCGACGATTCCCGCCGCGGCCGGGTCCGTCGCCGCGCACGTGCTGACCATCGACGCGAACCGGGCCAGCCGGACCGGCGCCTCGGCGTTGGCCGCGGTGATCAGCCGGTTCACCACCCGCGGCTCCGCCACCGACGTCAACGACGGCAGCGCCTCGACCAGCACCGCCTCGGCCAGCGGCGACGGCGGCTCGCCCGCCTGCAGCTGGCGCAACGTCGTGCGCACCGCCTCGCGGCCGATCCAGTACGCCGAGCCCTCGTCGCCGAGCAGCCACCCCCAGCCGTCGACCCAGGAGGTCTTGCGGTGCCCGGCGATCCGCGCGGCGACCGCGCCGGTGCCGCTGATCACCACCGTGCCGTCCGGCTCGCCGGTGCCCGCCGCGAACGCGACCTCGGCGTCGCTGAGCACGCTGATCGGGCCCGCGATGCCGACCTGGCGCAGCGCCGAGGTGAACGTGTCGACAACCGTCGGGTCGGTGAACTTGCTCTCGCCGGCGAGGCCGAGCAGGCAGCCACGCACCTCGCCGCCGCCGGGGGCGAGGGCGTCCCGCACCGCCTCGGCCACGCGCTTCGCGGCCAGGTCGGGCGGGTGCGAGTTGGGGTTGCCGCCGCCGGCGGACCCGCGCCCGAGCGGCGTGCCGTCCAGGGTCATCGCGAGCGCGCGGCTGGACGTGCCGCCCACGTCGACGCCGACGACCCGGCCACCGGTCACGGCGCTCCCTCCACAGTGGACAGTCCAGGTCCCGGCTCGAACGTCACCCGCTCGGCGTCGAGCGCGCCGCCGCAGTGCGGGCAGCGCACGTCGGCCGTGGTGTGCTGGCCGCAGTCGAGGTGGCGCAGCAGCGCGGGTGGCCCGGTGCCGTCGTCGAGCCAGACGTCGCCCCAGCGGATGATCGCGGCGAGCGCGGGGAAGAAGTCGCGGCCCATGTCGGTGAGCGGGTACTCGTAGCGGGCCGGACGGTCCTGGTAGCGGACCCGGTCGAGCAGGCCGGCGCCGGTGAGGCGGTCCAGCCGCTCGGTGAGCGTGTTGCGGGCGATGCCGAGCGAGGCCTGGAACCGGTCGAACCGGCGCACCCCGTAGAACGCCTCGCGTAGCACGAGCAGCGTCCACTGGTCACCGAGCAGGTCCATGGTTCTTGCGACGGAGCACGGCCAGCGGGCGAACGAGGTCCTTCGCACCTCGGACAGTGTAGGGCGAGGAACCCCTTCCGGTAATGCACCAAACGCGTCGAATGTGATCGTCACCGAGTCCGGGTGATCTTCGACAGCCCGCGTGGCTGGTCCGGGTCGCCGCCGCGGGCCAGCGACAGCTCGAGCGCCAGCCGCTGCAACGGCAGGATCTCCAGGATCGGCGCGACCTCCTCGGCCGTGGCCGGCACGTCGATGCGCGCGGAGGCCGGCACGTCGGCGGCCGCCGAGCCGACCGCGAGCACGTCGGCGCCCCGCTCGCGGACCGCGGCCACCACGTCGTGCATGGCCTCGCCGCCGCGGCCCTTGCTGGTGACGGCGACGACGCCGGTGCCGGAGTCGATCGCGGCGACCGGGCCGTGCAGCAGGTCGGCGCCGCTGTACGCGCGGGCGCCGAGGTAGCTGGTCTCGGCGAGCTTGAGCGCCGCCTCGGCCGCGGTGGCCGAGGAGTAGCCGCGCCCCGTGGTCACCACGCGTTCCACCTTCCGGTAGCGCTCCACGGCGGCGGTGACCGCGTCGGCCGACCCGGCGAGCGCCCGCTCGGCCAGCTCGCCGAGGTCGGCCACCGCCTCGCCACGTCCCCCGCGCGCGGCGTCGACCAGCAGGTACAGCGTGAGCAGCGTGGCGGTGTAGGTCTTGGTGGCCGCGACCGCGAGCTCCTCGCCCGCGCCGATGTGCACGGCGTGCTCGGCGGTCTCGGCCAGTGGCGAGCCCAGCGTGTTGGTGACGGCGACGGTGAGCGCGCCCCGGCCGCGGGCGGCCTTGGTCGCCTCCACCAGATCGGGTGAACCGCCACTCTGGCTGACCGTCACGTACAGCACGCCGCTCAGGTCCGGCTGGGCGCCGTAGAGCGTGGTCGTGGACGGCGAGACGAGACCAGCCGGAAGTTCGAGCAGTACCTCGATCAGGTACTTCGCGTACAGCGCCGCGTGGTCGCTCGAGCCCCGCGCGGCGAGCAACGCGAACCGCGGCCGCTGGGCCGCGAGCCGCCCGGCCACCCCGGCGAGCTCGGTCCGCCGGGCGACGACGGAGTCGAACACCGACGGCTGCTCGGCGATCTCCGCGGCCATCCGTGCGCCTGCTCCGGTCATTCGTCCTCCTGACACGCCGACTCCACCAAGTAGGTCTAGACCAATCATGTTATCGCTGTAGGGTGGTCCGACGCGAGGGGAGTAACGGATTTCCCAAATCCGGCGCGTGTGATCGCGCCGCCGGTCCTTGGGAAGGCATCCTGTAACAGGGAAGTCGTCGTCTGGAGGAGCCATGCTGGAAACGTCGGCCGCGCACGAGCCCGACACCGCTGGTCGTGCGCTGCGCGAGCCCAAGTACTGGGGGCTCAAGCGGCACCTGCTCGAGCTGCTCAGCTCGCTGCCACCGGGCTCGCCGATCCCGACCGAGCGCTCCCTCGCCGCCGAGTTCGACGTGTCCCGCACGACCGTCCGCCAGGCTCTTGCCGACCTCACAGTAGAAGGCCGGTTACTGCGAGTGCAGGGCAAGGGCACGTTCGCGGCGGAACCCAAGGTGGCGCAACGACTCCAGCTGTCGTCGTACACAGAGGACATGCGCGCGCAGGGCCGCGAGCCGTCCTCCCGGCTGCTCGACATCGCCGAGATCCCGGCCGAGGGCGAGCTCTCCGTGCTCCTCGGCGTCCGCGCCGGCGCCAAGATCCTGCGCATGCAGCGGCTGCGCCTGGCCGACGGCGAGCCCATGGCCATCGAGACCTCCCACCTGCCGCTCGGCCGGTTCCGCGGCCTGCGCAAGTACGTCTCCGCCGGCGGCTCGCTCTACCAGGTGCTGCGCGAGCGCTACGACGTCGAGATGGGACATGCGGAGGAGACGATCGAGACCGCGCTCGCCGGCCCGCACGAGGCCGAGCTGCTCGGCGCCGACGTCGGCATGCCGATGCTGCTGCTGTCGCGGCACTCCTACGACATGACCGAGAAGCCGGTGGAGTGGGTGCGCTCGGTCTACCGGGGCGACCGGTACAAGTTTGTGGCGGAGCTGAACCGGCCTTCGTGATCGCTGGCGTGATCGCCGCCGTGATCGCGGGCGTGGTCCCCGGCGACGTAGGCTCTCCGGAGGAGGCGGCATTGTGACGGCGGCGCTGAGCCAGGGTGAGGTCCGGTGGGGGAGCCCGGCGGCGCGCGGCGTGCTGACCGCGACGATCCTCGGCTCGGGGATGGCCTTCCTCGACGGCACGGTGGTCAACATCGCGCTGCCCCGCATCGGCGAGGAGTTCGGCGCGTCGGTGGCGGGTCTGCAGTGGATCCTCGACGGGTACCTGCTCTCGCTGGCGGCGCTGATCCTCGTCGCCGGGTCGCTGGGCGACCGGTACGGGCGGCGGCGGATCTTCCTGCTCGGCGTCGGGTGGTTCGGCGTGTCGTCGGTGCTGTGCGGGCTGGCGGTGTCGACGGAGATGCTGGTCGTGTCGCGGGTGCTGCAGGGCATCGGCGGCGCGCTGCTCACGCCGGGCTCGCTCGCGATCATCCAGTCGTCGTTCGTGCGGGCCGACCGGGCCCGGGCGATCGGCGCGTGGTCGGGCCTCGGCGGCATCGCCGGCGCCATCGGCCCGCTGGTCGGCGGCATGCTGGTGCAGCTGTGGTCGTGGCGGCTGGCGTTCCTGGTGAACGTGCCGATCGCGCTGCTGTGCGTGTGGTTCACCCGCAAGTACGTGCCCGAGTCGTGCGACAACTCGATGGACGGGCACCCGGACGTGTGGGGCTCGGTGCTGGGCGCGCTGGGCCTGGCCGGGATCACGGCGGCGCTGGTCGAGGGGCCGGGCCGCGGCTTCGGCGATCCGCTCGTGGTCGGGGCGGTCGTGCTCGGCGTCGTCGCGCTGGCGGCGTTCGTGGTGCTGCAGCGGCGCCAGCGCGACCCGCTGGTGCCGCCGGACCTGTTCGCCAACCGGACGTTCGTGGTGGCGAACGCGCTCACGTTCGTGGTCTATGCCGCGCTCAGCGGCGTGATGATGCTGTTCGTGTTGCAGCTGCAGACGTCGCTGGGCTACTCGCCGACCGCGGCGGGGCTCGCGGGGCTGCCGATCTCGGTGCTGATGCTGATGCTGTCGGCGCGGTCGGGCAAGGCGGCGCAGCGGTTCGGGCCGCGCTGGTTCCTGGTGATCGGCCCGATGATCATCGCCGCCGCGTTGCTGCTGTACGCGCGGATGACGCCCGGCGCGTCGTACCTGCTGGTGGTGCTGCCGGCCACGGTGGTCTTCGGCCTCGGGCTCGTCGCCGTGGTGGCGCCGGTGACGGCCACCGTGCTGGCCGCGGCCGCCGACCGGCACGCGGGGGTCGCGTCCGGGGTGAACAACGCGATCGCGCGGACCGGTGGGTTGCTGGCGGTGGCGGTGCTGCCGGCGGCCGCGGGGCTGAGCGGGGCGGCGTACGCGGACCCGGTGGCGCTGACCGCCGGCTGGCAGATGGCGATGTGGCTGTGTGCCGGCCTGTGCGTGGTGGGTGGGCTGCTGGCACTGGGCGTGCGCAACGACGTGCTCGCGCCGGCCGAGTCCGAGTCCCGTGCCGCACAGGCGCGGGCAGCCGAGCCGGCCGGGGTGGGTGCGCGGCCGGTCACCGCTCCCGCCGAGGCGCCGCGGCCGGGCGACTGCATGAGCTGCGGCCTCCTCGCCCCGCCGACCCACATCGTGCCGGTCCGCAAGGTGCCCATGGCCTCCGGTCGTCCGGACGAGGCGGCCTGACCGGTCAGGCCCCGATCATGGCGGCCAGGTCGGCCGGGTCGAGGTTGCCGCCGGAGACGATGGCCACCGTGCGGCCCGCGGGCAGGTCGGCGGCCCGGTGCAGGTAGGCGGCGGTGGTGACGGCGCCGCTGGGCTCGGCCACCAGGTTGGCGCGGGTGGCGAGGGTGGCCACCGCCGCGCGGATCTCGTCCTCGGTGACCGTGACGATGCCGTCCAGCAGCTTCTGCAGGTGGGCGAAGGTGAGCTCGGAGGGCTGGGCGCGCAGGCCGTCGGCGATGGTGCGGGCGCGGTCCTGCTCCGACCAGCGGACCAGCCGGCCCGCGGCCAGGCTTTCGGCCGCGTCACCGGCGAGCGCCGGCTCCACGCCGTAGACCTGGGCCGACGGGCGCAGCGCCTTGACCGCGGTGGCCACGCCGGCGGCCAGGCCGCCGCCGCTGACCGGGACCAGGACCACCTCGACGTCGGGCAGGTCGGCGACGATCTCGAGGCCGATGGTGCCCTGGCCCGCGATGACGTCCGGGTGGTCGAACGGCGGGATGAGCGTGGCCCCGCGCTCGGCGACCAGGCGCTCGGCCACGATCTCGCGGTCGGTGATGGGGACGACGACGACCTCGGCGCCGTGCGCGCGGGTGGCCTCGATCTTGACCGCGGGCGTGTTCTCCGGCACCACGATGACCGCGGGGAGGCCGAACCGCTTCGCCACGTAGGCGACCGCCTGCGCGTGGTTACCGCTCGAGTACGCGACCACCCCGCGCGGGCGCGCGGCCGCCGGGATGCGGGCGATCGCGTTGGCCGCGCCGCGGATCTTGAACGCGCCGATGGGCTGCAGACTCTCCGGTTTGAGCCACAGTGGACGGTGAGCGTCGGCCCAAGTGGTGGCCAGCAACGGGGTGTGCACCACGGCGTCGGCGACCCGCTCGGCGGCGGCGGTGATGTCCTCGAGGGTAGTCAGGTTCACCCCGCCAGTATGCACTGTCCACAGTGGACTGTGTTACTGCTCACGATGAGCCAACCGGGGGAGCATCCCGCCCGTCGCTGACGTTGGAAACCGGGGGAGTCGTCGAAACCGCACAGTTAAAGGATCATGAGCCAGAAGCAGGAGACCGACAGCATCCGGATCAGCCAGGTCATGGCCGGCGCGTTGGCCGCGGTCACCGCGGCGGTGCTCGGCTCGACCATGGGTTTCGCGGGCACCGTGATCGGGGCGGGGCTGGCCAGCGTGGTGAGCACCGTGGGGGGCGCGCTGTACCTGCGATCCATCCAGCGCACGAGGCAGAGCGTGGAGAGCGTCCGCAACCTGGTCGTCGCCCGCGCCGGTGCCACCAGGGTCACCCTGGTCGACGAGGAACCCGCCGCGCCCCCAGCGTCCTCCGTGCCGGACCCGTCCTCCGTGCCGGACGTGCCGGACGCGCCGGACGTGCCGGATGGCTCCGAACCGTCGGACACCGCGCCGGCGGGGGAGGAGCAGCCGCCGCCGTCGCGGCGGCTGCGCTGGCCGGCCCTGATCGCCGCCAGCGTGCTGGCGTTCGTGCTCGGCATGCTGGTGATCACCGGCGTCGAGTGGGTCCGCGGCGCGCCGCTGTCCGGCGGCGCGGGCACGACCGTCGGCGGCATCGTCCGGACTCACCCCGGGGGAGGCGGCGGCAACACCCCGGCGCCGCCCAGCCAGGAGTCGACGACGCCGAGCACCGGGCCCTCGACCGTCACGGTCACCCCCACCCCCGCGCCCACCAGTGACGACCAGCAGAAGCCCGGCCCGCCGACCGGGTCGAGCGCGCCGAGCACTACGGAGAGCACCACGACAACCGGTGGAACCCCGTCCGGTTCGGTGCCCGCGCCGCCCTCTGGCGGGGCAGGCTAACTGCCCGTAGCCGCTCAGTGGCTCACAATGGCAACTGTTGTCCCCGATCGGCCGATATCCGAACACACCGGCGATAAATAGTTTCATCATCGTCATCTATCCAGATGGCGAACTTGATCCCTCTTGCCCCGGGAACGGATCTGTCCCTGCGCCGCTTCCGGGTTCCCTGCTACCCAAGTCGAGGGAGAACACCTGATGAAACGCACTGCTTTTGTGCGAGTGCTGGGCGGCGCCCTGCTCGCCGCTGGTGTGGCCCTGTCCATGGCCGCACCGGCGTCCGGCTCGCCGGCCACCGCGTCCGCGCAGCGGAGCGCCGCCGAGCTGTCGGCCGCCCAGACCAAGCTGGACAAGGCGGCCACAAGCCGTCCCAGCACGGTGACCGGCTGGTACGTCGACGGCGCGACCAAGGCGCTCGTCGTATCGGTGCACGGCAATGACCAGGGCGTGGCGAAGTGGGCCTCGGGCCTCGGCGCCGGCGCGGTCAAGATCGAGCACGTGGCCCAGGCGCCGACGCCGCTGTGGAACCTGATCGGCGGCCAGGCGATCACCACCAGCAGTGGTTCGCGCTGCTCGCTGGGCTTCAACGCACGCTCCAGCAGCGGTGCCCGGTACGTGATCACGGCCGGCCACTGCACCAACCTGGGCGGCACCTGGTCCGGCTCCGGCGGGACGATCGGCACCGTCTCCGGCTCGTCGTTCCCGACGAACGACTTCGGCGCCATCGGCGTCTCGTCCGCCTCCGCCGCGTCCACGCCGCTGGTCGACCGCTACTCGGCGGGCAGCGACGTGACCGTCACCGGCCCGGTGACCGCGTCCAACGGCATGGGCGTATGCCGTTCCGGCTCGACCACGGGCTGGCACTGCGGCAGCGTGACCGGCACGAACCAGACCGTCTGCTACTCGCAGGGCTGCGTGTACCAGATGATTCGCACGAACGTGTGCGCCGAGCCCGGTGACTCCGGTGGCTCGCTGGTGACGAACCCGGGTTCGGGCAGCCGGGTGCAGGCCGTGGGCCTGACCTCCGGCGGTTCCGGCAACTGCAGCTCCGGCGGCACGACCTACTTCCAGCCGATCACCGAGCCGCTGAGCACGTGGAGCCTGACCCTGTACACGGGCTGAGCGCGCTGGTGAGGGCATAGCCGCCCAGCGGCGGACGGGCCGAACCCTGCCGGCCCGTCCGCCGC
>NZ_DASWSJ010000117.1:0-5476 GCF_036402745.1 Actinophytocola sp. | reverse complement strand
CGTCCGCACCAAGCGGAAGTCGTACGTGCCACCCACCGTCCACAATGGAGAGCCGTGCGGGTTCGCCAGGCGGTGCACGCCCAGCACGTTCGCCGTCGCGCGGGCCTCGTCGGGCGACTCCGACGACTCGGACGACACGGTCACCAGCACGTTCGTGATCAGGTGCTGGGTCGCCTCCAGGCCGTCCATCGTGCGGCGCCACGAGCCCTGCGCGGACGTGCTCAGCAGGTCGTCCACCCCGGCCTCCTGCGGCTTGCCGCCCCACAGCGCGGTGTAGTCGGTGTACACCCGCTCGGTGAACAGACCCCGCAGCCCGTCCCAGTCGCGGCGGTCCAGGAACCACCCCATCCGCACCACCGTGTCGGTGATGTCCAACCGGTCCGCGAGCTCAGCCGTCATGCCGCCACGGTGCACAGCACCCAGCAACGAACGCTCGAGTATCCGTCAGTCCTGACCCGGCGACCGCTGACCCCCGGCCGCTCGGCGAAGCCGGGTCAGCCACGATGGTGGACATGAGGAGACCCATGCTGCTCCCAGAACTGGTCACCGGCACCGACCGGACCGCGCTGCGCTTCGGCGCCGTGGCGCTGACCTACCGTGAGCTCGCCCGGCTCACCGGTCACCTGGCCGGCAGGCTGACCGGCCGCGACCGGGTGGCGGTGTGGGCCACGCCGACCATCGAGACCTGCGTCGCGGTGGTCGGCGCGCTCGTCGCCGGGGTGCCGGTGGTGCCGCTGAACCCGAAGGTCGGCGAGCGGGAGCTGGCGCACATCCTCACGGACAGCGCGCCCGAGGTGGTGCTGGCCGCGCCCGACACCGAGCTGCCCGCGGGCCTCGCCGAGCTGCCCCGGCTGCCCGTCCTGCTCGAGCCGCAGGACGCCGCGCTGCCGCCGGCCCCCGAGGAGCCGGACGGCGAGACGCCGGCGTTCATCGTCTACACCTCCGGTACCACCGGCCCGCCGAAGGGCGTCGTGCTGCCGCGGCGGGCGGTCGCGACGAACCTGGACGCGCTCGCCGAGCTGTGGGCGTGGACCGCGGACGACGTGCTGGTGCACGGGCTGCCGCTGTTCCACGTGCACGGGCTGATCCTCGGTGTCATCGGCCCGTTGCGCCGCGGCGGCACGCTGCACCACCTGGGCCGGTTCTCCTCCGACGGCGTCGGCGCCGAGCTCGCGCGCGACGCCACGATGCTGTTCGGCGTGCCCACGATGTACCACCGGCTCGCCGCCGACTGCCAGGCCGACCCCGCGCTCGCCGCCGCCGTCGGCCGCGCGCGGCTGCTGGTGTCCGGCTCGGCCGCGCTGCCGGCCACCGACCACGAGCGGATCGCGGCGGCCACCGGCCAGCGCGTGGTGGAGCGCTACGGGATGACCGAGACGCTGATGAACTGCGGCGTCCGCGCCGACGGCGACCGGCGGCCCGGCACCGTCGGGCAACCGCTGCCGGGGGTCGAGCTGCGGCTGGTCGACGACGCGGGCGCCACCCTCGACGAGGCCGACGGCGAGACGGTCGGCGAGATCGAGGTGCGCGGGCCGAACCTGTTCCTCGGCTACCTGAACCGGCCGGACGCCACCGCGGCGGCCATGCGCGACGGCTGGTTCCGCACCGGCGACATGGCCGTGCGCGAGCCGGACGGCTACGTGCGGATCGTCGGCCGGCGGGCCACCGACCTCATCAAGAGCGGCGGCTACAAGATCGGCGCGGGCGAGATCGAGAACGCGCTGCTCGAGCACCCGGGCGTCGCCGAGGCGGCGGTCACCGGCGAGCCGGACGAGGACCTGGGCGAGCGGATCGTGGCCTGGATCGTGCCGAACGGCGACCCGCCTGTGCCCGACGAACTGGCCGACGAACTGGCCGACCACGTCGCCCGATTGCTGTCGCCGCACAAGCGGCCGCGGGTGGTGCGGTTCCGGGAGTCCTTGCCGCGCAACGAGATGGGCAAGATCATGAAACGGGCCCTGCGTGGTTGACGGCGCCCGGCAGGTCATCGCCGGGTTGGCCGACGACTTCGCCGAGTTCGACGCGGACCCGTCGCCGTACGGGCCGGACGGGCCGCTGGACTGGGCCGGCTACGGGACGGCCCGCAAGGAGGCGGCCGCGCGGTCGGGCACGGAGGAGTCGGTGGTGTGCGGGCGCGGCACGGTCGGCGGGGTGCCGGCCGTGCTCGTGTGCTTCGACTTCCGGTTCCTCGGCGGGTCGGTCGGCACCGGCACCGGCGCGCGGATCGTCCAGGCGTTCACCCGCGCGCGGACGTCCGGGCTGCCGGTGGTGTCGCTGATCGCGACGGGCGGCACCCGGATGCAGGAGGGCGTGCTGTCGCTGCGCCAGCTGCAGCTGATCACCCGCGAGGCCGTGCGGCTGACGACGCCGCACATCGCGGTGCTGCGGGACCCGACGACCGGCGGCGTGTGGGCGTCGCTGGGCGCGGGCGCCGACGTGGTGCTGGCCGAACGCGGTGCGCAGGTGGCGTTCGCGGGCCGGCGGGTCCGGCCCGTCGCGGAGGATCCGGCGTACACGGCGGAGGGCCAGCTCGCGGCGGGGAACGTCGACGAGCTCGTCGACTCACCGTTCGAGGCGGTCGGCGCGTGGTTGCGGGTGCTGTCGGGGGAGCGGGGCGAGCCGGCGGACGTGCCGCGTGCGCTGGGCTCGGCCGAGACGGCGGCGAGTGGCTGGGACGCGGTCCAGCGCACCCGGTCCGCCGCCCGGCCGCGCGCCGACGCGTACCTCGACGACTATTTCGACAGCAGGCGGGAGATCCGCGGCGACCGGGCCGGCGGGGTCGACGACGGCCTGCGGTGCGGGGTCGGCCTGCGGGGCAGCCGGTCGATCGCCTTCGCAGCGCAGCTGGGCACCGCGACCACACCCGCCGGCTACCGGACCGCGAGCCGCCTGGTCCGGCTCGCCGACCGGCTCGGCCTGCCGGTGCTCACCCTCGTCGACACGCCCGGCGCGGCGGCCGACCCGCGCGCGGAGCGGGCCGGTGCGGGGCCGGCGATCGCCGAGCTGTTCGCCACGATCGCGGCCGCACGGGTGCCGGTGACGACGCTGGTGGTCGGCGAGGGGGGCTCGGGCGGCGCGCTGGCGCTGTGCTCGCCGGACCGGCTGTGGATCGCGCCGGACGCGTACTTCTCGGTGATCGCCCCGGAGCTGGCCGCGGCGATCCTCAAGCGCGACCCCGCGGAGGTCCCCGCGCTGGCCGACCAGCTGCGGCTGCGCCCGCAGGACCTGCTGGAGCTCGGGGTCGTGCACGGGATCGCACCGCGTTGACACGCCCGTCACCTGATCAGCGGTTGCCGGCTCTTCGTTGCAGTACAACGGTGATCGTCATGAGACGGTTGCTGGTCTTCGGTACGACGGTGGTGGTGGCGTTCAGCGCGGTGACCGCGTCGGGCGCCGCCGACGAGGTACGGACGCCTGACGGCTGGGTGGGCACGTGGGCAGCCGCACCGGCGAACGGCGTGGCCAGTGCGCCGAACGGCTATCCGAACTACTCGATCCGCAACGTCGTGCACACCAGCGTCGGCGGGAGCCAGGCGCGGGTCCGCCTGTCGAACGCGTTCGGCACGTCGCCGCTGACGCTCGGCCGGGTGACGGTGGCCGTGGCGGCCGAGGCGGGCAGCCCGCGCGCGGTGGCCGGCTCGATGCGGACGCTGACCTTCGGCGGCTCGCCGACCGTGATCGTCCCGGTGGGCGCGGAGGTGCTGAGCGACCCGGCGTCGGTGCGCGTGCCCAGGGACGCGGACCTGCTGGTCACGACGTACGTGCCGACCCCGTCGGGCCCGGTGACCTACCACCCGGCGGCGATCCAGACGTCGTTCTTCACCCGCGACGGGGACTTCGCCGCGCAGGAGTCCGGCGCCGCGTTCACCGAGCGGACGTCGGTGTGGCACTACGTGAGCGGCGTGGACGTGCGGAGTCCGGCCGCGGGTGCGGTGGTGGCCTTCGGCGACTCGATCACCGACGGCGTCGGCTCGGCGTCGGGTGCCAACCACCGCTGGCCGGACCTGCTGAGCGACCGGCTGCGTGGGCGGCTCGGCGTGCTGAACGCGGGCATCAGCGGCAACCGCCTGCTGCTCGACGGCGGCGACTTCGGCCGCAACGCGCTGGCCCGCTTCGACGACGACGTGCTGAGTGTCGGTGGCGTGCGGACGCTGATCGTGCTGGAGGGGATCAACGACATCCAGCAGGTGCCGCACCAGACCGACCCGGCCCGGCTGGTGTCGGCCTACCGGCAGCTGATCGCGCAGGCGCACGCGCGGGGGATCCGGGTCATCGGCGCCACGATCACGCCGTTCAAGGGCTGGCAGGTCTACGACGAGACGCTGGAGGCGACCCGGCTGGCGGCGAACGAGTTCATCCGGCAGAGCGGCGAGTTCGACGCGGTGGTCGACTTCGACGCGGCGATCCGCGACCCGGCCGACCCGCTGCGGATGCTGCCGGCCTACGACACCGGCGACCACCTGCACCCGAACGACGCGGGCCTCCAGGCGATGGCGAACGCGGTGGACCTGTCCGAGCTGTAGCGGTCCGGCTCATGCCTCGCTCCGCTCGATCGGGTGGACCTCGCGCGCGGACTCGAGCAGATGGCCGTCCGCGCAACGCATCGTCACGCCGACCGGGGCGCCGCACCCGGCGTGGGTCAGCCGGACGGGAGGCCCGGAGGGGTCGGCGAGGTAGCGGTCGCCCCACTGCATGATCGACACCAGCACGGGGTAGAGGTCCATGCCCTTGCGGGTCAGCCGGTACTCGTGCCGCGCCCGCTGGCCCAGCACCTGGTAGGGCTCGCGCCGCAGGACCCCGTGCTCGACGAGGACCGCGAGCCGCGCGCTCAGCACCTGGCGCGGGGCGCCGGTGTTGTCCCGGATGTCGTCGAACCGGCGGACGCCGCGGAAGGCCTCGCGGAGCACCAGCATCGTCCAGCGTTCGCCGATCAGGGCAAGCGTGCGCCCGATCGAGCACTCCTCCGGCAGGTACCGCACCTCACTCACGACACGATGCTAAGGCACGTCTGACGGATCATCGGCCGCGCGATTCGCGCCCAGCTGTGTTGGATTGTTCGCTCCGCTTCTCCGCTACTCGCCGTCTTCCCTCCTCCCGTGCTCGGCGCTGGCGCGCCTGCGCGCGCTCGTCAGTCCAGACGGCGAACGCTCCGTCACTCCCGCTCACTGTGTTGAATTGTTCGCTTCGCTTCTCCGCTACTCGCCGTCTTCCCTCCTCTCGTGCTCGGCGCTGGCGCGCCTGCGCGCGCTCGTCAGTCCAGACGGCGAACGCTCCGTCGCTCCCGCTCACGGGTCCAGACGGCGAACGCTCCTGTGTTGAATGGTTCGCTTCGCTTCTGCGCTACTCGCCGTCTTCCCTCCTCACGTGCTCGGCGCTGACGCGCCTGCGCGCGCTCGTCAGTCCAGACGGCGAACGCTCCGTCACTCTCGCTCACTGACACGAAAACAGCCCCAAGTACGCCCGGTACGAGGCCGTT
>NZ_DASWSJ010000116.1:0-18463 GCF_036402745.1 Actinophytocola sp. | reverse complement strand
AACCTCGTGCCATACGGAACAGCCATGATGTCCTCTCCTCAACTCAACTGGCTTGAGCCAGTAGTGGCTTAAGCCAGTGAAGCACAGGATGCGGACGGAGGCAACCAACTGGTTTAAGCCAGTTGTATGCTGACTGGCATGACCCCCCAGGAAGACCCCGCCGCGGACCAGCTGCCGAGCCGGCGCATCGCCGACGCCGTACGCGAGCTGATCACGTCCGGCGAACTCGCCCCCGGGGACAAACTGCCATCCGAACGCGAACTCGCCCGCCGCTTCGGCACCGCCCGCAACACCGCCCGCGAAGCGATCCGCCTGCTCACCGAAGAAGCCCTGGTCACACCGCAGCACGGCAAGGGCGTGTTCGTGCGCGAGAAGCAACGCCTGTTCCGCTGGGGCAACGACCGCTACTCGCGCAAGGCCTACCGCGAGACCGGCCTGACCCCGTTCCGCCTGGAGATGAAACGCCAAGGCAAGACCGCGAACATCCAGGCCGTCGCGATCGACCGCATCACGCCTCCGCCCGACGTCGCCGAACGCCTGGGCGTGTCGACCGACGAAGAGTCCGTGCTCCGCCGCCTGAACGAGTACCACGCCGACAACGAACCCGTGCAGCTCGTCACGACCTACCTGCGCTGGACCGACGCCGAAGGCACCCCACTCCTCGAACCGAAGACCGGCCCCGGCGGCATCCACGGCCGCCTAGAGGACAAGGGCCACGTCCTGACCACCGGCCGCGACGAGGTCACCGCCCGCATGCCCACCCACGACGAAGCCCAGTTCCTCCAGGCCCCGTCCGGCGTCCCCGTCCTGGACGTCCTCCACACGAGCTTCGACCAGAACGGCGACCCCTTCGAAGTCACCCGCTTCGTCCACCGCGCCGACAAGTCCGGCCTCGTCTACACCTTCAACATCGAGAACTAAGGTGACCACCTCAACCCGAGGCACCCTGCTCATCGGCGTTCTCGCCCTGGTCTGGGGCTCCAACTTCCTCTGGATCAAGATCGCCCTCGACGCATTCAGCCCCATCCAACTGACCTTCGCCCGCATGGTCCTCGGCGCCCTGGTCCTCCTCGTCGTAATCACCATCCGCCGAGAAAAACTCCCCCGCGACCTACCCACCTGGGGCCACCTGTTCATCGCCGCCCTCGTCGCCAACACAGCGCCCTACCTGCTCTTCGCCCTCGGAGAAACCCGCGTCGACTCCGGCATAGCCGGGGCCCTCAACGCCACCACACCCCTCTGGACCCTCGCCCTGGGCTTCGCCGTTCGCCAGTCCAACCGGCTCAGCACGCTCCAGATCGCCGGCCTGCTCCTGGGCTTCGTGGGCAGTCTCCTGATCTTCACCCCATGGGACGCCGGCTCAGTCGACACCCTCGGCGCCCTCTACTGCCTACTAGCCGCACTCAGCTACGGCATCAGCTACCTGTACATGAGCCGCTACCTCATCCCGCGAAAGCTGACCCCAACTGTCCTCTCGACAGGCCAGCTCATCGCGGCCAGCGCCCTCATCGCCACAACCCTGCCCCTCGACCCGGCCGGTACCCCAAACTGGTCTACCGGCCCATGGCTGTCTCTCGCTGTCCTGGGAGTGCTCGGCACCGGTCTGGCCTACATAATCAACTACGCCCTCATCCGAACCGAGGGACCAGTTGGCGCGTCTGTTGTCACCTATTTGGTCCCGGTCGCATCGGTAGCCCTGGGCTTTCTCATCCTCAATGAAACCGTTCCACCGCTCTCCCTTATCGGCGTAGCAGTCATCCTTATAGGCGTCCGAGCCTCTCGTCACATGATCGCCGGACAGTCCCAGCCACTCAATCCTAATCGGGCCGACCGCTAGTGTAAGTTTGCGTCAATTTCGAGTCGATTACAGTTGTCAGATCTTTGAGGTCCACCAGGAGTTCTCCATCTGCTTCCGAGTCACCCGCACCGGCGGTGATCCACACCAGCAACGAGTCAAAAAGAAGTCCTCTGGGCCAACCCTGCTGATCTGGACCACCTGAACATCCACCCCAGCATCCGCCTACGCATCCGCCACGGGCGAGATGGTGTCAATCCATTCGACAGCCTCGTGCGCAGCCAGCAGCCAGGAGTGCACTACTTTCTGCCGTTCAGCACGCGGGAGAGTCGACACATTATCTTTTGAATGCCCCGGAATGAATCAACGAGTTGCGTTGACGATACATCTCTTCAACATATTTAAAGCTATCGTTGCTCCGAGCCGCGAATCCCGTCGAGCCAATAGTTTCTGGAAGCTTGTTGTAGTACCTATCCGCAAAGGATGCTCCCCTCAGCAGATCCAGCAGCTGATCATCGCCCGCCGCCTGCTCGGAAAGACGAGCGCCCAACTCAAGTGACCTGCGAAACGCAGCCCGGTCCTTCTTGTCCACATCGGACTGAGGTGGTCCGCGGCTACAGGTCACCGAACAGCTCGCCGATATCGCTCGCCAGCCGATCGAGTGAGTCGTCGGGTGGGATCGACATTTCCAGCACGACACGCCAGTTGGTCCGAGAGGCGCCCGGGCTCAGCGTGAAGACGAGACTGTCCTCGCTGCGGATCAGCACTTCTGCCGACAGGTCACTCACGCCTACAGTCTGACCCGCGCGGGCGGAGACTGGTGATTTCGCCGATGTTGCCGGCGGGTCGGCGCGTCATCCTGGATGGGTCCCACCTCCCACGCCCTGCTTGGAGGGATTCATGCGTCGAATTCTCGGTGTCGTCGTCGCCATCGTGATCGGGGTCTCCGTGTTCTCGCCCGTCTCGCCGGCGAGTGCGGCCACCAGCACGCCCGTCGTCTTCGTGCACGGGTATTCCGGTAGCGCGTCGAACTGGACCACGGCGATGTCCGTGTTCCGGTCGGCCGGCTGGTCGAGCAGCAACCTGTTCGCCTACGAGTACGACTCCTACGGCGACAACGTCCAGAACGCGCGCGGCCTCGCCACCTACGTCAACCAGGTCAGGTCGCGGACCGGCGCCGCCAAGGTCGCCATCGTCAACCACTCGATGGGCGGGCTGGTGAGCCAGTACTACCTGAAGGTGCTGGGCGGCAACCGCAACGTCAGCCACCTCGCCTCGGTCGCGGGCGCCAACCACGGCACCACCGCCGCCGGGGCCTGCCTGGTCTACCTCACCTGCCAGCAGATGTACCCCGGCTCGTCGTTCATCTCCCAGATCAGCGCCGGGGACGAGACACCGGGCAGCACCCGGTACGCCACCTGGTACTCCCCGTGCGACGGGATCATCATCCCGTACACCAGCACGGTCCTCGAGGACGGCGCGACCAACAACGTCGTCTCCTGCCAGACGCACCTCGGGTTCCTCACCGACAACGCCGTACTGACCCAGATCGCGAACTTCGTCCGCGCCTGACCGCCGCCGCCCCTCGACCACGCCAAGCCGGAACTCCTCCCGCCCGCGGGACGGTGGCCGCGCATGGCGTGGTTGTGGGCCCTGTCCGTCCCCGGGCTCGTGTGTCTCCTCGTGGTGCTCGCCGCGCTCGAGCGGTTCGGCCTGTGGGCCGGGCGGCGCAGCTGGCTGCCCGGCCGGGGCGACCGCACCCGGGCGACCATCTCGCGGGCCGGGTGGAGGAGTTCGGCGCGTTCTTCTACGCGGGCAAGCGCGACGAGCTCGAGCAGCGCAAGTCCGAGCTCGTGCTGCCGGTGAGCGAGACCCGCCCGGGCCGTTCGTCCTGCGACCCCGGTGGGACGAGTGAGGGTGACCGCAGGCCACCCTCACTCGACGGATCACCCGCAGTCGTGCAGCACCGCCTTCGCCGTCGGGTCCTCCGGGGGTGGGGCGCCGCGCGCGTAGGCCGACGCGGGCACCGTCCGGCAGGTCGACTCCACCCACCGCCACGTCGCGACCGTGTCCGCGCTCGGTGGCGTGTCACCGATGCCGCCCGCCACGCCGGTGAACAGGAAGAACCGGATCTTCCCCGTCCCGACCAGCCGGCGGACCTCGTCGAACGGCGGGAACGGGGACGAGCCCTGGAACCCGGCCATCGAGATCGGGCTCTCGCCCGCGCCGACGATGTACCGGCTGGCGACCACCCACGAGTCCGTCACGAACGGGGCCTCCGCACCACCCCGCCGCGCGTTCACGTACCCGAGGATGTCCCGCTGGTGCGGTGTCAGCGACGCGGGCACCGGCGCCACGGCGTTCACCGCCGCCTGACCGACGTACCGCACGGTCAGCTCCTCGAACGCCGACGTCACCCGCGGCCCCATCGGACCCGCCTCCGCGTCGAACGACGTGCCGCCGTACCGGTGGTCGAGCACCGACGCCGACCACGCGATCGGGGCCAGCAACATCGCCGCGAGCCCCGCGACCAGGGCGCGGGAGGCCAGCCGCCGGCGGGCCACCAGCACGACCGCGGACCCGACCGCCAGCACGCCGATCGCCGGCGCCAGCCACGGCAGGAAGTCCGCCGCCGCCGCGATCATCGCCGCGTAGCCGCCCTGCACCAGCACGATGGCCGGCAGCAGCCACCGCGTGCCGCGCCGCCGCTCGCAGTACGCGCGCCACATCTCCACCGTGCCCGTCGCGCACAGCGCGGCGATCGGCGGGATGAGCGTGGCGAGGTAGGCCATGTGGATGATGTCCACCACCGAGAACACGGCGATGTTGACCACGAGCCACGTCGTCCACATCAGGTAACCGCCGTTGCGCACCCGGTCCTGCCGCCGCCATCTCGACAACCCGTACACCATCGACAGCAGCGCGAGCGGCACCAGCCACGCGACCTGCGTGACGTACCGCAGCACGAACATCGTCGCGAGGTCCGGCGGCATCCCGGCGTTCTGGCCGCCGCCACCCGACTGCTGGTCGCCGGAGGAGTCCGACGGCTTCAGCAGCACGGAGCCCGGCAGGTGGACGCCGAACCGCTCCAGCCCGTTGTAGCCGACGACCATCGTCCACACGCTGTTGTTCGTCGTCCCGTCCGCGTACGGGCGGCTGTCCGCGGGCACCACGCCCATCGCGGCGGTCCAGGCGAACGACACCCCGATCGTCACCGCCAGCGCGGCCAGCAGGTGACCGAGCCGGCGCGACCACCGGCCGCGGGTGGCGACCAGGTAGCCGATGCCCAGCGCGGGCAGGATCACCCACGCCTGCATCGCCTTCGCCTGGAAGCCGAGGCCGACCCACATGCCGGCCAGCAGCAGCCAGCGTAACCGTCCGGTGTGGACGGACCGCTGGCACGCGTCGGCGGCGAGCACGAGGCACACCGTCAGCGCGCCGTCCACCATGGGGTGGCCGAACATCGACACCAGCAGCGGGGTGAACGCGAAGATCGTCGCCGCCAGCAGGCCCGCGCGCGGGCCGGCCCACAGCCGGACCACGCGGAACATCACCAGCACCGCCACGGCGCCGTAGATCACCTGCGGCAGCGCCATGGCCCAGGGGTGCGGCCCGAACAACCACACCGACACCGCCTGCGGGATGAACCCGCCCGGCAGCTTGTCCATCATGATCGTCGCGTTCGGGTCGAAGGCGCCGAAGAAGAACGCCTTCCAGCTGCCGGTCATCGACAGCACACCGGAGGAGTAGTACGGCGCGAAACCGTTGGCGGGCAAGGACCATGCGTAGAGCACGACCACGATCGCGGTCACGGAAAGCAGCGCCGGGCGGGTCCAGCCCGGCTGGTCGGCCGGTGACACCCAGAACCGCCACCGCGACGTACGGGGGGTTGGCGGGGCGGGTGCGTCGGATTGAGTTGTTTCCCGTTCGACGACGGGGTTGATGATCATCAGTACGTTCCTAACGAGAGAGGTCAGGCGGCGCGCCCGGCGGATGGCTCGGGGTCGACGCCGGCGGGCTCGATGGCGGCCACGGAACCGGCCGCACGCGCGGCGGTCCGGCGGGCACCGGCCAGCTTCAGCGCGACGGCGTTGCGCATGATCTGCCAGCTGGTGCCGAACAGCCGCACCTTCGTCTCGCCGTGCTCGCGGCGCGCGAAGGCGATGTCGTGCCCGAGGATCGAATATCCCGCGGCGTGCGCGGAGACGAGCATGTCCAGGTCGAGCGCCCAGCCGGACGGGCGCACGGTCATCGTGTCCAGGACCTGCCGGCGGAACACCTTCAGCCCGGACTGCACGTCGACGTCCAGCTTGTGCAGCGCCTGGATCAGCCGGTAGGACAGCCGGGAGAACGCCCTGCGTAACGCGTTCGTGTGGTGCTCGGACCGGTTGGCCACCACCACGTCGCACGCCCGCGAGCGCACCAGCGACACCATGGCCGGGATCGCCTCGGGCGGGTACTGGAGATCCGCGTCGATCATGCACACGATCGCGCCGCTGCTCCGCGCGAACCCGTCGAGCAGCGCGTAGCCCTTGCCCGGCACCACGCCGCGCCGGACGACCAGCACGATCGGGTGGTCGGCGCCGAGTCCGGCGGCCACCTCGGCCGTCTCGTCGGTGGAGTGGTCGTCGACGATCACCAGCTCGTAGTCGACGGCGCCGGCGATGGCCTGGCGGATGCGGGCGGCGAGCACGGGTAAGTTCTCCGCCTCGTCCTTCGCCGGCACCACGATGGATAACAAGGGAGTGCCGGCCTGCTGCGCGTCCGCCGCGGTTGCGGCGTTCGACGACGGATCCTCGTTCAGGCTGTGCAGGCTGCCCATGGGACATGCCTCCTCAACATCGCGTGAGTTTCTCGTTACGGCGAGCGACTACCGACACCAGACTCGCGCCTGGCTCGTAACTCGCTCAAGAGACTCGTGACCCACCGTGACTGGGAACTTTGCGATTCGTGCTACCTCACAAGCGTTAGGTAGCCGGTGTACGCTACCCGACAAATGGCAGGTGGCAGGCGGCGACTGCGTCCCGAGGACCGCCGGGCGCTCATCCTCACGGCCGGCGCGACGGAGTTCGCCGCGGCCGGGTACGACCGCGCGACCATGCGGGCGGTCGCGACGGCGGCCGGCATCACCACGCCGGTGCTCTACGACCACTTCCCGTCGAAGGCCGAGCTGTACGCCGCGCTCGTCACGCGGGAGGCCGACGACCTCATCTCCCGCTGGGAGCGGGTCGGCGAGGAGGTGGCCGCCGCCGGCGGGTCCACGGAGGACGTGTTCCGGCGGACGATCGACGAGATCTACCGGTGGATCGAGACCAATCCGACCGGATGGCGGATGGTCTTCCTCGACTCGCCGAGCGACCCGCCGGTCGCCGAGGCGCACCGGCAGCGCCAGGAGCGGGCCACCGAGGTGCTGGCCGCGCAGTTCGGCCGGGTCGCCGAGCTCCGGCTTTCCGTTGCACTGGAACGGGACCGCGCCAACCGGTTCCTGGCTGACGCTGCCAAGTGGACGGTCAACGCGGTCGCCGCGTGGTGGTGGGCCAACCGCGACGTGTCCCGCGCGCAGCTCGTGGAGCTGACCGCGGACCTGCTGTGGCGGGGCCTCGCCGAGGTCACCGCGGACGAGTGAAGGGAGCCCACTGTGGACGCGGTGGAGAAGTTCCGAGCGGCCGGGGAGACCCACGACGTCGAGCTCGCGATGGCGACCTGCGCGGCCGACGTCGTCGTGCACTCGCCGCTCACCGACCGCGCGACGTTCCGGGGCCGGGCCGAGGCGCGCCGCTTGTTCGAGGTGGTCTACGACCAGTTCGAACAGCTGCGCTACGACGAGCCGCTCGGCGCCGGGCGCCGGTGGGCCCTGTTCGGCTCGGCAACCGTTGGTGGGCAACGGATCCAGGCGGCCCTGCACCTCACCCTCGACGAGTCGGGCTCGATCGCGGAGGTGACGCTCTACATCAGACCGCTGCCCGGCCTCACCGCGGTGATGGCCGCGCTCGGCCCGCCACTGGCCCGCCGCTACGGCCGCTCGAGGCTCACCGCGGCCCTGCTGCGCGCGATGGTGGCCCCCCTGGTGTTCTTCACCCGCGCCGGCGACCGCGCGGGAATCCCACTGGCCCTACCGGAAAGCGGCCGCCCGTCGACCTAGGTCCACACCGTCGCACCCGGCACCGACGCGCGGTTGTCCACAGGCCGCCCTTCGCCGGTCCGAAACCGTCGGTGGCCGTCGGTAGGCTGGATGTCGGGGGGCCGAAGGCCAGCCCCGCGCCGGCAGGGCTGGAGGCACGCCGCTACAAGACCGACGGCCCAGCGGATCGCTGCTGGTCCCGGAACAAGGACGACAGCGGAAACGTCGAGGCGATCATTGCCAAACGGCGTCAGCCAAGGGCCGGGCAGCGCGGTCCCCGGTACGAGGTCAGCCGGCGTGGGTGGTGAGGAAGTCGTCCAGGTAGCGCCAGGTCGTCGTGCGGGCGCGGCGGCCGGCCAGGACGCCGAGGTGGCCGCCCGGTGCGGTCTCGAAGCGGACCTCGGCGGCGTTGTCGAGCACGTCGACCAGCTTGCGGACCGCCCGCTGGGGCGCGATGCCGTCGCCGTCGCCGGCCACCACCAGGACCGGGGCCTTCACGTCGCGCAGGGAGATGCGCCGGCCGCCGAAGTCGACCTCGCCGTCGGCCAGGTCGTTGGCGCGGAAGAAGCGGTGGTACATCTGGCCGAACGTGCGGCCCGGGTAGGCGATCATGTTGTCGGTGAACCGATCCACGGCCTCCAGCTGCGCCAGGAAGTCCCGATCGTCCAGGTGCGACACGACGGCGTAGGGCTTGGTGACCATCTTGTCGAACGCGGACAGCTGGAACGCGCGCTTCACCAGCGCCCCCGGGGCGCCGCCGAGGAGCCGGTAGACCGGCGTGAGGATCCAGCCGTTGGTGAGGTCGGCGAGCGGCTTGATCGGTGCGATGAGCGGGATCGCGGTCATGTCGATCGGCGCGGCGACGGTGGCGATCGACGCGATCGGCAGGTCCGGCTGGTCGGCGTGGGTGAGCAGGGACAGGATCCCGCCGAGGCACCACGCGACGACGTGCACCGGCGCGCCGCCCGCGTCCTTGCTGACCGTGCGGATGGCGCGGGGCAGCACCTCGTCGATCCAGTGCTCGAGGCCCAGGCGCCGGTCGGCGAAGCTGACCGTGCCGTAGTCGACGAGGTAGAGCCGGCGGCCGCGGTCGACCAGGTGCTCGGCCACGCTGCAGCCGCGGCGCAGGTCGAAGCACAGCGTGGGCGCGGCGAGCGGCGGCACGAGCAGCACGGGCTCGCCGGTGAGCGTCCTGCCGTGCGCGGCGAACCGGTAGACCGACCGGTTGGGTCCCTTGTCGATCAGCGTGCGGGGCATCGGCCGCAGGTCCGCGACGCCGCCACGCAGCACCTTGTCCAGCACGTTCCCGGTCGCGTCCGACACCCAGCTCACGACCTCCCCTCGCAGGCTCGGTGCTGCCGCTCGCGGTCGCCCTGTGTCAATGGTTCGCTCGCGAGCTCGCTCATCCGGTAACCCTCCCCGCTCGGTCGTCGACGCCATCCTCCGCCGCGGGGATCGGGTCTTCAACCGCGGGCCGGCCCACCCGATCAGGTGGTTACGATGCGGACATGGAGCGACCGAACTGGGCACCGGAGTCGATCGACCTGGACCGGCCGAACGCTGCTCGCATCTACGACTACCTGCTCGGCGGCGCGGCCAACTTCGCGCAGGACCGGACGTTCGCCGACAAGCTCCTCGAGGTCATGCCCGAGGCGCGGCCGGCGGCGCGGCTGAACCGGGCGTTCCTGCGCCGGGCGGTGCGGTTCTGCGTCGAGTCGGGGATCCGGCAGTTCCTCGACGTCGGCTCCGGCATCCCGACGGCCGGCAACGTGCACGAGATCGCGCAGCGGATGGACCCGGCGTGCCGGGTGCTCTACGTCGACAGCGAGCCGGTGGCGGTGACCCACAGCGAGCTGATGCTCCGCGACAACGACCGGGCCGCGTCCCTGCGCGGCGACCTGGTCGAGCCGACCGCGATCCTCGAGTCCGAGGTGGCGCACAAGCTGATCGACTTCACCGAGCCGGTCGCGGTGCTGATGGTGGCCGTGCTGCACTTCATCCCCGACTCGGCCGCACCGCACGCCGCGGTGGCGCGGTACGTGTCCGCGATGGCTCCCGGGTCCTTCCTCGTGCTGTCGCACGGGGTGGAGCTGCCGTCCGCCTCGCGGGCCGATGAGGTCGACGAGCTGTACCAGCGCAGTGCCAACCCGGGGGTTCGGCGGTCGCCCGCGGATATCGAGCGGTTCTTCGACGGGTTGACGCTTGTGGAGCCTGGCTTGGTCTGGACTCCGCAGTGGCGGCCTGAGGACGCTGAGGACGTGGGGGAGCATCCGGAGGCTTCCATGGTGTGTGCTGGGGTTGCCCGGAAGCCTCTGCCTGCCTGACTCTCGCTCGGCACGTCGTGCTCGGCACGGCTCGCACCATGAGGGGCTGGGCTGGCCGGCGTGCGTTCCAACCAGCCCAACCTCTTCAGGAACAAGCCCTCCCCCACCGCACCGTCTGGAGCAAGCCTTACCAGGTTGGGCGAAGGGGCATGTGGGACTCCGTTCCCTCCAGGCGGACGCCCAGCATCTGGTGCAGCTGCACCGAGTTGCGTTCGAAGCCGAGCCGTGAGCCCGCCATGTACAGGCGCCACACCCTGGCCCTGTCCATGCCTACCTCGCGGACCGCCTCGTCCCAGTGGGTGTCGAGGTTGTCGCACCACGCTTCCAACGTCTTGGCGTAGTGCTCGCGGATGTTCTCCTCGTGGCGCACCTCGAAGCCGTTGTCGTGCATGGCCGACATCAGGTGGCCCGGGCTTTCCAGCTCACCGTCCGGGAAGACGTACCTGTTCAGGAAGCCGCCCACGGTCGCCGGCTGGGTGTTGTCGGGTCTGGTGATGCAGTGGTTGAGCAGCCGGCCGCCCGGGCGGAGCTTGTCGTGCAGGGAGCGGAAGTAGTCGCCCAACTGGGCCTCGCCGATGTGCTCGGTGAGGCCGATCGAGCTGACCGCGTCGAATCCACTCTCGGCTACGTCCCGGTAGTCGAGGTGGCGGATCTCGGCCAGCTCGGTGAGGCCCGCCTCGGCGATGGCCTTCTGACCCCACTCCGCCTGCTTGCGCGACAGGGTGACCCCGAGCGCCCGCACGCCGTAGTGCTTGGCGGCGTGCATCACCATGCCGCCCCAGCCGCAACCCACGTCGAGCAGCCGCATGCCGGACTCGAGCCCGAGCTTGCGTGCCACCAGGTCGTGCTTGGTCCACTGCGCCTCCTCCAGCGAGGAGTCGGCGTCCGGATACACCGCACACGTGTACGCCATCGACGGGCCCAGGATCCACTCGTAGAACCTGTTGGACACGTCGTAGTGATGGGAGATGGCATCCCGGTCGCGGGCCTTCGAATGCTTTCGGCCGTGCAGGCGGGACTCCGCCGCCGGCCTGGAGGTGGGCCACCACAGCCGGTAGGCGCCCAGGCGCAGCGCCATCTCCAACCGCAGCTTCGCCGGGATTCCCTCCAACGTGGCCGCCGACATGCTGGCCAGCGCCGTATACATGTCGCCGTCGATGTCCAGGGTTCCGCTCACGTACGCCCTGGCGAGACCGAGCTCACCGGGTGCGGACGCGAGGTGCGACATCGCCAGCGGCGAGCGCACCACCACCCGCACCGGCGCGTCCGGGTCGCCCGCTCTGCTTCCGTCGAATGCCCGGAACTCAAGTGGAGCGTCGCGCCCGATCGCGCGCTCGAAGATTTCGGCCAGCCGCATGGTCGCTCCTTCCCGTTCTACTGGTTGCCAACACACTTCGCGTACAAGTCGGGAAGCCGCCCTCGCGGGTCGTAGGTCTTCTTCAGCTTCCGGTAGGTCTCCCCGTCGTACCTCAGCCAGAACTCATCCTCGGTGAAGTACGAATCGGAGTACAGCGACTTATGACCACCCAACTCGGTGACCTTGCTCTCGATCAGGCGGTTGTGGGTGCCGTCCGGCTGGCCCGGTCGCAAGGGGACCGTGGCCCAGAACCCGACATTCACGAACAACCGCCCGGGCTCCATCGGGTACAGCGGCCAGCCGGTGGTGTCGCGCAGCCTGACCGGGCACAGCCACACCGGACGGATGCCGATCTCGCTGTCGAAGAAGTCGAGGAACTCGGCCAGCCGCTCCACCGGGACCTCGATGTCCTGGATGACGGCCTCGCGCGCCGGGTTGCCGAGGAACCGGTCGACCCGCGCGGACAGCCCGTGCCGCCGATCGAACGCGACGATCCTGCGGTAGACGTCCGAGCGCAGGTACCGGCGCGGCCACAGCCCGCGGACGATCGGGTTCTGCGCGCCGAGGGCCTTCGAGCACCAGAACCAGTCGGTGTCCCAGCGCCACAGGTAATCGCGCACGGTGAGGTGGTCGGTCACTCGACCGCGGATCGACTGGTAGAAGATCCGCTGTCCGGTGTAGTCGGACGTGCTGATGGCGTGGTCGGTGAACCGGCCGAGGGTGAGGTACAGCTCGTCGCCGGAGAAGGCGACACCGTCGACGAAGTCCACGGTGTCGTCGGCGCAGGCCTCCTCGATGCCGGCGGCGCAGGCCTTGGCGTCGGTGTAGCGGACGTGCCGCAGCGCGACGTAGGGCTTGGTGGGCTGCAGCTCGATGCGCAGCCGCAGCGCGTAGCCGAGCGTGCCGTAGGAGTTGGGGAACCCGGCGAACAGGTCGCTGTGCTCGTTGTCGCGGGTGGCCAGCACGACGTCGCCGTCGGGGGTGAGGATCTCCATCTCCAGCACCGACTCGTGGGGCATGCCGTTGCGGAACGAGCTGGACTCGATGCCGAGGCCGGCGACCGCGCCGCCGAGCGTGATGGTCTTGAGCTGCGGGACGACGTGTGGCATGAGGCCGTGCGGCAGGGTGGCGTCGACCAGGGCCTCGTAGGTGGTCATGCCGCCGACGTCGGCGGTGCCCGCGGCCCGGTCGACCTCCAGGACGCCGGCGAAGGCGCTGACGTCGAGGGCCTGGCGGCCGGGTGGCTCGCGGAAGCGGAAGAGGTTGGAGGTGGGCTTGGCCAGCCGGATGGGCGATCCGGCCGGCTGGGCCACGAGCTGGGCCCTCAGCGCGTCGACCGCGCCGTCGTGGGCGATCCGTGCAGGTGAGCGGGTCACCCCACGATGCTAACCCCGATCACCGACAAGTTCGCAACGCTAACGGACGACCTGGCGAGTCTGGTACTCGTCGAACAGCTCCGTGACGTAGGCGAGGAACAGGCCGGCGACCCCGAGGACACCCGCGATCGGGTGAAGTTGGGCGAAGCCGTAGGCCATCTCGCAGCCCTTGATCGAGGGCGCGGACTCGCGGACGTCGGTGAACCAGTCGTAGAACGGCACCCGCAGCCGGGCCAGGTCGGGGTGGATGAGCGGGCCGAACACGGCGAGCAGGTCCACCGCGGCCGGCCGGTTGCGCAGGGCCCAGCGGTAGGTCTCGGAGAACTGGTAGAAGCGCTGCTCGACGCCGGTCGCGTACTGGCCGTGGCTCTCGGCGAGGGCGACGCCGTGCTCGGTCGACGCCTGCTCGGCCTCGCTCCACGCCCGGTCGTGCGCGGCCCGGGTCGGCCAGTCGCCGGTGATGTACGTGGCCCACTTGGCCGAGCCCGGGTTGCCGAACCCGTCGGCCGACCGGCCCAGCGCGATGGCGAAGCCCCGCTCGATGCCCTCCACGATGCCTGCGTCCACATAGGACACCCAGGTGCCGGGCGCGCCGAGCCGGTGGTCGCGGAAGAACGTGATGACGCCCTCGATGTTGCGCCACCGGTCGGTGACGCCGAGCACCGCGCCGGGACCGGCCTGCATGGCGCGGACGAACTCCAGGCGCTCGGCCATGGTGAGCAGGTCGATGTCGGCGGCGGTGCAGTCGAGCGCCGCCGCGCAGTCGGCGGGGGTGCGGCGGGTGTCAGCCTGGGCGGGCACGGTCAGTACCGGTGCCAGGACGGCGAGCAGGGACAGGATCACCAGGGCACGCCGGCGCATCGGCACTCCTCACTCCACGTTGAGTGATCAGGATCTTACTGACGGCTGATCACCCCATCAACAGCCGTGGCCGGTGAGGGCTACTTGAACACCTGCGTCCCGCCCACCATCGGCAGGGACACGGTGCTCTTCGACGGGTTCACGGTCAGCTGCGTGCCCGGCAGCGGGCGAAGCGTGTAGTGCATGTCTGTCGACACGACGACCAGGCCGACGCGGTGGCCGGCAGGGAAGACGTAGTCGTCCGGTTCCAGCGGCCAGGTGAACGTGTACTCCTGGCCCTGCTCGATCGGCGTGCTCCTCGACACCGACTTGCGGTTCTGCACGTCCATCCAGCCGCGGGTGACCATCACCGGCGCCTGCGCGCTGCCGACCGGGCCGTAGTCGACGACGACGGCGGTCAGGTTGGCCGCGTACCGGTTGTCCACCGACGCCCGCAGCGACACCGACGGGGTACCGCTCAGGTGTGCGGCCGAGGACAGCGGCGGCGACACGTACACGAGGCGGTTCGGGTTCGCGGTCTCCGGGTTGGGCAGCAAGGACACGTCGGTGTCCAGCTCGCGGCCACGGTCCACAAAGGACTGCCGGGGGCCGGCCGCCGGGCGTACCGACAGGGTGCCGGGCTCGGTGGCGGACGTGGCGCCCAGGCGCAGCGTGGCCTGGCGCGCGCCGGGCACCGGCCAGTCGGCGTACTTCTCGTACGTCCCGTCCGGACGCTGCACGTCGGCGGTCGGCTCGGTCATGATGCCGTTGTCCACACCGAACAGCCAGTAGTCCATCCACCGGTTCAGCGTGCGCTGGTAGTCGGTGGTCCCGCGCGGGCCGCCGTGGCCGTCCTTGTGCAGCCAGATCTTGCGCGGCACGTCGTAGCGCTCCAGCTGCGACCACCACGACGCGAAGGCGTGCGGCATCACGTTGTAGTCCTCGAGCCCGTGCACGACGAACACGCTCGCCCGCACGTTCTTGGCCCGGTGCAGGTAGTCGCGCTGGTCCCAGTAGGCGTTGTAGTCACCGGTGGTCCGGTCCGCGGACCGCAGCATCGCGTCGGTGAGGAACCGGCACTTCTCCAGCCGCGGCCCCTCGACGAAGAACGCCAGCACGTCGAGGTCCTCGCCCTGGAAGGCGTTCTCGCCGACCCCGGACCGGTTCGAGTGCGGCGCACGCACCATCCCGTTGGCCCGGTAGTAGTCGTACCAGCTGGAGATCGCCGACACCGGCACGATCGTGCGCAGGCCCTCGACCCCGGTGGTGGCCACCTGGTTGGGCAGCGTCCCGTTGTAGGACACGCCGGTCATGCCGACGTCGCCGGTGGTCCAGTCCGCGCTGACCGGCTCGCCCGCCTCGTTCCACGCCGGCGCGCGACCGCCCAGCCAGTCGATGATCGCCTTGGTGCCCAGCGTCTCCTTCATGTCGCCGATGGTGGGGCAGCCGTCGGAGAACCCGGTGCCGATGCTCTCGCCGAGCACCACCGCGTAGCCGCGCGGCACCCAGTAGTTGTCGAGCGACCCCGGCAGGTCCGGCGCCGGCCCGCGGGCGGCCGAGGACGCGACGGTGCGCGTGGAGTCCTGGCCATGACCGCCGCCCGGCTGGAGGCCTTCCTGCGGCAGCACGGAGAAGTCGACGTTGTGGTTCTGGGCGTCGCCGCCGTTGTACCGGTACGGGCTGTGCTCGAAGATCACCGGGACCTTGAGGCCCCGCGACTCGGTCTCGCCCGGTCTGGACAGCTGCAGCCGCACCCGGTCCTTCTTGCCGTCGAGGTCGCTGTCGACCTCGGTCTGCACGAACAGCGTCTCCTGGACGGCGTTCGCGAGGTCGAACTGGGGCTGGCTGACGCCGTTCTCGACCTTCAGCCAGGACGGCGGCGTCGGCCGGTCGCCGCCCCGCGGCGTCGCCGTGGCCGGGGTGGCGGTGACCACCGTGACCAGCGGCACGACGACCGCCATGAGCAGGGCCAACCGACGGGACAGCCGCATGTGAGCCTCCGAACGACCGCTGGGCGAAGGAGGGTCATCCTACGTCCAGCAAAGCGTTGCCGGGCAGCATCGAGGTCAGTGAATTTCGACCGGGCTGTTGGTCTCGAAGATGTCGGTGGTCTAGCATTGCCATCGCAAACCGTTCTTCGGATCGGTTCTGCGACCGGCCTCGGCGGCCGCCACCGCCGGGGCCCTTTTTGTTTGGTTGGATCTCGCCGTGACCATTGCCGTCGGCATCTTCGACCTGTTCGCCTACTCCGTCCCCGGCTCGCTCTACCTCACGCTGCTCGCCTACCTCGCCGTCCGGCTGGGCGTGGTCGAGCCGGCCGCGCTCACCGGGGTCAACAGCGTCGTCCTCGTGGCAGGTGCCGTGCTGCTGAGCTACCTGCTCGGCTACGTGGCCTACCCGCTCGGCGCGGTGGCGGAGCGGGTGGTGCCGCGCCGCTCCCCACGCGACGCCCGCGCGGAGTTCCTCCGCCGGGTGCCCGCCGCGCGGGGCCGCGAGTACGTGCACGCGGACACCCACCTGCTGCTGTCCGGGGTGCAGCTGCACGACCTGGAGGCGTCCTCGGAGGTGACCAGGCTGCGCGCGTCCGGGCTGATGCTGCGGAACTCCGCACCCCCGCTGGCGGCGGCGGCCGTCGTGGCGATCGTCGAGGCGGTCGCCGGGCGGTTCCCGGTGCTCGCCGTGGCGTGCGCGGTCGTCCTGGCCGTCACCTCGCTCGTGCTCGTCGCGCAGGGGCGCAAGCTGTCCCGCTGGGCGAGCATGAAGACGCTCGAGCTGTGCTTCTGGCTCCCCGACGTGGACAGCAGGTTCCGGGCGGACGGGTCAGCGTAGGCCGAGCTCGCGCGCGATCAGCATGCGCTGCACCTCGCTGGTGCCCTCGCCGATCTCGAGGATCTTGGCGTCGCGGTAGAAGCGGCCGACCGGGAACTCGTTCATGAAGCCGTACCCGCCGAAGATCTGCGTCGCGTCGCGCGCGTTGTCCATGGCGGCGTTGGACGCGACCAGCTTGGCGATCGCGGCCTCCTTCTTGAACGGCTCCGCGCGGGCCATCTTCGCGAGCGCGGCGTAGTAGCCCAGCCGCGCGGTGTGTGCCCGCGCCTCCATGTCGGCGATCTTGAACTGGATGGCCTGGTACTCCCCGATCTTGTGGCCGAACGCCTCCCGCTCGCCGACGTAGCGCAGGCACTCGTCGACACAGCCCTGGGCCAGGCCGACCGACACGGCGGCGATCGCGATGCGGCCCTCGTCGAGGATGGACAGGAACTGGGCGTAGCCACGACCCTGGCTGCCGAGCAGGTTCTCCTCCGGCACCCGGCAGTCCACAAAGGACAACTCGTGGGTGTCCGAGGCGTTCCAGCCGACCTTCGAGTACTTCTTCGACACCGCGAAGCCCGGCGTGCCGGCCGGCACGATGATGGCGGAGATCTCCTTGCGGCCGGCCTCGGCCCCGGTCGCCGTGCCGGTGACCGCGGTGACCGTGACGAGGCCGGTGATGTCGGTGCCGGAGTTGGTGATGAACGCCTTCGAGCCGTTGATGACCCACTCGCCGCCGTCGCGCCGCGCGGTGGTGGCGGTGGCCCCGGCGTCCGAGCCGCCGCCCGGCTCGGTGAGCCCGAACCCGCCGAGCATCTCCCCCGAGCACAGCTTCGGTAACCACTCCTGCTTCTGCGCCTCGGTGCCGAACCGGAACACCGGCATCGCGCCGAGCGAGACCCCCGCCTCGAGCGTGATCGCGACCGACGAGTCGACCCGGGCGAGCTCCTCGAGGGTGATGCACAGCGCGGTGAAGTCGCCGCCCATGCCGCCGTACTCCTCGGGGAACGGCAGGCCGAACAATCCCATGTCGGCCATCCCCGACACGACTTCGTAAGGGAACGAATGCTCTTCGTCGTGTTTGGCCGCGACCGGTGCGACCACGCTTTGGGCGAAGTCGCGCACCGTCTTCGCGAGCTGCTCGTAGTGATCGGGCAGCATTCCGGTGGCCAGAAAATCGGTCATGATTCGTCTTCCTTCGTACTTGCATCTGCTGAATCGCCGGCTCGGCCGGCGGTGATCCGTGCCAGCGGCTGGCCCACCTTGACCTGGTCGCCCGCGACGACGAGTAGTTCGACTACGCCGTCGACCGGCGCGGACAGTGCGTGTTCCATCTTCATGGCTTCGACCGTGACGACGACGGCCCCCGCGTCCACGTGCTGGCCGTCCTGCACACCCACGGCAACCACCGATCCGGGCATCGGGCTGGTCAGCTCGGCGTCGCCGCGGTGTTCCTCGTCGGGCCGCACGGGTGGCTCCCGCAGCTCCTCGACCATCGCGGTGCGCCCGCCGCCCGACAGCCAGATCTCGCCGTTTGATGCGGCCACCAGGTACTCGGTGCGCAGCCCGTCCAGCGTGACGGTCAACCGATCACCGTCGAGAGACGCTGCGAGTGTGTGTGATTCGCCGCCTTCGACCCGCGCGGTGGCCGCGCTCGGACCGCCGGTGAGGTACACGTGGTCGGTGCGCTCGCCGGCGTGCAGCCGGAACGTCGTCGGCGCCCGCTCCCCCAGGCGCCAACCCGACGGCACCTCCCACAGGTCACCGACCGGGCCGGGACAGGCGCGCAACCACTTGTATGCCGCCGCGGCGATCAACTCGTCGTCGCCGTGCTGCGCC
>NZ_DASWSJ010000115.1:0-31704 GCF_036402745.1 Actinophytocola sp. | reverse complement strand
CAGCGCGCGCTGCGCCGACCCGATCAACCCACTGGTATCGCGCGGAACCGTTTGCTCGGTCACCGACATAACCTCCACCGGTTCCCCGTCGAACTGCGGCAGGCCGCCGACACGGCAGCAGGGTGGCACCTCCCACTGGCGCCACCCTGCCGACCCTACGTCAGAGCAGGGCCGGGCAAAAGGTCTGACAGGACCTTTGCGTGTATACAAGAATCTGTCGAACAACTAGTTGACCAGCTGGTTGGTCACCGCCTCCGGATATCTCGTGTGCAGAAGTCCGCGACAGAGCCCGGCGTTCCCGTCGATGCTCACCCGCACGGCACGGGCGAACCGGAGCCGCAGCGGGGCCTCGGCCTCGCCGATCGGTGTGCCGTGCTCGTCGAGCAGCAGGGGCGAGTCGGGGTCGCACGGGATACCCAGCTCGGCGCGCCGGCGCAGGACCGCGGCCAGCTCCGGGGACGGTGGCACGTCACGCAGGCACAGGCCTATCGGGTCGGCGATACGCATCGCCAGCCGGTCCAGGCTTGCCAGGTACGCCTTGCGCCGGAACGTCAGCCGCAGCTCGTCCAGCTCCGCGTTCGCCTCGCCGGGGAAGGAGCCGGCGAACCCCGCGCCGCCGGCGACTCCCGCGTTGATCTCCGCCGCCGCGAAGTGGTCCTCCAGCTGGACGTCCACTGTGGACACGTCGGGCAGCGACGACACCGCGTCGTGGGCGTCTGCCACCATCAGGTAGGCGAAGTTCGGCGCGCAGAAGTAGGTCGGCAGGCGTAACCGGACATGCGCGTGGCCGTGCACGACCGCCGCCTCGCTGACGAAGCCGAGGTCGGTGATCGGCTGGTCCAGCTCAGGGTCGAGCACCGTGCCGAGCGCCGCCCACAGGCTCACGCCGGCACCTTCGGCTCGGAGCCGATCGCCGGACCGCTGTCGGTCGAGGTCTCGGGCAGGCGCAGCTCCGCCGGCACCTCGATGTCGTACAGCTTCGCCGCGTTGAGGCCGAGGATCTTCTGCTTGACCTGCGTGGTCAGCTGCGCGTACTCGCCGACCATGTCCTCGGGGAGCTGGAAGTCGACGAACCGCTCGATCAGCCAGCGCGGCGTCCAGATCGCGTAGTCGCTGGAGAAGGTGATCCGGTCCTCCCCGATCCAGTACAACAACTCCCCGATCAGCTGGGCGAAGTACCTCGGCCTGGTGTGGATCATCGGCAGCGCGACCGCGAGGCCGCCGTAGACGTTCGGCTCCTGGGTGGCGATCCAGCAGAAGTCCTCCAGCCGCGGCAGCCCGACGTGCTCGACGATGAACCGCAGCTCCGGGAAGGCACTGGCCACGTCGTCGACGTCGGCCACGTCGAACGCGTCCCGGTTGAGCGGGTAGATCGTCGGTCCCTTGTGGACGTGGATGTTCTTGATCCCGAGCTCCTGGCACTTCTCCAGGTACCGGTAGGACCACGGGTCGCTGAGCTTCCAGCCCTTCGAGTCACCCTTCCACTCCGCGGTGTAGAGCTTGATGCCCTTCAGGTTCCACCGCTGCGCCAGCGCCTCCAGCTTGTCCAGCCCCGCCTCGCCGTCGCGCGGGTCCCACGAGCCGTTGACGATGAACTTGTCCGGGTGCTTCTCCGCCAGCACGCCGTCCTGCTCGGTGGTGTTGAACCCGTTGACGTAGAAGTCCGTGAGGTAGGTCGGCTGGAAGATCGCCTTGTCCACGTAGCCGACCTCGAACAGGTCGTGCAGGATCCGCTCCTCGGACTGCTGCCAGAACTCCTCGAGCGTCCACAGCTCGGACTCCGGCGAGAGGTTGCGGTGGTAGTCGTAGAAGCAGTTGATGAAGCCCTCGCCGTAGCGGTTGGCCTGGTTCGACGGGCGCGCGTCCCAGAAGTGGATGTGGCTGTCGACGACGAAGAACTTCTGACCGTCCTTTTCGTACACGATGTCAGCTCCGATCGGGAACGAGGATGCCGCGGCCCCGCAGGCGACCGTTGTCCAGGTCGTCCATCGCGTCGTTGACCGCGTCCAGTGGGTAGGTCTTGGTGTGCAGGCTGACTTTTCCTTGCGCGGCAAGGATCATCAGCTCGTCGAGGTCGTTGTAGGAGCCGACGAGGTTGCCGATCACGTTGATCTCGGAGGAGATGATGTCGATGGTCGGGATGTCGACGTGGCCGCCGTAGCCGATGACGAAGTAGGACCCCGCGCGGCGCAGCATCGCGATGCCCTCGGCCTCCGTGCCCTTCTCGCCCACGAAGTCCAGCACCACGTGCGCGCCCTCGCCGCCGGTCAGCTCGGCCACCGCGGCGACGTGCGTGCCGTCGGCCACCACGGTGTGCGCCGCGCCGTAGCCCTTGGCGAGCTCCAGGGCCGCCGGCGACCGGTCGACGACGATGATCTCCGCCGGGGCCAGCGCGGTCAGGCACTGCACGCCGATGTGGCCGAGGCCGCCGGCACCGATCACGACGACCTGGGTGCCCGGGTAGAGCAGCGGCACGGCCTTGCGCACCGCGTGGTAGGCGGTGAGGCCGGCGTCGGCGAGCGCGGCCACGTCGGCCGGCTCGAGCGACGGGTCGAGCTTCACCACCGACCGGGCGTTGGTGAGCAGCAGCTCGGCCATGCCACCGTCGGAGTCGATGCCCGGGAACCGCGAGTTCGAGCAGTGCACGTCGTCCCCCGCGCGGCAGGCCCGGCACAGCCCGCAGGTGGCGAGCGGGTGCAGGATCACCGTGTCCCCCGCCGCCACGTTCGACACCGCCGAGCCGACCTCGCGCACCCAGCCGGCGTTCTCGTGCCCGATCGTGTACGGCAGCTCGACGCCGGACTTCTCCGCCCACTGTCCCTCGACGATGTGCAGGTCGGTGCGGCACAGACCGGCGCCGCCGATCTCCACCAGCACGTCGAGGGGGCCGCCGATCTTCGGCTCGGGCACCTCCTCCACCAGCGGGCGTTTGTCGTACTCGTGAAGCCGGACAGCTTTCATCGTCGCTCCCCTTCGAGGACGTTCGCGGAACCTCTCCCGATCGTTCGGCGGCGCCGGGGTGGGGTCAACGGGCCCGATTTCACGCAGGCGAAATACCCCGGGTTATTTCACGGAGTCGGAAATTCGCCCTGCCTGGCAGAATCCGCGATCATGGACGAGTGGCTCCGGGTGCGGGAGCACCTGCGCGCGAACCGGTACCGGCTCGCCGCCGAGGCCGCGTCGCGCTATCCGGACATCCCCACGCTCGCCGGCACCCCGCTGCTGACCCGCCCCGAGTGGGTGCCCGGCCGGCCGGTCCCGCTCGCCGACCTGGCCATCGCGCTGGTCCCGACACCGCCGGCGCCAACGCTCCCGGCCGGCCCGGTGCCCGCCGGGTATCCCCGCTACTCGGCGGCGATGGCCGCGCTCGACGCGCCCGCGGTGTTCGAGAACCGGCCGACCTACCGGCTGCTGTCGGCGTCGCTGCTCGACCGGAGGCTGGAGTTCGGCCACGGCACGTACTTCACCGGCATCGACGTCGGCGAGGCCGCCGCGCACGAGCTCGCCGCCGGCGGCCCGACCCCGTTGCGCGACGCGGTCGGCGACCCGACCGTCCTGCGGGGGCGGCCGGCGAACCTGGCGATCAGCGCGCTGACCATCCGCGCGGGTGCCCGCCGCACGTTCTTCCTGCACTGGCGCGACCCGGCGAAGGTCGGGCACGCGGGTGGGCTGTACCAGGTGCTGCCGGTGGGCGTGTTCCAGGCGAGCGGCCCGTCGCCCGAGGACTTCTCGCTGTGGAACTTCATGCTGCGCGAGTACGCGGAGGAACTGCTGGGCGAGCCGGAGCGCACCGCGGTGGACTACGCGTCGTGGCCGTTCGCGGCCCGGATGTCGGCGGCCCTGCGGGACGGCCTGATCCGCGCGCACTGCCTGGGCCTGGGCGTCGACCCGCTGACCTTCGCGACCGACCTGCTGGTGTCGGTGGTGATCGACGCGCCGGTGTTCGACGACCTGTTCGGCACGGTGGTGGCGGTGAACGAGGAGGGTTCGGTGAGCGAGCAGCCGTTCACCGCCGAGACCATCGAGAACCTCCCGATGCAGGCCGCGGGCGCCGCCCTGGTCCACCGGGCCCTGCACCTGCTGGCTGAGGACTGAGCGCTGTCCGAGGCGGAACCAACCTTGCGGGCCGGTAGGGCTCAGGCGGGGTGCACCGTGTACATGGCGCTCAGGAACTCCACGAGCAGCCGCTCCCGCAGCGCCGGCGACGCGGCGGCGAGCATCGTGTTCACCTCGGCCATCCGTTTGGGCACGCCGGCCCCTTCCAGGCGCGCGGCGGCGAGCAGGCCGGCGAACTGGCCGGCGGTGAGCGTGTCCGGGTCGAGCGCGGCGATCACGTCGAGCAGGTCGGCCGGCAGGCGGACCGGGCCTGCCTCGCGGGCGGCGGCCACCGCGGCGGCGAGGTCACCCAGCAGCTCCGCCTCCGAGCCCCGGTTGGCCGCGGTGACCGTGAGGTGCAGGTTCGCCGGCGAGGACCCGAAGCCGAACTGCGGCTGGACGTACCAGTTCCGCCCGGTCATCTCGTCGGCCACGGTGAAGACGTCGAACTCGTCGGCCACGCCGGTGATCGACAGCAGCGACGAGCCGGGCTCGCCCAGCACCCGCAGCCCGTCGATCGACTCGATCCCCGCGCGCAGCGTCCGCACCGCCTCGAGCGTGCGGGCCGCGAGCCGCTCGTAGCCGGCGTCGCCGACGTGCCGCAGCACCGCCCACGCGGCGGCCAGCGGACCGCCGGACCGCGTCGACTGCAGCGTCGAGTTGAGCATCGTGTAGCCCGGCCACCGCGCGCTCGCGAAGAACTGGGGCCGCCGCAGGGAAGCGTCCGCGTGCAGCAGCACCGATGTCCCCTTGGGACAGTAGGCGTACTTGTGCAGGTCCACCGACAGGCTCGTCACGCCCGGCACGGACAGGTCGAAGTCCGGCACGTCGACGCCGAGGCGCCGGAAGTAGGGCAGCACCCAGCCGCCGATGCACGCGTCGACGTGACACCGCACGCCCCGCGCGGCCGCCGCGGCGGCGACCGGCGCCACCGGGTCGACCACGCCGTGCGCGTAGGACGGCGCGCTGACCACGACCAGGACCGTCCGGTCGTCGATCGCCGCGGCCATCGCCGCCGGGTCCGCGCGGAAGGTCCGCGGGTCGACGGGCACGGTGACCGCCTCGACGCCGAAGTAGTGCGCCCCCTTGTGGAACGCGGCGTGCGCGGTGGTGGCGAGCACCATCCGCGGCCGCTCGAGGTCCGGCCGGGCGTCGCGCGCCGCCTGCACGGCCAGCAGGCAGCTCTCGGTGCCGCCGGAGGTCACCGACCCGACCGTCGCCGGGCCGCCGCCGAGCAGCCCCGCCGCGGTCGCCACGACGTCGTTCTCCATCCGCAGCAGGCTGGGGAACGCGGTGGGGTCGAGCCCGTTGGCCGAGCTCGCCAGCGCGTGCGCGGCCGCGGCCAGCTCGTCCAGCCCGGCCAGCCCGCTGTCGTAGACGTAGGCCAGCGTGCGGCCGCCGTGGGTCGGCAGGTCGCCGGCCCGCAGCGCGCGCAGCTCGTCGAGCACCTGGTCGGCGGGAGCGCCGGGACTCATGCGGGAACCTCCAGGACCCCGCGCCGCAGGAACGGCAGCCCGGCGAGGGCGAACAGGGCGGGGACGAGGCCGGCGCCGATGATCACCGCCGTGACCGCGCCGGCCGGCTGGGCGACGTCGGTGCCGGCCGAGGACACGTAGCCGCCGAGGGCGATCACCAGGCCGTACAGCGCGGGCCCGAGCGCGAGGCCGAGCGTCTCGCCCGCGGTCCACACGCCGGCGAACAGGCCCGCGCGGATCTGGCCGGTGCGCCGCTCCTCGGCGCTGATGATGTCCGGCAGCAACGCGAGGGGGAACACCTGGATGCCCGCGTAGCCGACGCCGACGACCGCCGCGCAGCCGATCACGACGGCGAGCGGGAACACCCGCGCGCCGAGCAGGCCCAGCACGCCGACCGTGAACACCAGCGTGGCCAGCACGTAGCCGACCCGCTTGCCGTACCGGTTCGCGATCCGCTGGCACAGCGGCATCACGAGCAGGGCCGGCGCGACGAACGCGACGAACAGCAGCGGCTGCAGGCCCTTGTCGTTGAGCGCGACCCTGGCCACGTAGTCGACGCCGGCGAGCAGGGTCCCGATGCCGGCCGACTGGATCACGAACGCCATCAGCAGCACCCGGAACGGCCGGCAGTCCCGGACCGCCGCGACCACCTCGCGCCAGCTCGTCACCGACGGCAGCACCCGGCCCCGCGACGCCCGCGCGACACCGAAGAACACCGCGACCGCGCCGAGGAGGATCAGCACCCCGACCGCGACGCCCATCACCCGGTAGCCCGCGACGCCGCCGACCGCGTCCCGCAGCGCCGGCGCGCCCGCGCCGGAGACGAGGATCGCGACCGCGAGCACCGCGATCCGCCAGGCGGTCAGCCGGGTGCGCTCGGCCGGGTCGCCGGTCAGCTCGGCCGGCAGCGCGTTGAACGGCACCTGGAAGAACGCGAACGCCGTGGCGCACAACAGGAACATGCCCGCCACGTACAGCGCGTCGACGGTCGCCGAGCCGGTGTTGGGCCCGGCGAACAGGCCAGCGAAGAAGATCGCGAGCGCGATCCCGCCGCCGAGCAGGTACGGCCGGCGGGCGCCGAGCCGGGTGGTGGTGCGGTCGCTGATCCGGCCCGCGATCGGGTTGAACACCACGTCCCAGGCCTTCGGCAGCAACACGAGCAGGCCCGCGACCGAGGCCGAGACGGCGAGCGTGTCGGTGAGGTACGGCAGCAGCAGCAGACCCGGGACCGTGCCGAACGCGCCGGTCGCGAGCGAGCCGAGCGAGTAGCCGAACCGTGTGCTGGCGGGCAGCCGGTCCACGCCGACCGGAACATGAGCCGAATTCATCATTTCGCCGTGACCCTACGTTCGCTCGTCGCGCGCGTCCAGTCCGGCCCGGGGGTTTCTCAGCTCCAGCTCAGCACCAGCCGCACGCACTTCTTGTCGATCACGATGCCACCCGCGACCTCGTCGGTGGGCGTGCCGGCCGGGTAGGCGTCGATCCGCAGGCCGGCCGAGCCGGGGCGGCCCGCCTCGTCCCACTCGACGACGTGCGCGGCGAGCTCCTCGGCGGTCCGCTCGGCGCCGGTGACGGTCAGCTCGCCCTTCTCCGCCGACAGCGTCGCGAGCCCGTAGTCGTCGAGGATGCCGGAGGTGGCCACGGTGTCCTGGCTGCGCTGCGGCGCGTTCCGCAGCCGGGTGCCGGAGTCCATTTCGGACAGCGAGAACCAGCGCGGCTCGCGGATCGCGAGCCACAGCGCGAAGCCGTCGAACAGCTCGAACCGCTCGGGTGTGACGCCGGTGCGGATCTCGACCTCCGGCGCGTCGAGCGCCTCGAGGACCGCGGCGGCGTCCACATCGCGGGCCTCCGGCAGGCTCAGCACGAGCCGGGTCTGCTTGTCCAGCAGGTAGTTGCGCTCCGGGCCGGCGAGCGCGCCACGCATGCGCATGAACCCGCACGGGCGCGCCGAGACCGACGTCCAGTGGTCGCCCACGCGCTCGAAGCAGACCGAGCGCTGCACGCCGCGCAGGTCGAGCGGGACCACGAGCCGGCCCTGCGGCCCGAGCTGCTCGTGCCAGGCCGGGGCGAGGTCCCACACGCCGACGGTGGCGATGATGCGGTCGTAGGGCGCCTTGCCCGGGTGGCCGAGCGCGCCGTCGGCGTTGAGGACCTTGATCCCCTCGCAGCCGGCCGCGGCCAGGTTCTCCTCCGCCCGCTCGACGATCTCGGCGTCGAGGTCGAGGCTGACGACCTTCCCCTTGGGACCGACGATGTGCTTGAGCAGCGCGGCGTTGAACCCCGTGCCGGCGCCGATCTCGAGCACCCGCTGGCCGCGGGCGGCGCCGAGCTGGTCGAGCATGATCGCCATGATCGTCGGCTGGGAGGACGAGCTGGTCGGCTGCCCGTCCTCGTCCCGCTTGGTGACGATGGCCTCGTCGCGGTAGGCGGCGGCCGGCGGCAGGTCGGGCAGGAAGATGTGCCGCGGCACCGTTCTCAGCGCGTCGGCCACCAGCGCGTCGGTGGCGCCACCCTGCTCCCGGACGTGGACGAGCAACTGCTCACGAAGCGCGTTCAGCTCGGCGCCCAACGAGTTCTCCCCTCTGTCACAGCCGGTCCGTCACAGCCGGCACCATGTTCCCATTGCCGGCAAGCCCCATAGCCTGTGTGCATGCCCGCTCCACCGGATCTCGAGTCGCTCCGGCTCCTCGTGCACGTCGCCGAGCTCGGCAGTGTCGGCCGGGCCGCCCGGGCGATGGGCATCGCGCAGCCCTCGGCCACCAAGCGGCTCGCCGCGCTGGAGCGCCGGGCGGGCCTCCCGCTGCTGGTCCGGACGCCGCACGGCTCGACGCTGACCACGGACGGGAAGCTCGTCGTGGCGTGGGCGACCGCGCTGCTGGCGGCGGCCGAGGAGTTCCAGGGCAGCCTCACCGCGCTGCGCGCCAACCGGGCGGCGGCGCTGCGCATCGCCGCCTCGATGACGATCGCCGAGGCGCTGCTGCCGCGCTGGCTGTCGGACCTGCGCCGGTCCGAACCGGACGTACACGTAGGACTGACGGTGACGAACTCCACCGAGGTTGCCCGGCTGGTGCTGGGAGATTCGGATATCGACCTCGGCTTCGTGGAGGGCCCGACGCTGACCGAGGGCCTCGCGAGCCGGGTGGTGGGCGCGGACCAGCTGATCGTCGTGGTGGCGCCCGCGCACCCGTGGGCCCGGCGCCGCCGCCCGCTGCGGGCCGCCGAGGTGGCCGCGACCCCGCTGGTGGTGCGCGAGCGGGGCTCGGGCACCCGCGAGACCCTCGACCGGCTGCTGGCCCGCTTCGGCCCGGTCGAGCCGCAGCTGGAGCTGGGCTCGAACGCCGCGGTCAAGGGCGCGGCCGTGGCCGGCATCGCCCCGGCCGTGCTGTCCCGGCACGCCGTCGAGACCGACCTCGCGGCCGGCTCCCTGGCCGAGGTCCCGGTCGAGGACCTCCGCCTCGAACGCAGGCTGCGCGCCGTGTGGCCGAAGGGCCGCCGCCTCACCGGCCCAGCGGCGGCCCTCCTGCGCACGATCGTCGGTTAGCTAGCCCGCCTCGTAGATCGTCGGGTGACGTCCTGCGCCGAGCACCGGAACCTCAGGGGACCGTGACGGCAGCCGGCCACCATCCACCTCGATACCCGCACTATTCGCTGGGACGCAACGCACACTTTTAATTCCGGGGAGGCGGGCTAGCTGCCCCTACAGCGAGCGTTGGTAGGAGCGGAACGCGCGGGTGGCGAGCCAGATCGCGACCAGGGCCACCGCCGCCAGGCCGCCCAGCCGGGGCAGTACGGCCGACCAGTCGGGGTTCGCGGACAGGGCCTCGCGGCTCGCGACCACCGTCCAGTCCACCGGGTTGTAGCTCGACACCGTCTGGATCCACGCCGGCGCGGCCTCGCGGGCCATCATCGCCGAGGACAGGAACGACAGGGGCAGGGTGAGCATCGTCGAGAAGCCGATCAGCGACTCCTGCGTCCGCACGATCAGCGCCATCCCGTTCGACAGCGACGCGAACGCGGCCGCCAGCAACACCGCCGCCAGCAGCATCACCGCCACGCCGAGCACCCCACCGGAGAACGACGCCCCCAGCAGCAGGCCGACCACCACGACGATCAGGCCCTGCACGACGATCGTCACCGCCTGGTTGGCCACCGACGAGATCATCATCGCCATCCGGCTCACCGGCGAGGACAGCATCCGGTCCATCACCCCGCGCTCCATGTCGTCGATGAACGCCATGCCCGCCCAGCCGCTGGTGAACAGCACGGTCATCACCACGACACCGGGGGTCAGGAAGTCGATGTAGGACCCGGTCGCGAACCCGGGCAGCTCCACGACCCGCTTGAACAGCTGCCCGAACAGCAGCAGCCAGATCATCGGCTGGATCAGCATGATCACCACGAACGCCGGCTGGCGCCCGGTGGAGCGCAGGAGCCGGGCGGTCAGGTACGCCGAGTGCGGCAGTACCGCGAGGGTGCCGCGCCCTCGCGCGCGCCCTGTGGTGAGTTGTCCGCTCGCAAGCGCGCTCACTGGACCGCCACCTCCTCGGCGGCCGCGAACGAGCGGCCCGTGTGTCGCAAGTAGACGTCGTCGAGCGCGGGCCGGGCGACGGTCACCGCGGCGACCGCGACCGCCTCCCGCTCCAGCGCGGCGAGCACGGCCGGGACCGCGGAGGCGCCGTGGTCGACCCGGGTGCGGATCGTGCGGCCCTCGGCGGTGACCTCGCGGGTGCCGGCCAGGTCGCCGATCGCGGTGTTGGCGACCGCGAGGTCCGCGTCCGGCGCCAGCTCGATCACGACCGCGTCGCCGAGCAGCTCGCTCTTGAGCTGCTCTGGCGTACCCTGCGCGACGACCTTGCCCCGGTCGACGATCAGCAGCTGGTCGGCGAGGTGGTCGGCCTCCTCCAGGTAGTGGGTGGTGAGCATGACCGTGAGCCGCTCGTGCGCGGCCAGCCGGGCGATCTCGGCCCACATCTCCGCGCGGGCCTGCGGGTCGAGCCCGGTCGTCGGCTCGTCGAGGAAGAGCACCGTCGGCCGGTGCACCAGGCCCATGGCGACATCGAGCTTGCGCTGCATGCCGCCGGAGTACGTGCGCACCACGCGCTTGGCGGCCTCGGTGAGACCGAACCGCTCCAGCAGCTCGTCCGCCCGCGACCTGACCTCCTGGCCGCGCATGCCGTGGATCCGGCCGGCCAGCAACAGGTTCTCCCGGCCGGTGGCCTGCGGGTCGGTGCCCGAGCCCTGCGTGACGACACCGATCGCGCGGCGCACCTCGGTGGGGTGGCGCAGCACGTCGAGGCCGGTCACGGTGGCCGCGCCGCTGGTGGGCCGGGACAGCGTGGTGAGGATCTTGATGGTGGTCGACTTGCCGGCGCCGTTCGGGCCGAGGAGGCCGAACACGGTGCCGGTCGGCACGGTGAAGCTGAGCCCGGCCAGTGCCGTGACGTCGCCGTAGGTCTTGACGAGCGCGGCCGCCTCGATGGCCGGCTCCCCCGGCGCCGCGGCGCCTGACCCGGTCGCATGTCGGGCGGTTGTGGTCCGCCCGGTGGGCAGTGTCATCTGCATGAACCTTCCTGGTGTGACCAGGTCGATCCCCGTAGACGGCCAGCTATGGTGGAAAGTGCAGCCTGGGTCTGCGAGCCGTCACGGGTCGAGCCTGGGTTTCTGGTCGCTGGCCGGGTGTTGCCGCACCCGGCCAGCGTTGTCTTCGAGCTTCCCCTCTTCGATGGCGTATATCCGAGTTCGAGTATGGCGGTGGCGTCAGCGTGACGTCAATACTGATGTCACGGTGATGCTTCCTGGGCGACCCCTACTTGGCGATGCCCTACTTGACGCTGCGCAGGTGCGCGGTGGCCCGCTCCCACACCTCTTCGCTCGGCAGCTCGCCGTCCTCGTGCGCCAGGCGCCAGATGTCGCCGCCCTCGAGCGTGCCGTCCTTGATCTTCTCGATGAGGTTGCCGACGAACTGCCGCTCGGCGCGGCGCAGCACCAGGACGTAGTCGGTCTCGATCGCCCACAGGTACGGCATCCCACGCCGGGCCATCTCGTCGATCACCCCGCCCATCGCGGCGATGTCGGCGTCGAGCCGCACGCACCGGGTCTCCAGCAGCCGGCGGACGTCGTCCGGCGAGATCACCGGCATCAGCGACAGCGCCGCCTCGAACTGGGTGTACTCCTTGACCGGCATGGACAGCAGCTCGCTGAGCCAGTCGACGAGCTCGTAGCGGCCCGACTCGGTGATGGTGTACACCGTGCGTTCCGGACGCCGGCCCTCGCGGATGGTCTCGTGCACGTCGATGAGCCCGTGCCGGCGCAGCGACTCGACGACGGAGTAGAGCGAGCCGTAGTTGAGCTTGATGCTCTCCTCCTTGGCCCGTTCGCGCAGCGTGGCGGACATTTCGTACGGGTGCATCGGCCGCTCGGAGAGCAGGCTGAGCACCGCGAGCGCGAGCGGGTTGGAGACCTTCCGCTTCCTCATGCCGCCCATCGTAGCCCCTAAATATCCGAATCCGAATATTTGGCTCTGATCACCGGCGAGCGATGATTGAATAGGGCACCGTGACAGAACCTCAGACGGAGTACCGCCAGTTCCGCTTCACGCTGCCGCCGGGCGGGACCGACCTGCTGCTCGTGCGCCATGGCGAGTCCGCCCCGGCCCGCGAGGGCCATCCCTTCCCCCTGGTCGACGGGCACGGCGACCCGCCGCTGGCCCCCGAGGGCGAGCGCCAGGCCGAGCTCGTCGGCGACCGGCTGGCGGTCGAGCCGATCGGGGCCATCTACTCCTCGGGGCTGCGCCGCACCAACCAGACCGCCGCACCGCTCGCGAAACAGCTGGGCCTCACCCCGGTGCTCGAACCGGGCCTGCGCGAGGTGAAGCTCGGCGACTGGGAGGGCGGCCTGTTCCGGATCAAGGTCGCGCAGAATCACGACATCGCCCAGCGCATGTTCACCGCGCAGCGCTGGGACGCGATCCCGGGCGCGGAGTCCACGGAGGACCTCGGGGCCCGGGTGGGTGCCGCGGTCGAGCGCATCGCGGCCGCCCACCCCGACCAGCGGGTGGCGGTCTTCACCCACGGCGGCGTGATCGGCCAGCTCGTCGCGATGGCCACGGGGTCCTCGCCCTTCGCCTTCATCGACGCCGACAACGCCTCCATCACCCAGCTCGTCGTCGCCGACGGCCGCTGGATCATCCGCCGCTTCAACGACACCGCCCACCTGCACCCGGCGTTCACCGTCCGGGCCCAGCCGCCGGCATAGCCGCTAGCGGCGCGACCACAGGTACTGCCGCCACACCTCCCCCGGCGACGCCGCCCGGTCCAGGAACATCAAGCCGTCCATGCGGCAGTCGCACGGGTTCCGCTCGAGCGTGTTCTGGGGGAAGCTGCCGCCGATCTTGATGCCGGCCGGGTCGGACGCCGTCGTGACGTCCGGCTCGGGCGGCCCGGCGACCGCCCACGGGTCGCCGGGGACGGTGTAGAAGCCGTCCAGCGCGCGGCCGTTGCGGTACAGGGCCAGCTCGCCGGTGTCGAAGTCGAACGTCGCCGCCAGGTGGACCCACTCGCCGCGCGGCAGCACGGACCGCCAGCCCATGGCCGCCGCGAACGTCTGCGAGCTCGCGCCGTCCACCCGGCGGCCCAGGGCCACCACGCGCAGCTCACCGGAGACGTCGATGACCTCGAGGAGCGCGCGTACCGCGTGGCCGTCGGAGCTCCCGGTGAGGACGCCGGCGAGCCCGATCGCGTTGTACCGGTCCTCCGGCGCCGGGGTCGTGGAGTTGAGGGCGGGCAACGGGCCGGTCACCTTGAACCAGCCCATCACCGTCACCTGCCGGACCGCGTTGAAGGCACGCAGCGACGGCAGGCCGCCCGCCGAGTACACGCCCGCCTTCCAGTCGTCGTTGCCGGCGACCGTCGGGTTGAGCTGCCTCGTCTGGATCGCATGCCCGCCACGGTCGCGCACCCGCATGCCGGCGCCGCCGTTGACCAGCGACAGGTCGGTGCCCGAGTGCCCGAGATCCCGTTCCACCGCGGGGTTTGCGCGTGCCGGATGCTCGAAGTCGTAGTAGGCCACGAGGTCCGGCGCCAGGCTGGGGAAGACCCCGGCCCGGGTGCCCGCGGGGTCGGCCCCCGCGGGCACCGGGCCCGACAGCACCGCGAGCGACGCGCACAACGACGCTGTTGCCCACACCGCGAGTCGGCGCACGCCCCTCACCCCCGGGCCGGCGTGCCGGTCACGCGGAAGTCCCGCGTCCGGCCGATGTTGTCGAACGAGCCGAACCCGGTCCGGCCGGCGCCGAACGTCGTGTCGACGGCCGTGATCAGCGGCTCGCGCGCGCCGTCCACGTACACCGCGATCTCGCCCGAGCCCGCGCAGTGCACCACGCGCACGTCGTGCCAGTCCGCGTCGGTGATCGCCGGCGGCGCGCCGCGGGACAGGGCCGGGTCCCACTGGTCGTCGATGCGCAGCCGGTCCGCGTCGTTCACCACGAAGATCCCGTTGTGCGGGTAGATCGTGTTGTCCGTGGACAGATGCGCGTAGTAGAACCGGGTCGGCGACCGGTAGCCGAACACGATGATCACGTCCCGGTTCGTCACCTCCACCGGCGTGTCCAGCCGTACCTCGGCGTCGATCCGCGTCGAGGCGAACACGGGTCCCTTGGCCAGCACCGCGTACTCGAACGGCCGGCGTGGTCCCGGCGGGGCGACGCCCGCCTCGGCGAGGATCACCTGGTCGCCGCGGAACTGCCACTTCGCCGGGGTCACCGGTGACCAGTTCCGCGCGCCGCCCGTGCCGGACACGCGCGCATCGCCGACGTCGCAGCTCGCGAACCGCTTGGTGCCCACGACCTTCCAGACCTTGCCGTCGGCCTTGGCGAGCAGGTACAGCTCGCCGGCACCGTCCTGGCCGAAGCGCAGGTCGACGCGCTTGTCGCCGGCCAGCCGCTGCATCGTGGTCCGCACGCCCGCCGGGTCGTAGACCATCAGCTCGTGGATGGTGGCCATCGGCCGGCCGCGGCGCATCTCGTTCGCCTCGGTGTAGAAGATCCGGCCGTCGACGAGGTCGGTGAACACGTACTTCCCGCGCAGCTCCGGCACATCGTGGCCGCGGTAGACGAAGCCGCCGCTGATCGCGTGCCCCGAGTCGGCGCAGAGCGGGTGCCCGGGCGGCGGGTTGTGGTCGAACGCCGCGACCGGGTAGACGTAGCCGTACTGCGCGTCGTTCGCGGGCAGCGGGTAGACGCCGCACTGGGGGTCGCCGCGCTTGTAGACGAACGGGCCTTCCCGCTCGCTCCAGCCGAAGTTGTCGCCCGGCGCGACGTCGTACACGGCCTCGATCCGGTGCTCGCCGATGTGGCCGAGGTACATCCGCTTCGTGGCCGGGTCCCAGCTGAACCGGTGCGGGTCCCGCATGCCGATCGCGTAGATCTCGTCGAGCACCCCGTCGTCGCCGGCGAACGGGTTGTCGCGCGGGATGCCGAACTGGCCGCCCGTGCCGTTGGTGCCCAACGGGTCGATGCGCAGGATCTTGCCGTACGGGGTCGCGCGGTCCTGCGGTCCCGTGGTGGACGCGCCCTGCCCGCCGTCCCCCGAGGCGATGTAGAGCATGCCGTGGTCGGGGCTGTGCCGGGTGGCGGTCGGGTTGAAGTCGATCTGCTGGATCGCGTGGACCTGCCCGGTGTAGCCGATGCGGAGGACCTGGCGGCGGGTGCCGCTGAACGTGTCGGCGGCCGGGTCGGTCGCGGTCCACTCGGTGACCACCGCGTGCAGGATCGGGTTCGGCTGGGTCGGCCAGGTCGTCGGCTTGCCGAGACCGGCGCCGTTCTCGCTGTGCACGGTGTAGAACTTGCCGTTGCGCTTGAAGTCCGGGTGGAACGTGATGAACCCGGAGCCGGTCCCGAGCCCCCGGCCGGAGAAGAAGTCCGGCGCGAAGATGGTGCCGATGTCGAGGTAGAGGTGCTGGCTGCCGTGGTCCAGCAGGTACATCTTGCCGTTGAGGTCCGGCACGTACAGCCGGCCCGAGCCGTCGGGCACCTCGCCGAGGTAGTTGATGCGCGCGTGCCGCATGAGCCGCGGGTCGGTCGGCGGGGGGACGGGCTCGGTCTTGGGGAACTGCGCGAACTCCTCCACGGTCAGCCCGAGGCTCGACTGGACGGGGTCCGGTAAGGGGTTTTGGATCGGTTCGTCGGCGGCTGCCTGGTTGGCGCCGGCCGGGTCGGCCCTGGCTGTGTCCGCTGGGTCGGCGCCGGCTGGGCCGGGCCCGGCCGGGCCGGCGGCCTGGGCCACCGCGCTCGTCGGCGCGACCAGGCCGGCGGCAAGCACCGCTCCGGCGATCGCTACCAGCCACCGTCTCGATTTCGACATTTCGCCCACCACCTTGGGGGGTCGATGTGGTCAGAACTGGAGCAGGAAAGCGCTTTCCGGCAAGCGCTTTCCTGACCCTACAGACGGCGTCCACCCCGACGCAAGACCGATCGCGACTTGTCCACAGCCCCGCCCGACGCCGCCCGAAACCGTCGGTGCCCGCCGGTAGGATGGATTCCGGGGGCCGGAGGCCACGCAGGAACCGGCCCGGCCGGCCGGCTACGTGATCAGGGCCTGCACGCCTTGGCCGGCGGTGCGCATGGCGTCGGCCGGGGAGGCGCTGCCGATGAGCACCGCCTGGACCTGCTCGGCGACCACCGCCTCCATCCGGGCGTACGCGGGGAACTTCCAGAACGGGCTGGGCGTCGCCGACGCCGTCACCCGCTCGCTGAAGGCCTTCGTGTACGGGTCGCTCACCATCGCGTCCGACGCCAGGCCGCGCTCGGTCGCCGGGGGCAGGGCCAGCTTCTCGAAGAACGTCGACGTCGCCTCGTCGTCGGAGGTCAGCCACCGGGCGAGCGACGTCGCCGTGTTCGCCGCCGCGCCCTCGATCACCACGATCACGTGGCCCCACAGCAGCGCCCGCGGGGAGTCGCCCGGGGCGAGGACCGGGCGGGCCAGCGGGTCGAGCTTGTCGGCCAGCTCCTTGTCCGGGGAGTCGGCCACCACCGCGCCCTTGCCCACGATCGCGTCGTCGTAGATCGCCGCGCGGCCCTGGCCGAACAGGGCCCGCGCGTCGAACCGGCCGACGCCGGGGGCGATCAGCTTCTGGTCGTACAGCTTCTTGTACCAGGTGACCGCGTCGACCGACGCCTCGTCGCCGATCGTCACCTCGTCGCCCTCGAGCAGCGTGCAGCCGAACGTCTGCATCCACACGACGATGTCCTTGAGCTGCGCGGCGTAGGGCACCACGCCGAGGCCCCGCAGCTCGGTGAGCGCGGCCTCGAAGTCCTCAATGGACCGTGGGGCCGCGCTGATCCCCGCGCGCTCCAGCAGGTCCTTGTTGGACACCAGCCCGATGGCCCCGGTGGTCCACGGCAGGCCGAGCTGCTTCCCGTCGTACTGCCCGGAGGCCAGCGCGGTCCTCGTGTAGCCACCGCCGGCCGCCGCCGGGCCGAGGTCGCGCAGCGTGCCGAGCGACGCCAGCGCGCCGAGCCACGCGATGTCCAGCTGCGCGGCGCCGACGAGCTTGCCGCCCCGGACCCGCAGGGTCAGCTGGTCGAGATACTCGTTGTAGGGGTAGGGGATTCCGTTGATCGTCAGCCCGTCGCGCGACGACGCCTTGTCGAGCAGCCCCTGCACCACGGGCTTGCCGGCCTCCTCGTTCAGCGTCCACGACGCGAAGGAGAACGACGTCGCCTCGGGGTCGTCGACGTCGCGTGGCGCCGGTGCGCAGGCGCCGAGACCCGCGGCGCCCAGGCCCAGCGCCTGGAGCAGCCGGCGGCGGCTGTACGTCATGGTGACCTCCGAGGACTGGCGCGAAGATGGTACGAGGCGACCCGTCCGCCAGGAACCACCTGGAGCACGAACCGCATCGCCCGTGACCCGGCGGACGCGCTCCAGCCGTTACTGTCGGGACCGTGTTCGCGGCGGAACGACGGCAGCGCATCCTCGAGCTCGTGCGCTCGAGCGGCGCCATCTCCCTGCGGGAGCTGGCACGCCAGGTGCAGACCTCCGAGGTGACGGTCCGGCGCGACCTGCGGGCGCTGGAGGCGCAGGGCCTCCTCGACCGGCGCCACGGCGGCGCGGTGCTGCCCGGCGGCCTGTCCCACGAGCCGTCCTACTCGGAGAAGTCACTGGTCGCGGCCGACGCGAAGGCGGCCATCGCCAAGCTCGCCGCCGAGCTGGTGAGCGACGGCGACGCGATCGTCGTCGGTGCCGGCACCACCACGAAGGCCTTCGCCGCGCGGCTCACCCGGCACACCGAGCTCACCGTCGTCACCAACTCGCTGCTGGTGGCCGGGGGTCTCGTCGGCGCGCGCGGGGTGGACGTCGTCGTCACCGGCGGCTCGCTGCGCGGCTCGATCCACGCGCTCGTCGGCGGCACCACCGAGCAGGCCCTCGCCACCGTGCAGGGCACCCGCGCGTTCATCTCCGGCAACGGCCTCACCGCCACCCGGGGCCTGTCCACCCCCAACCTCGCGGTCGCCGGCGTCGACCGGGCGCTGGCCGCGGCGGCCGACGAGGTGGTCGTGCTCGCCGACCACACCAAGATCGGCACCGACGCGCTCCTGCAGACCGTCGCGGCCGAGGACATCCAGCACCTCGTCACCGACGACCAGGCCGACCCCGGCGAGCTGGACGCCTTGCGCGAGCAGGGCATCCAGGTGCACGTGGCCGGCGTGCCGGCCACCCCGCGGCCCAAGGCGGTCCGCCGCTCCGGCTGAGCGGAGCGCGGTGAGTTTGTTCAAGCTCTGATCGAACTTGTCGGAAATTCATGCCCAGTCTTGACAGATAAGTTTCGGTTGTGACTGAATTTGATCGGCGAGGTTGCCGCTCCGGGAGCGACCTCCGTGATCGGCCAGGAGTGAGCCAATGGCGGCCTTCCGTTCCCTTCGCCCCGTCCGCCTCGCCGGCGCCGCCGCCCTGTGCGCGGCGCTCGCGCTGAGCGCGTGCACCAAGTCCGAGAACAGCGGCGGTGGTGGCTCGACCCAGGGCACCGGCGGCGCCCAGGTGGCGGAGACGCCGAGCGGCGCGGGCGCCACCTGCACGCTCGACCAGTACGGCGCCACCAAGATCGACCTCAAGAACGCGATCGTCGGCTTCTCCCAGTCGGAGAAGGAGGCCAACCCGTTCCGGATCGCCGAGACCCAGTCGATCAAGGACGAGGCGAACAGCGTCGGCGTCAAGCAGCTGCTCACCACGAACGCGAACTCCCAGCTGAGCAAGCAGATCTCGGACATCCAGGACATGATCAACAAGGGTGCGCAGGCGCTGGTCGTCGCGCCGCTGAACTCCGACGGGCTGGAGCCGGCGCTGGATGCCGCGCGCGCCAAGAACATCCCCGTGCTCACGATCGACCGCAAGGTCAACTCGCAGGCCTGCAAGGACTACGTGGCCTTCCTCGGCTCCAACTTCGTCGAGCAGGGCAAGCGGGCCGCGCAGGAGATGGCCAAGGCGCTGAGCAACAAGGGCAAGGTGGCGATCCTGCTCGGCGCGTCCGGCAACAACGTGACCACCGACCGCACCAAGGGCTTCGTCGACGAGCTGGCCTCGATCGCGCCCGACATCAAGATCGTGGCGCAGCAGACCGGTGAGTTCGCCCGGGACAAGGGCCAGCAGGTCATGGAGCAGATCATCCAGGCCCAGCCCGACATCAACGGCGTCTACGCGGAGAACGACGAGATGGCCCTCGGCGCGCTGGTCGCGTTGAAGAGCGCGGGCAAGGCCCCGGGCACCGACGTGCAGGTCGTGTCGATCGACGGCACCCGCAACGCCGTGCAGAAGATCGTCGACGGCGAGATGTACGCGGTGGTCGAGTCGAACCCGCGGTTCGGCCCGCTGGCGTTCGAGACGCTGCAGAAGTTCCTGTCCGGCGAGCCGGTGTCGCAGAACGTCGTGATCAGCGACAAGCTCTACGGCCAGGACAACGCCGGCGGCGAGGTCGCGAACGCGTACTGACGGCCGGGACGGCGCAGGCCCATGGACGCCAGCACAGTGGCCGGCGGCGAGGCGGTGCTCATCGCCACCGCGGTCGGCAAGCGGTTCCCCGGTGTCGTCGCGTTGTCCGATGTGGACCTGAAGCTGCACGCCGGTGAGGTGCACGCCCTGGTCGGGGAGAACGGCGCGGGGAAGTCGACCCTGATCAAGGTGCTCACCGGCGTGTACGCGCCGGACGACGGGACCCTCGACCACGCCGGCCGGCGGGTCCACTTCGCCCGGCCGCTGGACGCGCAGGCTGCCGGCATCAGCACCGTGTACCAGGAGGTCAACCTGGTGCCGCTGCAGTCGGTGGCGAGCAATCTCTACCTCGGCCGCGAGCCGAGGACCCGGTTCGGCCTGGTCGACTTCCGGGCGATGAACCGGGCGGCCCAGGCGCTGCTGGACTCCTACGGCGTGCCCGTCGACGTCACCCGGCCGCTGCGCACGCTCGGCATGGGCGTGCAGCAGATGGTCGCGGTGGCGCGGGCGGCCGACACGAAGGCCCGCGTGGTGATCCTCGACGAGCCGACGTCGTCGCTGGAGCCGCGCGAGGTCGACACGCTGTTCGCGATCATCGAGCGGCTGCGGGCGGACGGCGTCGCCGTGCTGTACGTCAGCCACCGACTCGACGAGCTGTACCGGATCTGCGACCGGGTGACCGTGCTGCGCGACGGCAGGCTCGTGCACACCGGCCCGCTCGCCGACCTGCCGCGGCTGCGGTTGGTGGCCATGATGCTCGGCCGCGACCTCGAGGAGGTCCGCCGCGAGGGCGCCACCAAGTTCGAGGGCGAGCACACCGCGGCCGAGACCGCACCCGTGCTCGAGGCCGTCGGCCTCACCGCCAAGCACCGGCTCCACGGCGTGGACGTCACCGTCCGGCCCGGCGAGATCGTCGGACTCGGCGGGCTGCTGGGCGCCGGCCGCAGCGAGACCGCGATGGCCATCGCCGGCGCGCTGCCGCTCGACGCCGGCGACATCCTCGTGGACGGCAGGCGGCTGCGCACCGGTTCGGTGGCCGCGGCGATGCGGGCCGGCGTGGTGATGCTGCCCGAGGACCGCAAGGCCGACGGCATCCTGCCGGAGCTCTCGGTGCGGGAGAACATCGTGCTGGCCGCGCTCCCCCGGCTCTCCGCCGCCGGGCTGGTGTCGCGGCGGCGGCAGGACTCCATCGTGGACACGTTCATGCGCCGGCTGCGGATCAAGGCGGCGAGCCCGGACCAGCGCGTCGGCGAGCTCTCCGGCGGCAACCAGCAGAAGGTCCTGCTCGCGCGCCTGCTGTGCATGCAGCCCAAGGTGCTGCTGCTGGACGAGCCGACCCGCGGCATCGACGTCGGTGCCAAGGCCGAGGTCCAGGCGCTGGTCGACGAGCTCGCCGCGGACGGCCTCGGCGTCGTGCTGATCTCCTCGGAGTTCGACGAGGTCATCGAGGGCTCGGACGCGATCGTCGTGCTGCGGGAGGGAAAGGTCGTCACCCGGCTGGAGGGCGACGAGGTCACCGAGGCGGCCCTGCTCGCGGCGCTGGCGGAGGAAAGCGATGGATAGCACCATCACCGCGCCACGGCGCACCACCGGGACCCGGGCGTGGCTGCGGGACAACGGGGTCTACGCGGCGATCGCCGTGCTCGTCGCCTACAACCTCGCGTTCACCACGAACTTCGCCACCGTCGCGAACCTGAACACCCAGCTCGTGCAGGTCGCGCCGGTGCTGATCGTCGCGCTGGGCATGGCGCTCGTGATCGGCACCGAGGGCGTGGACCTGTCGGTCGGCTCGGTGATGGCCATCGCCGCCGCGATCCTGCCGCTGTACCTGGGCTACGGGATCCTGCCGGCGATCGGGCTGGCGCTGGTCGCGGGCGCGTTGTGCGGGCTCGCCAACGGGACCCTCGTCGCGGTCGTCGGCATCCAGCCGATCGTCGCGACGCTCGCGCTGCTGGTCGGCGGGCGCGGGCTCGCGCTGGTGTTCGCCGACGGGCAGCTCAAGGACATCCGCAACCCCGAGCTGCTGGACCTGGGCTCCGGCAAGGTGCTCGGCATCCCGGTCGTCGTGTGGATCGCCGCACTCCTCGCCGGGCTGGTGTGGTTGCTGGTGCGGTACACGACGTTCGGCAGGCAGCTGGTCGCGGTCGGCGGCAACCGGTCGGCGAGCGCGCTGGCCGGGCTGCCGGTGCGCCGGGTGCTGATGCTCACCTACGTGCTGAGCGGGGTGCTGGCCGCGGTCGCCGGGATCGTCGCGACCGCCCGGCTCACCGCGTCCGACCCGTCGGCGATCGGCAACCTCTACGAGCTGTCCGCGATCACCGCGGTCGTGGTCGGCGGCACGCCGCTGTCCGGCGGCCGGGTGCGCATCCTCGGCACGGTCGCGGGCGCGCTGCTGATGCAGCTGATCACCGCGACGCTGATCAAGCACAACCTGCCGGACTCCACCGCGCAGATCGTCCAGGCGGCGATCATCGTGGTCGCGATGTACCTGCAGCGTTCCCGTTCGGGTGGTGGCCAGTGACCGCGATCAAGCAGGCACACACGGTCGAGGACGGCTCGCCGGCCACCGGCGGGATGACCCGCAAGGAATGGCTCGCGGCACTCGTGCAGCGGCGCGGCTCGGTCGTGGTGCTCGCGCTGGTGGTGGTCGTCGCGTCGGTCGCGTTCGACAGCTTCCCCACGCTCGGCAACGCGCAGAACATCGCGATCCAGAGCTCGTTCCTCGCGATCGTCGCGCTCGGCATGACCTTCGTGATCATCTCGGGCGGCATCGACCTGTCCGTCGGCTCGGTGTACGCGCTCGGCGGAGTCCTTGCCGCGTACGGGAACCAGTGGGGCGGGCTCGTCGGACTGCTGCTGCCGCTGGCGGTGTGCGGGGCGATCGGGCTGCTGAACGGCGCGCTCGTGGCCTACGGCCGGCTGGCACCGTTCATCGTCACGCTCGCCACCCTGCTCGGCGCGCGCGGGCTGCTGCTCGCGATCACCGACGAGGGCTCGACGACCCGGCTGATGGCCCGCGACGACTGGCTCACCCGGGTCGGCCAGGGCACGTTCCTGGGCCTGGGCATCCCGGTGTGGATCACGCTCGCGCTGTTCGCGGCCGGCGTGGTCGTGTTGCAGCGCACCAGGTTCGGCCACGCCACGCTCGCCATCGGCGGCAGCCGGGAGGCGGCGACCCTGATGGGCCTGCCGGTCGCGCGCAACACGATGCTGCTCTACCTGGTCAGCGGCCTCACCGCGGGCCTGGCCGGCGCGCTCGCCGCGGCCTACTCGGCCTCCGGCGTGACGATCGTCGGCGAGGGCCTCGAGCTGGAGGCGATCGCGGCCGTGGTGATCGGCGGGACCCTGCTCACCGGCGGCGCCGGCACGGTCGGCGGGACGCTCGCCGGCGTGTTGCTGCTGCGCGTCATCCAGAACGTGATCAACCAGATCGGCACGCTGAACCCGCACTACCAGTCCGTGGTCAGTGGTGCGTTCCTGGCCGTCGTGGTGGCCGTACAGGCCTATCTGAGCCGCGCCTACCTGCGTGGTGGGAGGCGGTAGCTCCCGGTTCCACCCATTTTGGAGGAGGTCGACCCTGCCATGAGGACCCCCGTTCGACGAAGAGTGCTCGGCGCGCTCGCGGCTACTGTCACTACCGTGGCACTGATACCCGCGATGTCCGCGCCCGCGACCGCCGACCCGGTGTGGCAGCCCGGCACCCCGCCGCTGGCCACGCCGTGGACCGCCCAGGTGGGACCGGACAACGCCTTACCCGAGTACCCCAGGCCACAGCTCACCCGCGACCGCTGGCAGAACCTCAACGGGGTGTGGGAGTTCGCCGCGGCCGGGTCGCTCGGCACGCCGCCGGTCGGTCAGACGCTCGGCGAGCGGATCCTCGTGCCGTACCCGATCGAGTCGGCCCTGTCCGGGATCCAGCGCAGCGAGGACCGGATGTGGTACCGGCGCACGTTCGAGGTGCCGTCCCGCTGGCGCGGCGACCGGCTCATGCTCAACTTCGGCGCGGTGGACTACGACGCCAAGGTGTGGGTCAACGGCAAGCTCGTGGCCGCGCACAAGGGCGGCTACGACAAGTTCAGCGCGGACATCACCGACGCGCTGACCAAGCGCGGGCCGCAGGAGGTCATCGTCGGCGTCGAGGACCTCACCGACGCCACCTGGCAGCCGGTGGGCAAGCAGCGCCGCACCCCCGACCGCGGCATCTTCTACACCGCCAGCTCGGGCATCTGGCAGACCGTGTGGCTGGAACCGGTGGCGCCCAAGCACATCACCCAGCTCGACACGACCCCGCACCTGGCCGACGGCAGCCTGGCGGTGACCGCCCGCACCGAGGGTGGCGCGGCCACGGTCGAGGCCGTCGCCTACGACGGGCAGCGTGAGGTCGGCCGGGTCCGTGGGCCGGCGAACAGCCCGCTGCGCCTGCCGGTGCCGCAGGCCAAGCTGTGGTCGCCGGACTCGCCGTTCCTCTACAACCTCAAGGTGTCCCTGCTCGACAGTCGCAAGAGGACGGTCGACCAGGTCGGCTCCTACTTCGGCATGCGCGAGATCGGCATGAAGCCCGGCGCCGACGGCAAGCTCCGGATGACGCTCAACGGCAAGATCGTCTTCCAGATGGCCACGCTCGACCAGGGCTTCTGGCCCGACGGCATCCACACCGCGCCCACCGACGAGGCGCTGCGGTTCGACCTCGAGCAGCACAAGGTGATGGGCTTCAACGCGGTCCGCAAGCACATCAAGGTCGAGCCGGACCGCTGGTTCTACCACGCCGACCACCTGGGACTGCTGGTGTGGCAGGACATGCCGGCGATGAAGACGACCAACGAGCTCCCGCCGAAGTACGCGCAGACCCAGTTCGAGGCCGAGCTGCACACCATGGTGGACCAGCACAAGAGCTGGACGTCGGTCGTGGCCTGGGTGCCGTTCAACGAGGGCTGGGGCGAGTGGGACCGCGGGGCCACCGGGCGCATCGCCGACGAGGTGAAGGCGCAGGACCCGAGCCGGCTCGTCAACGCGCACAGCGGGGTGAACTGCTGTGCCTCCAAGGGTGACTCGGGCCGCGGCGACATCCTCGACCACCACGCCTACGTCGGGCCGGCGCAGCCGGTGCCGGACGCGCACCGGGTGGCGGTGGACGGCGAACACGGCGGGTTCGGCCTGGAGGTCAAGGACCACATGTGGTTCGGCGACGGCCACGCCTACGAGATGACGCCGGACTCGGCCACGCTCACCCGCCGCTACGTCGAGAACCAGCGCGACGTGCTGAAGTCCGCGCAGAGCTGCGGGATCTCCGCGGCGATCTACACCCAGATCACCGACGTGGAGCACGAGGTCAACGGCTTCTTCACCTACGACCGGCAGGTCGAGAAGATGGACTTCGCGCAGGTGCGGGCCGTCAACCAGGAGATCATCGCGGGCGCCGACGGCTCCGGCGGCGGCACCCAGCCGCCCCCGCCCGGCACGCCCGGTCCGGACGGCATCCACTACTACCCGTTCAGCGAGGGCTCCGGCACGACCACCGCGGACGCGGTCGGCGGCCGGAACGCCACGCTGGTCGACGGTCCCACGTGGACGGCGGGGCACGACGGCCAGGCGCTCCAGTTCGCCGGCACGGCCCAGGTGGACACCGGCACGGCGTTGCTCGACACCAAGGGCAACTACTCGGTGGCCGCGTGGGTCAAGCTCGACAGCCTCGGCGGGTTCGCCACCGCCGTCAGCCAGGACGGTAGCGCGGACAGCGGGTTCTTCCTGCAGTACTCGGGGGCGGACAACCGGTTCGCGTTCAGCTTCGTCGGGGTCCGGGCCCTCGCGCCGGCCGCGCCGCAGCCGGGCCGCTGGTACCACCTGGTCGGCGTCCGGGACGTGGTGTCGGGCACGCTGAAGCTCTATGTGGACGGCCAGCTCGCCGGGCAGCAGACCGCGTGCGTGGGCAGTGACGCGCGCGGCAACACGGTGATCGGGCGGGCCAAGTTCGGCGGCAACCCGGTCGACTACTGGCGCGGCGCGATCGACCAGGTGCACGTGTACGACCGGGCGCTGCCCGACGCCGAGGTGGCCTCGCTGTACGGGTCCGGGCGGTAGCGCCGTGCGCCGCATCGCGCTCGCGCTCGCGGCGGTGCTGGTGACGACGGTCGTGCCGGTCGTGGTGCCCTCGAGCGCCACGGCCGGCCCGGCCGGCTCAGCGACACCGGCCGAGCCGTACCCGTCCGTCGGCAGCGGCACCGCCGTGCTCGACCACGACGCGCTGCTGCGGGGGTTCGCCGAACCCGAGTGGTACAAGGCGAACATCCCGTTCCTGGAGGTGCCCGACCGGTCCATCCAGGACGTCTACTACTACCGGTGGAGCACCTACAAGCGGCACCTGCGCTACACCGACCAGGCCTCCGGCTACCTCGTGACGGAGTTCCACAACCCGCCGGGCTACTCGGCACCGCTGGGCGGGATCGTGGCGGCGGCCGGGCACCACATCGCCGAGGGCCGCTGGCTGCGGGACCGCCGACCGCTCGACGACTACCTGCGGTACTGGCTGCAGGGTCCGGGTGCGGGACCCAAGCCGAAGGAGGACTACCTCAACAAGGACACCGACGACTGGGCCCACCAGTACAGCTTCTGGGCCGCGACCGCCGCGTACCAGCGTTACCTGGTCACCGGCGACCGCACGTTCGTGACGGCGCTGCTGCCGGACCTGGTGCGGCAGTACGACAAGTGGGGCCACCAGTTCAACCCGCGGCTCGGCCTGTACTGGTCGGTGCCGGTGTGGGACGCGATGGAGTTCACCGCGTCGTCGTACGAGACCGACCCCGCCGACCCGTACCACGGCGGCGCCGGCTACCGGCCGACGCTGAACGCCTACCAGTACGGGGACGCGCGTTCCATTGCCGCGATCGCCCGGCTCGCCGGTGACTCGCGGCTGGCCGCATCGTTCGACCAGCGCGCGTCGGCGTTGCGGGACGCGATGTACCGGCACCTGTGGGACCCGGCGCGGCAGTTCTTCTACCACAAGGCGCGTGCGGATCTGGATCCCGCGGAGGGACTGGTGTCCTCGCGTGAGGAGATCGGGTTCGTGCCGTGGATGTTCGACCTGGCCGAGCCGTCCACCGACGCGGCGTGGGCTTCGTTGACGGACCCGGCGGGGTTCGCCGCGCCGTACGGTCCGACCACTGTGGAGCGCCGGTCGCCGTGGTTCATGCGCGACGCGCTCGCCGGGTGCTGCCGGTGGAACGGGCCGAGCTGGCCGTACTCGACCTCGCAGACGCTGACCGGACTCGCGAACCTGCTGAACGCGCGCTCGCCGGCCTCGGTGTCCACAGCGGACTACTACGCGTTGCTGCGTGACTATGCGCTGACGCAGTACAAGGGCGGGGTGCCCTATGTGGCGGAGGCGCATCACCCGGACGAGGACCGGTGGATCTACGACAGCCGCGGGCACAGCGAGCACTACAACCACTCGACGTTCACCGACCTGGTGATCAACGGGCTGGTCGGGCTGCGGCCTTCCGCGGACGACCGGCTGGTGGTGAACCCGCTGGTGCCGCCGTCCTGGGACTACTTCGCGCTCGAGAACACGCCCTACCGCGGCCACAACGTGACCGTGCTGTGGGACCGGGACGGGTCGCGGTACCACCAGGGCGCCGGGCTGCAGGTGTTCGTTGACGGCCGCCCGGTCGCGCGCCGCGCCTCGCTCGGCCCGGTGACGCTCCGGGTCGGCACCGCGCAGGTGGCCACGGCGGCACCGGTCGACGACGCGGCGAACCCGAACGGCACGGGCTACCCGCGGCCGTTCGCGTCCTACACCAACGCGATCGACAGCACGTGGGATGCGGTGGACGGGCGGATCTACTACGACGACATCCCGCACAGCCGGTGGACGAACTACAACTCCCCCAACGCCTCGGACCACCTCGGGGTGGACTTCGGCGTGCCCACGCCGGTGAGCGACGTGCGGATGTACCTGTACGACGACGGCGGTGGGGTCAAGACACCCGCGGCCTACTCGGTGCAGACGTGGGACGGCTCGACCTGGCAGCCGGTCCCCGAGCAACGCCGCCGGCCCGAGGTGCCGGCGGGGAACGCGTTGAACCACATCACCTTCCCCGCGGTCGTGACGTCGAAGATCCGCGTGGTGTTCACCAACCCGCCCGGCGCGAAGGTCGGCGTGACGGAACTTGGCGCGTGGTCTTTCCCGACCGGCACGGTGTCCGTCGCGCCGGACTTCACGACCACGTACGTGAACGACACCGGCCGCGCGGTGACCGGCGTGCGCACGACGCTGGCCGTGCCGCCGGGCTGGTCGGTGCGGGCCACGAGCCCGGCGTCGGCCCACGTCGTCCGCCCCGGCGGCCGGTTCGGTACCAGGTGGACGGTCACGCCGCCGCCCGGTGTGCGGCCCGACCGCTACCCGGTCCGCGCGTTCACGACGTTCGCCGGCGGTGGGGCGGCGAGCCCGTACGCGTCGTTCACCGTGCCGCTGGACCCGCTCGCCTACCCGTCGGTGGACCTGAGCGACTCCTTCGACACGGCCGGGTCCTACGTGCCGCACCAGCCGAACCCGGGCGAGCGCGTGCCGACCCTGACCACGGGCGACGGGCTCCTCACGGCGACCTCGGCCGACCCGTTCTTCACCGTGGTGGCCGGCCCCGCTCCGGTCCGCTCGGCCGACGCGTTCACGGCCGTGACGATCGGCGCGCTGGCCGGGACGGGCGCGCCGGAGGACAGCGTGTTCGTGGGCTGGGTCAAGGATGCCGACAACTACGTGACGGCCTGGTACAACAACACGCGCAAGCGGTCGGGTATCAACGTCCGGGTCAACGGGTCCTTCCTGGACACCCCGGGCGACGCGCCCTTGACCCTCGCACCCGGCGACCGCTTCGCCCTCACCGTCGCCGGCGACACGATCACGTCCTACGCGTTCACCGGTGGCGCGTGGAAACCGTTGCGCACGAACACGATCGGCACCGTGCTCACCGGCGAGTACCGCTACGGCTTCGGCCTCCGCGGCACGTCCGGGACCATCTCGCTGGCCGACGTCGAGGGGAGGTCGCGCCAGGTTCCGCCAGCTCCGCCGGAAGCGAAGCCCGAGCGGCTGGACCGATCGGGCCAGCCGCGGAACCGGTGACCCAGGTCGCCCGTCTCGCCACGGAACGTCACGCAGGTGCGCTAGCCTGCATGAAGGGCGTGTGGGGCGAGGGGGGATGAGCACCGTGTTCTTCGACACCGGTGCGGACGAGGGGTCCGGGCAGCGGCCGGGCATGACCGTGTCGCCGGACAAGCTCGTCCAGCTCAAGCAAGGCTTCGAGGACCAGCGGGACCAGGTTGAGGCCTGGCTGCGGAACGTCACCAGGAAGAAGGACTGGGTGACCCTGCTCCCCGGCACCGAGCAGGCGATCACCCGCCAGCTCGACGAACTGCTCACCAAGGCCTGACGGAAGGACACCATGCAACCGAACCCCTTCGCCGGCATGGAGCCTGAGTCCATGCTGCAAACCCTGCGCCAGCAGGCCGACGGCCTGGCCGCCAAGGCCGGCCGCCTGCGCGAGGAGATCACGGCGGCCACGGCCACCGCCTCCTCCGCCGACGGCGCGGTCACGGTCACCCTCTCCCCGACCGGCGCGCTGCAGGACATCTCCTTCTCCGCCAAGGCATCCGGCCTCACGCCCGACGAGCTCGGCCCGCTCGTCATGCGCACCGTCCACGAGGCGCAGCGCCAGGCCTCCGCCCGGGTGGAGGCGTCGGTGCGCCAGCTCGGCGATGAGTCCACAATGGACTTCCTGCGCCAGTTCATGCCCACGCCCGAGCCGGACGGCCGCGTCGAGCGCGATCCCGAGGCGGAGTACGGCGCCGTGCTGCGCAAGCGACCGGGGCGCCAGCAGTGACCGGCGGGACCGAGGTCGACACGGGCGAGCTGCGCACGTTCGCCGGCGGCATGCACGGCAGGTCCGACGAGATCCTCGCCGCGTCGGACAAGGTCGGCGCGATCGACTACGGCGTCTTCTCCTTCGGGATCATCGCGCAGCTGTTCGTCGACGACGCCCGCGCGGCGGCCAACCGGGCCGCCGAGGGGCTGATGCTGCTGGGCAAGAACGTCGGCATGGACGCCACCGCGGTCGGCGACGCGGCCACCTGGTACGACGACAACGAGCAGAACCAGGTCCAGCGGTTCGGGGGTGACACGCATGGTTGACCAGCTGTCCGGAGCCGGCCCCGCCGAGTCCCTCTACGAGCTCGGCCAGTCCTTCGGCGCCGCCGACGGCGACAGCATGGTCCTCAACGGCGTCGCCGTGGGGCTGGACCTGCTGGGCGCGCTCGCCAACCCGATCGACACGCTCGGCTCCTCGGTCATCGGCTGGATCATCGACCACATCGCGATCCTGCGCGCGCCGCTCGACTTCACCGTCGGCAACCCGGACGTCGTGCAGAACGCCGTCCAGCAGTGGAACGACACCGCGATCAACCTCGACGAGATCGCGGACCGGCAGAAGGCCGCGCTGGGCAAGGAGATCCCCACCTACGTCAACGGCGGCTCGTCCTCGGTGCCGGCGTTCACCGAGGCGATGGGCCAGCGGGAGCTGCAGATCCGCGGTGCGGGCATGACCTGCACCGAGATCGCCGAGCTCACCGCGCAGGCCGGTACCTGGATCGCCGGCATCCGCGGCGTCATCCGCGACATGATCGCCGGGTTCGTCTGGGACCTGCTGGAGAAGGCCGTGGCCAAGTTCGCGTTCGCGCCGCTCACGTTCGGGGCGACCGCGGCCGAGTTCCTGGCCGACACGATGATCCGCGTCAGCAACCTGGTGCGGCGCATCGCCGGCAAGCTCGACGAGCTCGTGGGCTCGCTCAAGCTGATCAGCGGCAACCTCAAGAAGCTCGCCGACCGCCTCGACACGCTCCTCACCCCGAAGATCACGCCGGGCGAGCTCGTGGACGTCCTCGACGGCGCGCTGCCGGCGGTGCCGAAGCTGGGGCTGGACGTCGCCCGCGAGAAGGCCAAGGTCAGCACCACGCAGACCGCCACCACCGACGAGGCCGACGCCCAGAAGGCCAAGGACAAGCACGGCACGCTGGTCGACGACGGGTACCAGCAGCGCGAGAAGGTGCGCGAGCGGTGGCGCGGCGAGCCGGGGCCGTACGAGACCGAGGACTGGTGGACCAAGCGGGGAGACCTGTACTCATGACCGACGAGCTGCGGGCCCGGCTGAGCAGGGGCCGGACGTTCGCCGTCCTCGCCTACGCGGTGCCGCCGGCGTTGGGGCTCACCATGGTCCTGCTCCTCGTGATGGCGAGCCAGGGCCGGGCTGAGGTCGCCCAGCGGATCAGCGTCGCCTACGCCGGCTGGCCAGGGATCATCCTCGCCGCCGCGGTCGTCGGCGCGCTGTTCCGGGCCGACGCGCCACACAACTGGCCCGGCGGCGCCGGCGCGTTCGGGGCGTTCGCCGGGTTCTTCACCGGTATGACGGCCGCGGCGTACGTCCGCGACCTTCCGCTGCCGGTCGTCGGCCTGCTGATGCTCGTCGGCACGGTCGCGGGGTTCTATCTCGGCTGGCTGCCCGGCCGGTACGCGCGGGCGGTCGTGCTGCAGCCGTTCAGCACCGACCTCGCCGACCTGCCCATCGAGGTTCCCTTCCCCGCGCGCGGGGAGCGCTCGACCGTGCTGCGGGTCGGGACCATCGAGATCGCGGTCCTGGGCGGCCGGTTCCCGCTGGAGGACGTCTCCTGGGTCGGGCCGCACCGCATCGCCATCGAGGGGAAGCAGGAGTTCCCGGGCAAGGAGGCCAAGAGCGTGCGGCTCACCCCGGGTGCCGCGGTGCGGTTCACCACGCCCACCGGGGACTGGGTCTTCCCCACCGACCAGGACGAGGAGGCCGTCGAGGTCATCCAGCGCCGGGTCGACGCCGCGCGGCCGCTGCTCGACGACGAGGCCAGTGCCTAGGGCTTCGTTCCGACAACGCGGCCAGCGGTCGACCGGGCCGCCGGGAAACGTGCCGAACCCTGGCGGAGCACTAACGTGGACGCATGCTCGTCGTCGTCATGGGGGTGACCGGGTCGGGGAAGTCCACCGTCGGTGAGGCGCTGGCCCGCGAGCTCGGCGTGCCGTACGCCGACGCGGACAGCTTCCACAGCGCGGCCAACGTCGCCAAGATGGCCGCCGGCCACCCGCTGGA